>NZ_JBJZOH010000013.1:0-141828 GCF_047200595.1 Streptomyces sp. MS19 | reverse complement strand
CATGGCGGTCGTCCTGTCCGTCGCCTTCGTCTGCGGCACGCTCGTCTTCACGGCGACGATGAACACGACGTTCGACAAGCTCTTCGCCGACACCGCCTCCAACGTCATGGTCGCCCCGGCGGCCGAGGACGGCGAGGGCGGCATGTTCGACGACGAGGGGCCCGCCACCGGCGTCCCCGACACCCTGCCCGCCTCCCTCGCCGACGAGATCGCCGGCGTCGAGGGCGTGGACCGCGTCACCGGCACCGTCGTCTCCACCAGCGCGGTCGCGGTGGACGAGGACAACGAGAACGTCGGCCCCACCACCGGCGCCCCCACCATCGTCTCCACCTGGTCCGACATCGAACTGCGGTCCATGGAGATCACCGAGGGCACCCCGCCCGCCGGGCCGGGCGACATCATGATCGACGCCGACACCGCCGAGAACCGCGACCTCGGCACAGGCGACCGCGTGCGCCTCGTCACGGTCGGCGGCGACCAGGACTTCACCGTCTCCGGCATCGCGGCGTTCACCGTCACCAACCCGGGCGCCTCCCTCCTCTACATCGACCTCGACACGGCCCGCGCCCTCCTCCTCGGCGGCCAGGACGCGTACACGTCCCTGTACGTCGACTCCACCGGCGCTGTCACCGACGAGCAGCTCAAGGCGGCGGTCGGCGACGCGATCGGCGCCGACGCGTACAAGCTCCAGACGGCCGACGAGTTCGTCGAGGAGAACCGCGACTCGATCGGCGAGGTCCTCTCGATCCTCGAATGGGTCCTGCTCGGCTTCGCGGGGATCGCCCTGCTGGTCGGGATCTTTTTGATCGTCAACACGTTCTCGATGCTCGTCGCGCAGCGCACCCGCGAGATCGGCCTGCTCCGGGCCCTCGGGTCGAGCCGCCGCCAGATCAACAGGTCCGTGCTCACCGAGGCGCTGCTCCTCGGCGTCGTCGGCTCCGTCGTCGGCTTCGGCGCGGGCGTCGGCGTCGCGGTCGGGCTGATGGCCCTCATGAGCGCCATCGGCGTGGAGCTGAGCACCGGCGACCTGACGATCGACCCGAGCGTGCCGGTCATCGGCCTCGTCCTCGGCGTCGTGGTCACGCTGCTCGCCGCGTACGTCCCGGCGCGCCGCGCGGCCCGCATCAGCCCCATGGCCGCGCTGCGGGACGCCGGCATGCCGGGCGACGTCAGGGCGAACCGGGTCAGGGCGGCGATCGGCGCCGTCCTGAGCCTCGCGGGACTCGCCTCGCTGGCCGCCGCGGCGGCGCAGGACGAGGCGGCGGCGGGCGGCGGCCTCCTCGCTCTCGGCGTGCTGCTCAGCCTGCTCGGGCTGATCCTCGTCGGCCCGGCGCTGGTCGGCCTCGTCGTCCGGTGCATCGCGGCGGTCCTGCTCCGCGTCTTCGGCCCGGTCGGCCGCCTCGCCGAACGCAACGCGCTGCGCAACCCGCGCCGCACCGGCGCCACCGCCTCCGCGCTGATGATCGGCCTGGCCCTGGTCGTGGGCCTGTCCGTCGTCGGCACGTCCATGGTCGCCTCCGCCACCGACGAGATCGACCGCTCGCTCGGCGCCGACTACATCGTGCAGCCCACGGTGATGTCGCCGATCACCGAGGACATCCAGCGGGCCGTCGAGGACGTGGACGGCATCGCACGCCTCACCCCGTACCGCGACATCGAGGTGGACGTCACCGCGCCGGACGGCACGGAGACGGACTCCAGGATCGGCGCCGTCCCCGACACCTGGAACGACGACGTCGCGCTCGACGTCCTCGACGGCTCCATGGCCGACGCGCTCGGACCCGACAGCATCTCCGTGGACAGCGACTTCGCCACCGAGGAGGGCCTGGCCCTCGGTGACACGCTGGACGTCGCCTTCGAGGACGGCGACACGGCCACCCTCACGATCCGCGCGATCGTCTCCCCGGACAGCGCGCTCGTCGGCGCCTGGTACGTCTCGCTCGCCACGGCCGGGCAGTACGTCCCGGCGGAGGCGCTGGCGCTGCCCATCTTCCTCTTCGCCACCGCGGAGGACGGCCAGGAGGACGCCGTCGCGGCGGGCCTGGACGCGGCTCTCGACCCGTACCCGCAGATGGAGGTCATGGACCGGGCCGAGTTCAAGGAGATGCTCCAGAGCCAGATCGGCGGGCTGCTCAACATGGTCTACGGCCTGCTCGCGCTCGCCATCATCGTGGCCATCCTCGGCGTCGTGAACACCCTGGCCCTGTCGGTGGTGGAGCGGACGCGCGAGATCGGCCTCATGCGGGCCATCGGCCTCTCGCGCCGCCAGCTGCGCCGCATGATCCGCCTGGAATCCGTCGCCATCGCCCTGTTCGGCGCGCTGCTCGGCCTCGGCCTGGGCATGGCGTGGGGCGTGACGGGCCAGCAGCTGATGGCGCTGGAGGGGATGGACGTGCTGGAGATCCCGTGGCCGACGATCGTGGTCGTCTTCCTCGGCTCCGCACTGGTCGGCCTGCTGGCCGCCCTCTTCCCTGCGATCCGCGCAAGCCGCATGAACGTCCTCAACGCCATCGCGACCGACTGACGCCCCCCCCCCGCCCGACCCCGACGAGCCGCCCCCACCCCGGGGGCGGCTCGTCGCATGCCCGGACTTTGTCACGGCTGAGACAATGTGCCGCGTGAGCGACCACGACCTTGCGGACGTCCTGGGCACCCGCGAGACGACCACTCTGGAGTTCAAGCGCACGGCCAGGCGTGAAGGCAGGCGCGGGGACGTCATCGGGCAGGCCGTCTGCGCGATGGCCAACGACCTCGCGGGCAAGGGCGGCGGCGACATCCTCATCGGGGTGGACGACGACGGGCAGCCCGTGGACGGCGTGGACGTCAGCGACCGCGCACTGCTCGCCCTGACCGACCTGCGGGACGACGGGCGCATCCTGGACCGGCCCTCGTTCACCGCCGAGGTCGCCCGCTTCCGGGGCCGCCCGGTCGTCCGCCTGCGTGTCGAGGCGTCCGCCACGCCGCCCGTCCGCTTCGAGGGGGTCGTCTGGGTACGTCCAGGACCGACCACCCGCCGGGCCAGTCGCGAGGACGAGCGGGTCCTCTCGGAACGGCGGCGCGCCAACGACGGACCGTTCGACACACGGCCCGTCCCCCGCTCCGGCCAGGACGACCTCGACATCGACCTGTTCCGGCGCTCCTACCTGCCCTCGCTGGTCGATCCCGACGTGATCGAGGAGAACGGACGCTCGCTTCCCGTGCAGCTCTCCTCCCTCCACCTGGCCACTCCGGACGGCCATCCGACCGTGCTGGGGCTGCTGGCGGTCGGCCTCGATCCGTCCGGGCACATTCCCGGCGCGTACCTCCAGTTCGTGCGGTACGACGGGACGGATCTCGACGCGCCGATCGCCGACGAACAGGAGATCCGCCAGAACCTCATCGGCGCCGCCACCCGGCTCGAACCCCTGCTGCGCAGCAACATCCGCACCCGCGTCACCGGGGACGGCTTCCAGGAGACCCCGCGCCCCGACTATCCGATCGAGGCCCTGCGGGAGATCTGCATGAACGCCCTCATGCACCGCAACTACGAGACCTCCTACGCGCCGACGCGCATCGTCTGGTTCGAGGACCGGATCGAGGTCACCAATCCGGGCGGCCCCTTCGGGCAGGTGCGCGACGACAACTTCGACCGCGTCACCGACTACCGCAACCCGTCGCTGGCCGCCGCGCTCAAGGGCCTCGGATACGTCAACCGCTTCGGGCGCGGCATCGGCCGCGTCCGCAAGGTGCTGGAACGCAACGGCAGCCCGCCCGCCGAGTTCAGGATCGACTCCGCCTCCTGGGCCGTGACCGTCCGGAGAGCGGCATGATCTCCATCGCGCTGTGCAACGGCAAGGCGGGTGTCGGGACGACGACTCTCCTGTACCACCTGGCGCACATGCTCAGCCGTCAGGGCGCGGCAGTCCTCGCCGTGGACCTCGACCCGCAGGCAGAGCTCACCGCCCTGTGCCTGGACGAGGACGAGATCGAGGAGCTCTGGTCCGGCACCGCGCCGTGGACGGTCGCCACTGGTGTGCGCCCTCCCCTCGACGGCACGGGTGACGCCGCCCCGGTGCCGCCGACCCTCCTGCGCCCCGGACTGTGGCTCCTCCCGGGAAGCCTCCGGCTGGCGCGTGCCGAGGAACGGCTGTCCCACCAGTGGTCCGCCGCCTTCAACGGAGACATTGCTGCGGTCCGCACCATCACGGCGTTCCACCAGCTGATCACACGGGCGGCCGGATCGGTGGGCGCGGACGTCGTCCTCATCGATGTCGGTCCGCATCTCGGCGCGATCGCCCGCGCCGCCCTCGTCGCGGCGGACACCGTTCTGACGCCGCTGGCCGCCGACATCTTCTCGCTCCAGGGACTGGACGTCCTCGGTCCCGCCCTCCGGCGGTGGCGTCATGCGTGGCAGCGTCTCGTCCTGCCGCGGATGCCTCCTGGTACCGTCGTGCCCGAAGGAAACATGACGCCTCTGGGCTACGTACTGATGCGCCCCGAGCCGCGCCTTGACAGGCCCGCCGAGCGTTACGCGGAGTGGTACGCGCGCATCCCGGGCGCGTACGCGTCCGCCGTCCTCGGAGAACGCCCCCCGGCCGGTTCCGCTGGGGACGACGGCCACCAGATCGCTGCCCTGCGCAACTACCGCAGCCTGGCACGGCTCGCACGTGATGCCCGTAAGCCCATGTTCGACCTCAGGGCTGCCGACGGCGCGCTCGGCAGTACGGAGAGGTACGTGCGCACCTGCCACCGTGAGTTCAGCGCACTCGCCGACGCCGTGCTCCGGCGGGCGGAACAGGCGGTGGGGGAGCGCTGACCATGAAGCATCAGAGGGCGTGGGCGAGTGCGGTGCCGAGGAAGGCCGCTGTCAGGCCGACCAGGGGGGAGGCCAGGGTGTTGGCCGTCGCGCGCAGGGGGGTGCCGGTTTCGGCGAGGCGCAGTGTCTCCCACGAGAACGTCGAGTAGGTGCTGTAGGACGCGCACACGCCGGGGCCGAGGAAGTGCTCGACGTCGGCCGGGACCGCCGCCGCGCTGACGAAGCCGAGCGCGGCGCAGGCCAGCATGTTGACCGTGAACGTGCCCCACGGGAAGAGCGTCCCGAGGCGGGTCTGGACGGCGCGGTCGGTGAGGTAGCGCAGGGGCGCGCCGATCAGCGCCCCGGCGATCACCAGCAGCCAGTTCACGCGTGCCTCCGTCCCGAGGGCAGGCCGGCGAGGCGGCGGGTCAGGCGCGCGGCGGCCAGGACGGCGGTGACGGCGCCCGCGACGGTCGCGGCCAGGTAGAGGACCGCCGTCACCGTGTGGCCGTCGGACAGGAGGTGCCGGGCGTCGGTCGCGTACGTGGAGAACGTCGTGTAGCCGCCCAGTACGCCGGTGCCGAGGAACGGGCGCAGGAGCCGGTGTGTGGTGAAGCGCTCGGTGACGAGCACCATCAGGACGCCCATTGCGGCGCAGCCCGTGAGGTTGACCGCGAAGGTGGTCCAGGGGAAGGCGCCGCTGCGCACCGGCCACAGCAGCCCGGCGCCGTAGCGCGCGCAGGCGCCGATCGCCCCGCCCACCGCGATGGCGGCGAGGACCTGGGCCTCGCTGCGGCCCGGTGTGGGCGCCGCGTCCGGGTCGATGGGCGAGTGCGGGGTGCCGGGGCGGTCGGGCTGGTCGTTCACGGGGCGTTCTCCTGCCTGCTGGGCGCGCGCGGGCGCGCGGATGGACCAGGCAGGGACCGTTGTCGGCGACGGTGCCGCGGTTCGGGTACGGCGGGCCCCACCGCCGTACGGCCGGACGCGCCGGTCGCGTGGTCCAGGGTAGCCAAGCGCCCGCTCCGCTGTCATACACGGGGCGGGGCGCGGGACGCCGCACCGGCGCACCGCCGGTCCCGCGGCGCCCGGTTCCCTTCCCCCTCGGTGTCCATGGTCCAGCCCCCCGGTTCCCCACCGGACGCCCCCTCGGCGTCCGCCACCGATCATGGCGTACGGGTCTGACAGCGCCGGCGGAGCTCGGCACGCCGGGTGGTTCGCGACCGCATCGGAAAGCGGCTGAGCCCCTTCCTCCCCACCCGTACCATCCGCTGCTCCCCGCACATCCGGGACCGGAGAACACGTCCGCCGGGAAGGGAAATTGTCCGATACCCGGCCGCTCGCCGGACGAATGCCGCGACACGGCTCCGTGAAAAACCCGGGCATTCCCCGAAAATTCTCACGCCGCCTTCTGGTCAACCTGTCATCCGGCTGTTGAAGGAGATCTGATCCTGCGGAAGAGTTGGCATGGAGCTCACGTACTCGTTTCCGGATGAGCCGGTGACCGCCTCTTGTGCGAGCGGTGCACCCTTCTGGGATCTCGCGAAGATCCCGTGAAAATGGCGTGGTACCGAAGACCGCGTGCCATAGGAACTCAATCCCAGGGAAGACGAATCTGATGACGCATTCTCTTTCGGCGTCCAGTATCGGAAGAATCGGCGATGACCTCGCCATTCAGGCCGAGCTGGAAGATCCAGAAGTCCTGAATATCGAGAGCTTATCCAGGCGTATGCGTGCCGCCGTGCTGCGCATGATCCACGACGCGGGCTCGGGCCACATCGGCTCCTCGCTGTCCGCCGTCGACGTGATGGCCGTGCTCCGGTTCGACCAGATGCGCTGGTCCCGTGGCCCGGGGCGGGACGTGTTCGTCCTGTCCAAGGGGCACGCGGCGCCCGCCTGGTACGCCGCCCTCCTCGTCGGCGGCGACCTCGACGCGGGGCTCGTGTCCACCCTCCGCACGCTGGACAGCCCGTTGCAGGGCCACCCCGACCGCGCGCGCTGCGAGTTCGTCGACGTCAGCACCGGCGCGCTGGGGCAGGGCCTTTCGGTGGCGATCGGACGGGCCCAGGGCCGGCGGCTGCGCGACGGCGGCGGGCACGTCTACTGCCTGGCGGGCGACGGCGAGTGCCAGGAAGGCCAGGTGTGGGAGGGGGCGATGTACGCCGGGGCGCGCGGCGTCTCCAACCTCACCCTGGTCGTCGACGCCAACGGCCGCCAGAGCGACGGCACGGTCGAATCGACCCTCCCACTCGACTCCCTCGCGGAGAAACTCACGGCTTTCCGCTGGTCCGTCCGAGAGGTGAACGGACATTCCCATGAGGAGCTGCGGCAGGCGTTTTCCGCCGCCCGCCGCGAACACCGCCGCCCCACGGCCGTCATCGCGCACACGCAGAAGGGCCATCTCGGCCCGGACCGCGCCCCCTTGCTCGACGGCTCCCACAGCGGGCTGTTGAAACCCGATGAACTGGAAGAAAGCCTGCGCTATTTGAAGGTGGCCCGATGAAGGCCACGAGAGACTGGTTCGGCGCGGCCCTGACGGAACTCGGCGACGCGCGTGACAATGTCGTCGTAGTGAACTGCGACCTCGGTTCGGCGACCAAGACCCTGGCTTTCAGGGACCACTTCCCCGATCGCTTCTTCGAATGCGGAATCGCTGAGGCAAACGCCATCGGCGTCGCGTCGGGACTGGCCCAGGAGGGGTTCCGACCGTTCGTGGCGAGCTTCGGGCACTTCCTGACCGGAAAATATCTGGAGATCTTCCAGTCGGTCGGCCTCAACGACGCGGGCGTGGTCCTCGTCGGCACCCACGCCGGACTCGCCATCGGCAAGGACGGCCCGACCCAGATGGGCCTGCGCGACATCGCCGTCATGCGCACCCTGCCCAACCTGGAGATCCTCCACCCGGCGGACGGGGCCGAGACACGGGCCATGCTGGAGTACATCGCCGGCCACCGCCGCCCCACCTACCTGCGGCTGTGCCGCCAGCCCCAGCGCGAGTTCCACGAGCCGGGACACCGCTTCGTCTTCGGCAGGCCCGACGTGCTCCGCACCGGCGAGGACATCGCCGTGGTCACCATGGGCGGCGTCGTGGAGGCGGTGCTCGACAGCCTCGAAGGCCTGGCCGGGCACGGCATCCACCCCACCGTGGTCAACCTGTCGTCCCTCCCCGCCGACCGCGACGCCGTGCGCGCCCTCGGTGACTCCCACCGCGGCGTCCTCGTCATCGAGGACCACTACGTCACCGGCGGCCTGGCCGACGAGGTGGGCCGCATCCTCCTGGAGGCCGACCGGCCGCCCCGCTTCTCGTCCTGGGGCGTCCCCGACTACGGGCAGGCCGCCTCCCCCGAGGACCTCTACGCCCGCTACCGGCTCGACACCCCGGCCGTCACCGGCCACATCCGCGCCTTCGCCGATTCCCTCGCCGCCCTGGGAGTGTGAGACCCGTGCCGCCATCCACCACTTCGACCGTCCGGGACCTGGTCGGCGACGCGACCGGTCACCGCTACGTCTTCACCGAGCTGTCCCTGCCCGCGGGCGGGACCACCCCGTTCCGCCGCCACCCCGACGACCTGCGCACCCACATCGTCATCGGCGGCGCCGTGGAACTGGAGGCCGCCGCGGCCCCCGGGGAGGTGAGCACGACGCGGTACGGCGCGTTCACCGGCTGGCACGCCCCGCCCGGCAGCGTGTACCGGCTCGTCAACCGCGGCGACACCGAGGCGCTGGTCATCGAGGCCGGCACCCGGGCCGGGACCGTCCGCGAGGCCGACGACGCCGCGGCCCTCCTCGACACCGCCGCCCCGCCCCCCGCCTGCCGGGACGCCTCCGACTACACGGTGGACAAGCCGTGGGGCCACGAGATCTGGTACACGGCCAACCTCGACGGCCCGCCCTACGCGGTCAAGCAGATCCACATGACCGCCGGACACCAGTCCTCCCTCCAGTCGCACCGCTTCAAGGCCGAGACGAACTACGTGGTCGAGGGCGAGGCGAAGGTCCTCAACGGCCTGCGGGCCCCCGCCGACACGACCGAGGCCGTCGACCCCGCCCGCATCCCCGCCGCCCTGCACGGCCCGCGCACGGGCTGGTCCTCGGCGCCGGACATCCTGCACCGGGTGATCGCGCAGCGCACGTACACCTCCGTCGAGGTGTCCACCAGCGAACTCGACGACGTCATCCGCTGGCAGGACGACACCGGCCGGGGCGACGGCCGCATCGACAGCGAGCACGAGGGGGCCAGGTGAGCAGCGCGGAACTGATCCGCCTCTACCTCGCCGAGCAGCAGAAGGTCATGGAGAACTTCCCGGTCGAGCAGCTCGACCAGGTGGCCGCGATGCTGTTCGAGACGTACGACAGCGGCGGCACCGTCTACGCCATGGCGAACGGCGGCAACGCGGGCACCCTCGACCACTTCCTCTGCGACTTCACCCACCACCCCTTCGTCAGCGAGGACAAGTCCCGCCCGCTGCCGGACAGCGTGCGCAGGCTGCGGTTCGTCAGCCTCTGCGGCTCCCCGTCCGAACTCACCGGGCTGGTCAACGACCTGGGGGCCGACGAGATGTTCGCCGCCGCCCTGGCGCCGTTCGTCGGCGGACGCGACCTGGTCATGGCGTTCTCCGGCAGCGGCAACTCGCCCAACGTCGTCCGCGCCCTCACCGTGGCACGCGACGCCGGGGCGCGCACGTTCGCGATGACCAAGGGGAACGGCGGGCGCTGCCGGGAGCTGGCCGACGTCTGCCTCGTCGTGCCGGGCACCTCGGCGTTCCCCGGCCAGACCGGCGCCAACGACAACAACTTCCACTTCGAGGACATGGCGCTGTCGGTCAACCACATCCTCGTCGGCCTGCTCAAGGCCCGCGTGGGCGCGGCCGCCTGACGGACACCGGAGGGGAACGCGCGTGGAGAACGTGGCGACCGCACCATCGCCGCCATCGGTGACGAAGGGCGTCACCTCGCAGACGACGGCCTACTTCCTCTGCTTCACGCTGGTGGGGGTCCTCTCCGCCATGCTGGGGCCCTCGCTCCTCGTCCTGGCCGAGCGTTCGGGCGGCACACCGGCCGATCTGAGTCTGCTGTTCACGGTGGACTCGTTCGGCTCGGTGTGCGGCTCCCTGCTCGCCGGCTGGCTGCTGGGGCGCTTCCCCACACACCTCCAGGCGGCGCTGGCGCTGGCGTGCCTCATCGCGCTGATGCTGACGCTGCCCCTGCTGACCGGCCGCGCCGTGATGCTGCCCGCGTGGTGGGCGCTCGGCCTGTGCAAGACGTTCCTGATCGTCACTGTGAACACCTTGCTGGTACGTGAACGGCGCGGCACCGTCGGTCCGTTCATGAACGTCGCGGACTTCTTCCTCGGCCTCGGCTCGCTCCTGATGCCCGTGGCCATCGCCCTCTCCCTGCGCGCCACCGGACAGCTGGTGCCCGCGTACTGGGCGGGCGCGGTGCTCGCCGTGGTCCTGCTCGTGTGGCTGCTGCGGATGCTGCCGGGACCGACCGTCACCGTCGACCGGCCCCGTACGGGCGACGGCGGCGACACCCGGCAGGCGTGGGTGCTGCCGCTGGTGGCCGCGATGCTGTTCCTCTACGTGGGCGCGGAGATCAGCTTCGCGGGCTGGATCCCCACCTACGTGGCGGACCGCGGCCTCACCCACGAGACCGCCGACGCCGCCTACTTCACGGCGCTCTTCTGGATCGCCGTCACGGCGGGCCGGCTGCTGTGGGCCCCCCTCGCGGGCCGGTACGCCCCCGAACGGCTGCTGACCGCCGCGTTCGCGGGCAGCGCCGCCGTCCTGGCCGCGCTCTTCGGCCTCGGCGCGCCGACGCTGGGCTCGGTCGCCGTCGGCACGGTGGTGTTCGGCCTGTTCATGGCGCCCGTGTTCCCCTCGGCGTTCACCCTGCTGGAGAAGCGCGTCGGCGTGAGCGGCAAGGCCAGCGCCGTGTGCCTGTGCACGGCCAGCGTCGGCGCGATGTTCTTCCCCTGGCTCGTGGGCCGCCTCCTCATCTTCTGACCGGCCAAGGCAAGGACTCCCATGCATGTCATCGACACCCCGGCCATGCCCCCGGCGACACGGGACGCGTTCCTCACCCTGATCGGACCCGACCGCGCGGACCGGCTCCAGGACGCCGCCCGCCGGCTGCGCCGCCGCCTGGACGGCGGCACCCTGTGGCACGTCAACTCCACCGCGGCCGGCGGCGGGGTGGCCGAGATGCTGCACGTCCTGGTCCCCTTCTACCGCGCGCTCGGCGTCCCCGCGCGCTGGGCGGTGGTGGACGGCGACCCGGCGTTCTTCGACACCACCAAGCGCCTCGGCAACCTCGCCTACGGCAGCGTCCAGGACGCCGACCGCCTGCGCCCCGGCGACCTGGACGGCTACACGCGGCACCTGGCCGCCGAGGCCGAACGCCTGCGGACCGTCCTCGGCCCCGCCGACGTCCTCCTCCTGCACGACCACCAGACCGCCGGGCTCGTCCCCGGCCTGAGCAGCGTCACCGCAGGTGTCCACTGGCGCTGCCACGTGGGCGTGGACGCGCCGACGCCCGGCTCGCGGGAGGCGTGGGCCGCCCTCGCGCCGCTGCTGGAGAAGGCGGACGGCGTCGTCTTCTCCGTGCGGCAGCACATCCCCGAGGAGCTGGCCCACCACCGCGCGGCCGTCATCCCCCCGGTGCTGTGGCCGTTCGCCCCGAAGAACGAGCCGCTGCCCGCCGACCGGCTGCCCGCCCTCCTCGAACGCTGCGGCCTCGGGCCGGGCGACGCCCCCGGCTACGTCCTCGCCGACGGCCCGCGCGACCCCGCCGCGCCCCTCGTCGTCCAGGTGTCGCGCTGGGACCGGCTGAAGGACATGCACGCCGTGCTCACCGGCTTCGCCGCCGTCCCCGACGCGCACCTCGCCCTCATCGGCCCCGACCCCGCGTCCATACCCGACGACATCGAGCAGGCCCACTGGTTCGAGGTGTGCCGCGCCGCGTGGACGGCCCTGCCCCGGGACGTCCGCCGCCGTACCCGCCTCGTCTGCCTCCCCATGCGCGACCTGGACGACAACGCGCGCCTGGTCAACGCCGCCCAGCGCGCCGCTGACGCCGTGGTGCAGAAGAGCCTTGCCGAGGGCTTCGGACTCACGGTCACCGAGGCCATGTGGAAGGCCCGCCCGGTCGTCGGCAGCGCCGTCGGCGGCATCGCCGACCAGATCGACCACGGCCGTACCGGCCTGCTCCTCGACGACCCCGGCGACCTGGCGGCGTTCGCCCGGCTGGTCACGGACGTGACCGGCGGCGCGGTTGACGGCGCCGCGCTCGGCCGCCGGGCGCGCGCCCGCGTGCACGGCGCGTACCTGCCGGACAGCGACCTGCTGGCCGTCACCGGACTGCTGCTGACCTGACCCACACAGAAACCGACACGGAAACCGACACAGCGACAGGAGGCCCCATGACCATCGCGACAAGCACCCGCCTCACCGAGGAAGACCTGCGCTTCTACGAGCGCAACGGCTACCTGACCGTCCCGCAGCTGCTCCCGCGGGAGAAGTTCGACCAGCTGCGCGCCCACTTCGAGGACAAGCTCGTGAACCTCCCGGGCGGCATGCGCCCCGAGGACATGGACGTCCCGCACTTCACCGACACCCGGCTGTTCGACTGGTTACTGGACCCGGGCGTCCTCGACCTGGTCGAGCAGATCATCGGCCCGGACATCGCGCTCTTCTCCGCGCACTTCTTCTGCAAGCCCGCCGGGGACGGCAAGAGCGTCCCGTGGCACGACGACGCCTACTACTGGCGGGAGACCATCATCCCCGCCGCCAAGGCCGTCACCGTCTGGCTCGCGCTCGACCCCGTGGACGAGGAGAACGGCTGCATGCGCGTCGTCCCCGGCAGCCACGCCCCCGGCGCCAGGCGCTACCGCCCGACGACCGACCCCACCAGCGTCTTCGACGAGGAACTCGACCCCGACAGCGTGGACCCGGCCCAGGCCGTCCCCCTCCGCCTGCGCCCCAACGAGTGCAGCATCCACTCCGCCACGCTCGTCCACGGCAGCGAGGCCAACGTCAGCGCCAGGCGCCGCTGCGGCTTCACCATGCGCTACATCAGCACCGACGTGCGGTTCAACCACGAGGAGGTCGGCGACCGGCACCAGATCTACCTCGCCCGCGGCACCGACCGCGCGGGCAACGTCTACGCCGACCCGTCCACGCCCAGCCCCGAACTGGTCGCCAACCGCGGCGCGGGACAGAACTACGTCGGCGCCCGCCGGCCCGGCGGCGCCCGGCCGGGCCAGGGCTGACGGTGCTCCGCCTCACGGTCACCGACCGGGGCACGACGCGGCGGCTGGAGTGCGCGGCCGTGCTGTTCGACATGGACGGCACCCTGGTGGACTCCAGCCGCTGCGTCGAACGCACCTGGCTCGCCTGGTGCGCCCGGCACGGCATCGACAGCGACGCCCTCTTCCGCGTCTCGCACGGCCGCCGCAACCGGGAGACGGTCGCGCTGATGGCCCCCCACCTGCCCCCTCCCGAGGTCGAACGCGAGATCGCCGCGCTCGTACGGGCCGAGGAGGCGTGCCGCGACGGCATCGCCGCCGTCCCGGGCGCGCGGCGCGTCCTCGCGGCACTGCCCGCCGACCGGTGGGCCGTCGTCACCTCGGCCTGGCGGCGCCTCGCGGAGATCCGCCTGCGCGCCGCCGGGCTGCCCGAGCCGCGCGTCCTCGTCACCGCCGACGACGTGACGGCCGGCAAGCCCGACCCCGAGGGCTACCTGCGCGCGGCGGCCTCGCTCGGCGCCGAACCGGCGCGCTGCCTCGTGGTCGAGGACGCCCCGGCGGGCCTGGCCGCCGCGCGGGCCGCCGGGATGCGGACCCTCGCCCTGCGCAGCCGGCTGACGGCGGGCCGGCCCCACCTAGACTTGCTCTGCGACGATCTGACCGCACTACGTCACGAAGGTGCCGGATGAAATACACCAAACTCGGGTCCACCGGGCTCGACGTCTCGCGGCTGTGCCTGGGCGGTATGAGCTTCGGCGAACCCGGACGCGGCGCCGACACCTGGACCCTCCCCGAGAAGGAGAGCCGGGAGATCGTCCGCGCCGCGCTGGAACACGGCGTCACGTTCTTCGACACGGCCAACGTCTACTCGGCCGGGAGCGGCGAGGAGATCCTCGGCCGCGCCCTGCGCGACCACGCGCGCCGCGACGAGGTGGTCGTCGCGACCAAGGTGTTCGGCCCCATGCGGGAGGGCCCCAACAGCGGCGGACTGTCCCGCAAGGCCATCCTCACCGAGGCGGAACACAGCCTGCGCCGCCTCGGCACCGACTACATCGACCTCTACCAGATCCACCGCTGGGACCCCGCGACCCCGGTCGAGGAGACGCTCGCCGCGCTCGACGCGCTGGTGACGTCGGGCAAGGTCCGTTACGTCGGCGCCTCCTCCATGTTCGCCTGGCAGTTCGCCAAGGCCCTGTTCACGGCGGGCGCGCACGGGTGGGCCCGGTTCGTCTCCATGCAGGACCACTACAACCTCCTCAACCGCGAGGAGGAACGGGAGATGCTGCCGCTCTGCGCCGACCAGGGCGTCGGCGTGCTGCCGTGGAGCCCCCTCGCCCGTGGCCGCCTCGCACGCCCCGCACCGGCCGCCACGCCCCGTACCGGGGACGACGCCTTCGGGGACAGCCTCTATGAGGGCACCGAGGCGGCCGACCAGCGGGTCGTGGACGCGGTGGCGTCGGTCTCCCGGGCGCGCGGCGTCCCCATGGCGGCCGTCGCCCTGGCCTGGCTGCTGCGCCGGCCCGCCGTCACCGCGCCCGTGATCGGTGTGACGCGGCCCGAGCACCTGC
Source organism: Streptomyces sp. MS19 (assembly GCF_047200595.1). Taxonomy (NCBI): domain Bacteria; kingdom Bacillati; phylum Actinomycetota; class Actinomycetes; order Kitasatosporales; family Streptomycetaceae; genus Streptomyces; species Streptomyces sp. MS19. The sequence continues at coordinate 127,244 of NZ_JBJZOH010000013.1, read as the reverse complement.
ACGACGCCCTGCTGGCCGTGGACCTGGAACTGACGGAGGAGGAGGCCGGGGCGCTGGAGGAGCCGTACGTCCCGCACCGGGTCGCCGGCTTCGAGTGACACCCGCCCGCCCGGCCGCGTCTCAGGGCTTGTGCCACACGAGCGACCAGCGCCAGAACAGCCTGCGGCGTATCCGGGCGCCGGGCAGGACGCGGCCCGCCTCGCGGACGATCTCGGCGTACGTCGTCTCCGCCGGGCGGGTCGGCGCCGTCATCGCGACGGGGCGCGGCGCGCGGCGGCCCCTGTTCTTCAGCCAGCCGGTGGCGGCGTTGGCCGGGATCGCGGCGGCCTCCAGGAGGAAGTCGCCCGGTGTGCGCGGGCGGTACAGGCCGAGGACGACGAGGGTGCCGCCCGGGGCGAGGTGTTCGCGGAAGGCGGTGAGCGCCTCGGTGAACGGGAGGTGGTGCAGGACGGCGACGCAGGTGATCGCGTCGTGCGGTCCGGGCGGCAGGCCGGTCATGGCGTCGCCGAGCGTGTAGGTGACGGGCAGGGCGGGCGGCGTCAGGTCGTGTGCGAGGGCGAGGATCGCCGGGTCGGCGTCGATGCCGTGCACCCGCGTGGCGCGGCGGGCGAGGAGCCGGGCGAGGTCGCCGCTGCCGCAGCCGACGTCCAGCGCGCTGGTGACGCGGTGGGGCAACTGCCGCGTGATCCACGGGTGGTAGTGGGCGTTGTGGTCCCAGGGGTGGCGCGCGTTGAAGCGGTGCAGCGCCTCGGCGGCGCGACCGGCGGCGGCTGGGGTCATCCCGGCGATTCTGGCAGACGCCGGTGTGCGCCGCCCCGGCGGTTCGCGGAGGTCATTCCGGGTCGCGGTCGAACGTGGAGGTCGCCCAGAGATAGCCGAGGACGGTCAGGGCCAGGCACCAGCCGACGGCGAGCCAGCCGTCCGCGCCTATCTCCGTGCCCAGCAGCAGTCCGCGCAGCGTTTCGATGGCGGGGGTGAAGGGCTGGTACTCGGCGATGGGCCGGAACCAGCCGGGCATGGTGTCCAGCGGGACGAAGGCGCTGGACAGCAGGGGCAGCAGGATCATCGGGAGGGCGTTGTTGCTGGCGGCCTCGGCGTTGGGGCTGATCAGGCCCATGCCGACCGCGATCCAGGTGAACGCGAGGGCGAAGAGGACGAGCAGCCCCAGGGCGGCGAGCCACTCCGTGACGGTGGCGTCCGTGGTGCGGAAGCCGATGGCCACGGCGACACCGGCGACGAGGACGACGCTGACGACCGCCTGGAGGACGCTTCCCGCGACGTGCCCGACGAGCACCGAGCCGCGGTGGATCGCCATGGTGCGGAAACGGGCGATGATCCCCTCGGTCATGTCGTTGGAGACGGACACGGCGGTCCCGACGGTGGTGCTGCCGATGGTCATCAGCAGCAGGCCGGGGACGATGTAGGCGGTGTACGCCGCGCGGTCCCCGCCGCCTCCGATGCCCGCGCTCATCACGTCGCCGAAGACGTAGACGAAGAGCAGCAGCAGCATGATCGGGGTGAGCAGCAGATTCAGGGTGAGGGAGGGGTAGCGGCGGGCGTGCAGGAGGTTGCGCCGCAGCATGGTGGTCGAGTCGCGCGCGGCGAGGGCCAGGGTGCTCATCGGGAGATCTCCTCGGGCTGGTGGGGACGGGCGGCGCTGCTGGTGAGGGCGAAGAACACGTCGTCCAGGTCGGGGAGGTGGACGGTCAGTCCGTCGGCCTCGACGCCCGCGGCGTCGAGCCGGCCGAGGAGGGAGCCCAGGGCGCGCTGGCTGCCGTCGCTGGGGACCTGGAGGGTGAGGGACTCGTCGCCGGGAGCGGCCTCGGGCAGGGCCGTGGCGGCGGACCGGTAGGCGGCGGGGTCGGTGAAGCGCAGGCGGACGTGTCCGCCGGGGACCAGGCGCTTGAGTTCGTCCGCGGTGCCCTCGGCCGCTATGTGGCCGCTGTTCAGCACGGCGATACGGTCGGCGAGTTCGTCGGCCTCGTCCAGGTACTGGGTGGTGAGGAAGACGGTCACGCCGTCGCTGACGAGTCCGCGGATGATCTGCCACATGGAGTGCCGGGAGCGGGGGTCGAGGCCGGTGGTGGGCTCGTCCAGGAAGATGATCCGCGGGTTCCCGACGAGGGTCATGGCGATGTCGAGGCGGCGGCGCATGCCGCCGGAGTAGGTGGCGGCCGGTTTCCGCGCGGCGGTGGTGAGGTCGAAGCGTGCGAGCAGGTCGGCGGTGACGCGGCGGCCCTCCCGCCGGGACAGGTGGTGCAGGTCGGCCATCAGGAGCATGTTCTCCTCGCCCGTGATCAGGCCGTCGACGGCGGAGAACTGCCCGGTGACGCCGATCGCCGCGCGCACCGTCTGCGGGTCGGTGGCCAGGTCGTGGCCGTCCACGCGGATCTCGCCCGACCCGGGGCCGGGGGACAGCAGCGTGGACAGGATCTTCACGACGGTCGTCTTGCCCGCGCCGTTCGGGCCGAGCAGCGCGAAGACGGTGCCCGCCGGGATATGCAGGTCGATCCCTTCGAGCACGGGCTTGTCGCCGTAGGACTTGCGCAGGCCGGCGGCGGAGATGGCGGCGGGCCGCGCGTGACCGGCGCCCTCGTTGGATGTGGGCATGACAGGAGAAGGCATGGGGTCCTCCCTGAGGAAGGCGGTGTGGTGGGAAGGCGGGCGGTAGGGGGCGGGACGGTAGGGGGCGGGCTGGGCGCCCGGCTCAGATCTTGGCGCGGAGGATGTCGATGTTGCCGAACCGGGTCCGGGCGCGGACCTCCACGGTGTCGTCGGTCTGCTCGGGGGACTCGGACGCCGTGAGCGTGTTGCGCACCTGGCCCGCGCGGGAACTGACGTCGAGCCAGGCGGCGGTACCCTCGCGGACGCCGACCTCGATGGCGCCGTAGGAGGTCTCCAGCTGGACGGTGCCGCGCGCGACATCGGAGGCGCGCACGGTGCCGTGGGCCGTGGTCGCGGTGACCGAGGACTCGGCGCGGGCGATGTCGATGTCGCCGTGGGCGCCGCTCACCCGCAGGTCGCCGGTGACGGTGCCGACGCTGGTGGTGCCGTGCGAGTTCTTCAGGACGGCGGGACCGTCGACGAAGCCGACACGCAGGCTGCCGGCGCTGGTCGTGATCTCGGCCGCGCCCTCGACCCGCCCGACGGTGATCGAGCCGTGCGACGCGGTCAGCCGCAGCGGGCCGGTCGTGTCGAGGCGGACATCGCCCGCCGAGGTCCGCGCGCGGACGCCGCCGAGCCTGCCCTCGCCGAGCACCTGGGCCCAGGCGCCGGTCATCTCGACGTGCGAGCCGGTGGGCAGCTCGATCGTCACGTCCACGGTGCCGCGCCGCCCGAAGGGGTGGCGCTGCTTGCGCATCCTGACGGTCAGCCCGCCGTTGGCGAAGGTGACCTCGGTCTGCTCCGCCGCGCGGACGTCCGCGTCGCGCTCCGGGTCGCGTGGCCGCACCTCGACCACGGTGTCGGTGCGGTCTCCCGCGGTGAAGCGGATGGAGCCGGCCTCCACGTGCGCGATGGCCGAGATCGGTCCTGGGGTGTCGAAAGAAGGCATGGCTGTCCCGTCCTCCTGGGTCTTCGGGGCGTCCCCGCTGGTGGGACGTACTGGTTGAGGCGGTGGGGTGAGGCGGTGGGGTGAGGTGGTGGCGTGACCGGAACGCGGGGCCGGGGCGCGGCTGGGTCGTGTCGTTCGGGTCGTGCCTGGCGCGCGCCGCCGGTCACCGCGCCTCGGCCGCGTTACCGCATCGCCCGGGTACGCCCGGTACGGGTGGCGATACGGTGCCTTGCGACGCATGGCGTCCGATGACGCGGGCCGATCCGCCAAGATCCGAACGAAACGACCTAACGCACCCAGCCCGTGATGCTCTGTCCGATGCTCTGGATCTTCTCCTGTCTGCGCGGCCCGGCGCCGTCGCCGACCGCCGCCGACACCGCCCGGACCAGCCACGCGTTGACCGACAGCCCCTCGCGGTTCGCGGCCTCCTCGGCGCGCGCCTTGAGCTGGGCGGGCAGGCGCAGGTTGACGCGTGCGGTGCCGCCCTCGTCGCCCTCGGCGGGAGCCGGGGCCCTGAACGGTTCGGCGGGCCCGCCCTCGTGCGCGGGGGCGGCGCTGTCGGTGGGCGGGGGCGTCACCACGAAGTCCGGGTCGAGACCGCGCAGCCGTACGTCGACGGAGCCGGGGGCGAGTTCACGGGTGATCTCGTCCATCGCCGCGGAGAGCACGTTGAGCAGCGTCAGCCGGGTCGCCGACTCCAGGGGGGCGGTGAGCCGCTCGGCCAGCTCGCGGGCCTCCTCCCCGCCGGCCTCGGCGGCCACCGCGAGTTCGCGGCGGAGGGATTCGACATACGGGGTGAGATCCATGGTGTAATCATGGCACTAGAGTGATGCCATACGCAACCCCCGATGGCGCCGTGCGGACGCCGGGCATGAGCTGGCCGTTCTGACCTGCGAGAACGTGCGGGTGGTGGCCGGGGATGCCGTGGCGCCGGAGATGCCGGTGGCCCACTGTGGCGCGTGGACGCGGCGCGGGTGGCGCCACATGGCGCCGAATGGTGTCGCATGGTGTCACGTAGCGCCGGGATGGCGCCAGGCGTGACACCGCTGGTGTCGGCCGCCTCCCCGTCCGGCGCCGCGCGGGCGGGTCCCGGCGGCCCGTGCGCCCTCCTCCCGCCCGCCCGCCGCGCGGGCGTCGTCCGCGGTGCGGCCGACGCGGGCGCGTGCGGCGGGCTCGGCGGAAGCCCGCCACCCTGACCGGCCGATGACTCTCCGTAGCGCTTCATGGGTTCAAGGTATACGCATCGCGACGATGTCCGGTATCCCTCGAACCGGTGAACGTCCCCGCGCCGGTCCGGCCGCTCTCAGTCCCGCGGCGCCCGGCCCGTGGACTCGCGGACCACCAGGCGCGGTGGCGTCAGCGCGGGCAGCGGCGTCTCGTCGGCACGCCCGACGTCGAGGAGCCGGAACATCTCCGCCGCCGCCGCGCGCCCGAGCTGGGTGAGGTCCTGGCCGATGGTGGTCAGCCCGGGGAAGACGACATCGCCCATCGGCAGGTCGTCGTACCCCACCACCGAGACGTCCCCCGGCACGTCGTAACCGAGCCGCCGGGCCGCGTACATGCCGGCGATGGCCATGGTGTCGTTCGCGTACAGGATGGCGGTGGGGCGGCTCGCGCTGCCGGGGCCGAGGAGCGCCGCCGTCGCCGAAGCCGCGTCCTGCGGAGTGAAGTCGGTCGTCACCATCCAGCCGGGACGCAGCCCCGCCTCCGCCAGCGCCGCCTCGAACACCCGGCGGCGGTACGCGGTGTGCACCCGGTCCTCCGGCCCCGCGAGGTACGCGAAGTGCCGGTGACCGAGGCCCAGCAGATGGGTGACGGCCTCTTTCATGCCCACGTCCTGGCCGGGCGCGCCGACGGCGGGCACCGCGTCCTCCGGCCACGGCTCGCCGACGAGGACGGCCGGCAGCCGCAGGTCCCGCAGCAGCTGGAAACGCGGGTCGTTGACCCGGCTCTCGGTGAGGATCACGCCGTCCACGCGGCGCTCACCGGCGAGGCGCCGGTAGGCGCGTTCCTCGGCGTCCGGCTCCTCGCCGACGATGTGGAGCAGCAGGCCGTAGTCGGCGGGGGCCAGTTCGCGCTCTATGCCCGCGATGAGGACGGTGAAGTGCGGGTCGGCGGCCAGGACGTCGGGGGCGCGGCTCGCGACCATGGCGATGGCGCGCGTACGGGCGCCCCGCAGCGCGACGGCCGTGGCGGAGGGCGACCAGCGGAGCTTGTCGGCGGCGTCCAGGACGCGCTGCCTGGTCGGGGCGGAGATGCTGCCGCGCCCGTTGACCACCTTCGAGACGGCCGACACGGACACACCGGCCAGCGCCGCCACGTCCGCGATGGTCGGCTTCGCCGCGCCCTTGCGTCCCGCCACCTGGCATTCCCCTCGGTCGTCCACCGCGCCGCCGCCTGGTGCCGGGGCGGCGAGGTGCCCACACCGTACCAGCGGCCGGACGCGCCGGGCGCCGTCAGCGGACAGGAAAACGTTCTACGAAGCGTGCCTTTCCTCTTCAGCCGACTCTCGACAGCGCGGCAGGTATAACGATATACCTGTCCGTGGACGACAATCGAGCGGCACACGAGAGAGAACGGTCCACCGATGAAGCGCAACGCGGCGAAACTCCCCGACGGGTCCGTCTGGATCGGCGTCAACTACTGGTCCCGCACCGGCGGCCCCCTGATGTGGCGCGACTACCGGCCCGCCGTCATCGACGAGGAACTGCGCGTGATGCGCGACCACGGCATCACCCTCACCCGGTCCTTCTTCTACTGGCCGGACTTCATGCCCGCCGAGAACACCCTGGACGACCGGCTCCTCGCCCACTACGACGACTTCCTCGACCGCCACCACGCCCTGGGCATGACGACGATCCCCACCTTCATCGTCGGCCACATGTCCGGACAGAACTGGGACCCCGCCTGGCGCGACGGCCGCGACATCTTCTCCGACCCCTCCTTCGTCGCCCAGCAGGAGTGGTACGTCCGCGAGCTGACCGCCCGCTGGAAGGACCACCCCGCCGTCGCCGGCTGGCTGCTCACCAACGAGATCCCGATCTACGCCCACTGGCAGTCGCGCGGCATCGGCACCGTGGACGCCGCCGCCGTCACCGCCTGGGCGAAGACCCTGACCGACGCGATCCGCTCCACCGGCGCCCGCCAGCCCGTGTCCGTCGGCGACGGCGCCTGGGGCGTCGAGATCACCGGCGCGGACAACGGCTTCCGCGTCCGCGACCTGGCGGAGCTGATCGACTTCCACGGCCCGCACGTCTACCGCATGGAGACGGACGAGGTACGCCAGCACCTCGGCGCCGCGTTCGTCTGCGAGCTGCTCGACATCGCGGGCAAGCCCGTGATCATGGAGGAGTTCGGCCTCACCTCCGACTACGTGTCCGAGGAGAACGCCGCCCACTACTACCGCCAGATCCTCCACAACACACTGCTCGCCGGCGCCACGGGCTGGATGCCCTGGAACAACACCGACTACGACGAGCTGTGGAACCAGGAGCCCTACTCCCACCACCCGTTCGAGATGCACTTCGGCCTCACCGACGACCAGGGCCGCCCGAAGGAGCAGCTGCGCGAGGTCAAGCGCTTCACCGACGTCCTGGCCGCCGTGGACATCGCCCGCCTCCACCGCCCCGACACACGGATCGCGCTCGTCGTCTCCTCGTTCCTGGAGAAGCGCTACCCCTTCACACAGCCGGAGGACGCGTCCAGCGTCTTCGCCCACACCCGCCAGGCGTACGTCGCCGCCCGCGAGGCCGACCTGCCGGTGGGCGTCGCGCGCGAGGCGGACGGGCTGCCCGACGACTGCGCGCTCTACCTCCTGCCGTCCGCCAAGCAGCTGACCGCCCCCGGCTGGCGGCAGCTGCGGGCGCGCGCCGAGGCGGGCGCGACGGTGTACGCGTCGTACTTCACCGGCGAGCACGGCGTGCAGCGCGGCCCGTGGTGGCCGAAGCTGGACGAGACCTTCGGCGTCGTGAAGAAGCTGCGGTACGGGCTCACCGACCCGATCACCGATGACGAGGTGCGTCTCACGTTCCAGCGGGACTTCGGCGCGATCCGCGCGGGCGAGGCGCTGGTCTTCGCCGTCGCGGGCACCGAGAACTCCCGCAGCTACCTGCCTGTCGAACCGGCCGGGGCCGAGGTCGTCGCCACCGACGCGCACGGGCGGCCCGCGCTGCTGTCGTACGCGGTCGGCAGCGGCCGGATGGTCCTGTGCACCTACCCGGTCGAGCACATGGCCGCGATCACGCCGCGCGTCAACCCCGAGCCGACGCACCGCCTGTACGCGGCGCTGGCGGCCGAGGCGGGCGTCACGCCCGAGGTGACCGTGGACGACCCGCGGGTCCTGGTGGGGCGCATGGAGCACGAGGACGGGCGCGCGTTCGTCTGGTTCGTGAGCCAGCACGCGGAGCCCGTCACCGCGGCGCCGGTCCTGGCCGCGTCCGCCGGGACGCTGCACGCGCTGGGTGACGGCGCGCCGCTGCCCGCCGTCGAACTGCCGCCCTTCGGCGTGGTCGTGGCCGAACTGCGCACCGCCTGAGGTCAGGCCCCGTCCGGCGGGCCGTTGAGCGCGCTCAGCTCGCGGGCCCGCCGGACCAGCGCCTCGCGCACGTCGTCGGGGGAGAGGACGCGCAGCGGCGTCCCGAGGCCGAGGAGGTAGCGGGCGAGGCCGTCCGGGTCGGCGCCGCCGACCTCCACGACGGTCGCCTCCTTCCCGTCCTCGCGGTGGGTGCCGATCGAGGGCGGGACGATCCGCAGCGCCTCCGCCATGGGCAGCGGCAGCCGGACGACCGCCGTGCACGGGTAGCCGCGCAGGGCGGTGTTGCGGCTGACGAGCCCGGCGGGGTCGGGCGGGTCGCCGTACTCGGCGGGAATCCCGGTGCCCGCCGTCGCGAGGACGCGGTCGGCGCGGAACGTGCGCCACGCGCCGCGCGCCACGTCCCGCGCGACCAGGTACCAGCGCCGCCCGGTGTGGACCAGGCGGTACGGGTCGGCGTCGCGCACGGTCGTACGGCCCTCGCCGTCGCGGTAGGTGAGGCGGACGCGCTCGGCGGCCCGGCAGGCGGTGGCCAGGTCGAACAGGGTGCGCGCCGCCACCTGGCGCTCGCCGTTCCCCGGCAGGCGGACGAACGCGGTGTCCATCTCCCCGAGCCGCTCGGCGATCCGCCGGGGCAGCACCTGCCGCAGCTTGAACAGGGCGGACAGCGCCGCCTGGTCGCCGCCCAGCGCGCCGCCCGACGCCGCCTCCCGCAGGCCGACGGCGACGGCGAGGGCCTCCTCGTCGTCCAGGCTGATCGGCGGGAGGCGCGTGCCGCGGCCGAGGCGGTAGCCGCCCCAGGGGCCGGGGTCGGAGTCCACGCCGTAGCCGAGTTCGCGCAGGCGGGCGATGTCGCGGCGGACGGTGCGTTCGGTGACCTCCATGCGTTCCGCCAGTTCACCGGCGGTCCACGAGGGGCGGGCCGACAGCAGGGAGACGAGCCGCAGGAGGCGCGCGGAAGTGCTCATCACGGGAACAGTCTCGCCGACCAGGACCGAAGCTGTCCGGGTCGGGTCCTACGGTCGTCGGCATGACCACTGAGACCACTGGGACCACTCAGACCACTGAGAACACCGAGACCACCGACGCGGCACCCGCCACCTGGGCCGGTGTCTCCTTCGACTGCGCCGACATCGCCGAGCTGAGCCGCTTCTGGGGCGAGGCCCTGGGGCTGCCGGTGATCTACGGCAGCGACGACTTCGTGCTGCTGGGGAACCCGGGGTCGCCCGGCGTGGGCTGCTGCCGGATCGACGGGTACGAGCCGCCGACCTGGCCGGAGGCGGGCCGGGGGAAGCAGGCGCACATGGAGCTGGGCGTCGCGGACCTGGACGCGGGGCAGGCGCGGATGCTGGCGCTGGGGGCGACGGAGCCCTCGTCGCAGCCCTCGCCGGACCGCTGGCGGGTGCTGCTCGACCCGGCCGGGCATCCGTTCTGCCTCTTCGTGCAGTCCTGATCCGGCGGCGGGGCGGGTTGTCAGTGCTGCCTGTTACGGTGCGTGAGCAGATGGATGATGAGGGGAGCGCATCGTGACAGACAGCAGGGCGAAGACCGGACCGGCCGCGTTCGTCCGGCATCGCGTGGCCGTCAGGTCAGGCGGCGGCTGCCGGGGGCCGCGTCCGGCGGGAAGACACGCAGACCATGGCCCTCCAGCACGATCGCCGTCAGGCCTGCGCCGCCCTCGCTGCCCGACGAGTGCGTCTCGCCCGCCTCCCACCGCACCCCCGTGCCCGCCGCGACCGGCACCCGGCGGCCGTCTTCACCGGCGACCCAGCCGTCACCCGCCACCACGAGGAACACCTGGGGGGCGGTCGCCGGGTGCGCGCCGACCGTCCCGCCGGGGGCGACCGACAGGCAGGTCGCCGACACGGGGCCGCCGTCCGCGGTGGCGACACGCGTCGCGTGCGTTCCGACGCTGCCGAAACGCTCCACGGCACGCTCCGCGCGGTCGAACGTGAAGATCTCCATGCGGCGGATCATCCCCCGGCCCGTGCCATCGGCAACCGTGACCTCCCGCCTCTTCCTGATCGACCTCACGCCGCGTGTCGTCGGCCTGCCGCTCGGGCGAAGCCGCTGCCGCCGCCAGGCAGCGGCTTCGCCGGAGGGGTGGCCGAGGCGGCGGACACCGTGGTCGTGAAGCATGCGGTCGGCGCCTTCCACGCCACGGACCTCGACGCGCGGCGGCGTGTTCGGTGAGCGGCCACGGGTACGAGGTCGAGTTCACCGCCGCCGGGCACGACTCGCCGCGCTTCCGCGCGGTCCGCTCCTCCACCGACTGGCCGGGCGTCAGAGGCGGGCGAGCAGTCCGTCCAGCGGTGCGGGCACGCGGTCCGGAGCGAGGGCCTCGACGAGCACCCGCCCGTAGTGGATCTTGCGTCCCTTCTTCGTGCCGAGGAAGCGTCGTATCCGCTGGTGCGCCGTACGGCCCCGCTGCGCGGGCTGGCGCGCAAAGGTCCGCAGCGCGCGCAGGTCGCCCTGCGCCGTGACCAGTTCCTCCACGCGTGCGACACCCAGCGCGCGGATCAGTTCGTCCTCCAGGTCCGCCGCGCAGACGAAGAACTCCTCCCGCGCGGCGTCGGCCCGCTCGAAGCCGCGTACGTAGAAGGGGCGTTCGGCCTCGTCGCACAGCCCCGTGAGGCGCAGGCCGAGGCCGGGCGGCCCGAGCAGGCGCGCGTAGCGGGCGACGCTCATCGCGCCGCCCATGGCCAGGACGCACACGCCCTCGGCCGCCAGGTCCCGGCCCCGGCGCGCGGCCAGCGCCCCGACCGCTGCGACATCGCTCGGGCCTTCGAGCAGGACAACCGTCTGCACCGGCAGCCGCGCCGCCAGCTCCCGCGCCACGTCGCCCGGCCCACCGGCCGCCCACGCGGTGACCGCCTCCCGGAACGCCCCCATGTCCGCCATGCGACGAGTCTCCGCCCTTCCCGGTCATCGGGACAGCCGGCCGCCACGGCAGCCGGTCACCCGGCGCCGATCCGGTCGGCGACCGGGAAGCCGGTCCCGCACCCGGGGCAGACGGCGCGTCCGAAGACATGGGTCAGCAGGCGTGCCACCTCGTGCTGCCCGTCGCCGAGCGTCATGTCGTACAGACGCCTGCCCATGCCCGCCAGGTCCTCCGGGGCGGTCGGCACGAGCGGACGGGTCGTGTCCTCGTGACCCGGCAGGGCCTCCCAGCCGTCGGCGCAGAAGAATCCGCGCTCGCCGAGGACGACGGACAGGCCCGCGTCGCAGGCGGGACAGGGCACCTCGTACTCCTCGTCCCCGAGCCCGGCCGCCAGGTCCTCGCTCCAGCCGGCGGCGCCCTCAAGTCCGAGCACGGCTCCCAGCAGCCCGGTGTACCCGGCGCGGTCCGTCGCGGTCGCCAGGCACGCGCCCGCCGCCGCCAGCAGGTTCGTGATCTCCGCCGCGTACTCCGTGCGCACGGGACCCCCGGCCCCGGCCACGATGGCGCCCGCGAGGACCAGGGCGTGCACGGCCTGCTCCCGGTCCTCGCCCCCTGCCGTGGCGGACAGCCAGGGAAGGGCGGCGAAGCTCGCCGGGTAGACGCTGCCCTGATGGCAGAGCGCGGACCACAGGTCGTTCCAGAGCAGCGCGTCCCGCTCGGCCGTGATCCGGTCGAGCAGGGCGGGTATGTCCGCGGCGGAACCGTAGGCGTGGGTGAGGTGGGGCCAGTGCGTCATGCGAGGAGACTCGCAGATCTTCGACCGGTGAAGTGCCGGGCTAGGGTGGGGCCGTGGACGGCATGACGCGCGGCGGCGGCGCCTGGGAGGCCGTGACCGGCGGCGAGTCGGGCGCGGCCGTGTACCGGTCGCCGGACGGCGCGCGGTACCTCAAGTCCGTCCCGGCCGGGCAGGAGGCGGCGCTCCGGGCGGAGCGAGACCGCGTGGAGTGGCTGGGCGCACAGGGCGTGCCGTGCCCGCGTGTCCTCGACTGGCGCGAAGGCCCTGAGGGAGCGGAGCTGACGACCGGCGCCGTCGCCGGTGTCCCCGCCGACCGCGTCCCGGCCGCGACGCTCCGGGCGTCCTGGGCCTCCATCGCGGACGCCGTCCGCGAACTGCACGAAATGCCCGCGCGCGCCTGTCCGTTCACGCGCGACCTCACCACCATGTACGCCCTGGCCGTCGATGTCGTCGCGCGCGGCGCGGTCAACCCGGACTTCCTCCCCGACGAGCAGCAGGCAACGCCCCCCGCCGAACTCCTCGCCCGCCTCACGCCCCAGCTCGACGCGCGCCTCGCCCAGGAGGCGGCGCGGACTGTCGTCTGCCACGGCGACCTGTGCCTGCCCAACATCCTGCTCGACCCGGAGTCCGCGACCGTCACGGGCTTCATCGACCTGGGCCGCCTCGGCCGCGCCGACCCGTACGCCGACATCGCCCTGCTCCTCGCCAACTCCCGCGAGAGCTGGGCCGACGAACGCGCGGCCCGGGAGGCGGACGCCGCGTTCGCCGCACGCTACGGCACGCCCCTCGACCACGACCGGGCGCGCTTCTACCTCGACCTCGACCCGCTGACCTGGGGCTGAGCGCTCAGGCGAGATCGACGGGCCGCGTCCGCAGCTTGGCGGCGATGCGCGCCAGAGCGCGCTGGTCGGCGGCGGTCAGCGGGTCGATGACCAGCTCGCGCACCGCCCGTACGTGGACCGGCGCCGCCGCGACGACGACCTCGTACCCCGCGTCGGTCAGGGCGGCGAGCGTGTAGCGCCCGTCGTCCGGGTCGGGGGAGCGCTCGACCCAGCCGCGCGCCTCGAAGCGCTTGACGACGTTGGAGAGCCGCGAGAGCGACCCGTTGGCGAGGTAGGCCAGCTCGCTCATCCGCAGGCGGCGGCCGGGGGACTCGGAGATGTGGCTCAGCGTCAGGTACTCGAAGAGGGTGAGGCCCGACGCGTGCTGGAGCGGTGACTCAAGCCGGCCAGGCAGCAGCAGGACGAGGGAGACGAGGCCCGTCCACGCGTCCTTCTCGGCGGGCGTGAGCCACTGCGGCCCGTCCGGGGTGTCACCCCCGGCTTCCGGGGCCGTGGAGCCGGTCATGCGGGGCATCCTACCAAGCGCGTTTCACTTCACGCGTGAAGCGAAACCGTGCTACGTTCACTTCATGCGTGAAGTCAATCGAGAGGTGGGCGCCATGCCGGCACCCGAGTTCTTCGTCACGCCGGGCTACGGTCCGGCGCTCCGCTCCGCCCTGCACTACAGCCAGGCCGTGCGGATCGGGGACCGCGTCGAGACCTCGGGCCAGGGCGGCTGGGGCCCCGCGTGGGAATCGGTCGGGGAGGTGGCGTTCCCCGAGGCGCTGGAGGACGAGATCGCGCGCGCCTTCGACAACGTCGAACGGACCCTCGCCGAGGCCGGGGCGACCTGGCGCGACGTCGTCGCCGTCGACTCGTACCACGTCCCCGACGGGGCCGACAGCATCGGTGAGGCACACAACCGGGCCATGGCCGAGCAGTTCCGCCGCCGCATGGGCGACCGCGCCCCGATCTGGACCCAGCTCGGCGTCGCCGCGCTCGGCGCGCCCGGCATGCGCGTCGAGATCCGCGTCACCGCCCTGACCGGCCGGGACGCCTGACGGTCAGCCGCCCGCCGTGTCGGACATCCGCCGCCGCGTACGGGCGGGGGCGGACGGCGGCAGCTCACCGACGACATCGGCGAGCGTCGTCCCCGCCAGGCTGCGCCGCCACGCGTCGTGCGCCTCGGCCATCTTCCGCGCCAGCAGGCACGTGTCGCGGCAGTCCTCGGCGGGCAGCGCGCCCCGCCCCTGCTGCCGGATCTCGCGGCACTCGTACGGCGACGCCGGGCCGTCCACCGCCTCCACCACGTCCAGCAGCGAGATCGCCGACGCCGGGCGCGCGAGCCGGAAACCGCCGCGCGGCCCCGTCGTCGCCGCGAGCACGCCCGCCCTGACCAGTGCCTGCAACTGCTTGGCCAGCGAGGCGGGCGGCAGGTCGTAGTAGCGCGCGAGCTGCGCCGCCGACGTCGTGGACCGCTCGTCGAGCTGCGCCAGGGTCGTGGCGCAGTGCAACAGCCATTCGGTGCTCACGGGCAGCTTCATGACACCCGATCCTATCTCGGAGATTGCGGATGTGTTTAGTCCGAGATAGAGTCCGGGCAGCCACCGAGCAGAGGGAGACAGCCCATGAGGATCGTCGTCGCCGGAGCGACCGGGAACATCGGCGCCCTGACCGCCGCCGCGCTCGAACGGGCGGGGCACGAGGTGGTCCGCGTCAGCCGGTCCCTGGGTGTGGACGTGGTCACGGGCGAGGGCCTGAACGACGCCCTCGCCGGGGCCGGCGCGGTCGTCGACGCGACCAACAGCACGGCCGCCGACCCGGCCGAGACCGTCGCGTTCTTCGGCGCCGCCACGCGCAACCTGCTCGCCGCCGGGCAGCGTGCCGGGGTGCGGCACCACGTGCTGCTCTCCATCGTCGGCATCGACCGCGTCGAGGGCAACGCGCACTACGCGGGCAAGCGCGAGCAGGAACGCCTCGTCGCGGCCGGTCCCGTGCCGTGGACGATCGTCCCGGCCACGCAGTTCCACGACTTCGCCGAGATGGTCGCGGGCTGGACGGAACAGGACGGCACGGCCACGCTGCCGCCGCTGCTCGTGCGGCCGGTCGCGCCGGGCGACGTGGCGGACGTGCTGGCCGAGATCGCGGCGGGCGCGCCGCAGGGCAGGCACCCCGGCCTGGCGGGCCCCGACCCGCAGGACCTCGTGGACATGGCCCGCCGCACGCTGGCGGCGCGGGGCCGAGACGTGCGGCTCGTCCCGAGCTGGGACGGGCTGTTCGGCGTCGAGATGGCGGGGAACGTGCTGCTGCCGGCGGACGGCGCCCGTATCGCGCCCACGTCCTTCGAGACCTGGCTCGCCGCGCAGCGCGGCTGACCCGGCGAACCCCCCTCCGCCGCCCGGCGGTTGTGAGCACGACGGGGCGGCGGAGGGGGGCGGTCCTGGGGTGCGGTGCCGGGCGGCGGCGGAGGGTCAGCAGCCGTTGAGGACGCCGCTCAGGGCGCTCTTCTCGGCGGAGTCCACGGAAAGCCCGTAGTAGTGCTTCACCTGGACCCACGCGCGGGCGTACGTGCAGCGGTACGCGGTGCGCGGCGGCAGCCACTGCGCCGGGTCCTTGTCGCCCTTGGACTGGTTGACGTTGTCGGTGACGGCGATCAGCTGGGGCCGCGTCAGGTCGTTGGCGAACGCCTGCCTGCGGGACGTCGTCCACGCGTCGGCGCCCGAGTCCCAGGCCTCGGCCAGCGGCACCAGGTGGTCGATGTCCACGTCCGAGGCGGCCGACCAGGTGGCGCCGTCGTAGGTCGAGTACCAACTGCCGCTGGTCGCCGCGCAACTGCTGTCGGTGACGACGTTCGTGCCGTCGCGGCGCAGGACGACCTCGCGGGTGTTGCAGGCGCCGCTCTGGGTGATCCAGTGGGGGAAGAGGTCACGGTTGTAGCCGGTGCGGTCCTCGGCTGCCACGGGCAGGGCGGCGAGGTACGAGCGGGCCGTCGCGGCGCTGACCGGTGTCGGGAGCGCGGCCTGCGCGGCGGGGCCGTTGACCAGGGAGGCCACGGTGGCGACGCCGGTGAGGGCCGCGGCCATGGCTATGCGGTGACGCGCGTAGAGGTGGGGAATCACGCGAAGTCCCTCGCTGTGGGGGCGGACAGGGGCCTGGCTCACGTGCCATCGTTGCGGCGGAACGTTTCTTCACCGCGAGCGACAGGTAACAGATTAGGGGCATGCTCACGTCAGATTGGGTGCGGGATCATGGGAGGATCGGCACTCGTCATGTGAAGGAGCGGTCCCCGTGAGCAGGGCACGACAGCACGGCTACGACGTCACCGTCCGCTGGACCGGAGCCGCCTCGGGCGGCACCACCGCCTACAAGACCTACGCACGCGACACCGAGGCGACCGCCGCCGGGAAGACCGCCGCCCTCCCCGGCAGCGCCGACCCCGCGTTCCTCGGCGACGCCGCGCGCTGGAACCCGGAGGAACTCCTCGTCGCCGCCCTCTCCCAGTGCCACATGCTCAGCTACCTCGCCCTCTGCTCGCTGCGGAAGGTCGTCGTCACCTCCTACGAGGACGCGGCGAGCGGCACCATGGACGAGACGGGCGGCGCGGGCGCGTTCACCGAGGTCGTGCTGCGGCCGGTGGTGACGGTCGCCGAGGCGCACATGGCCGAGACGGCGACGCGGCTGCACGGGCCCGCGTCCGAGAGCTGCTTCATCGCCGCGTCCGTCAACTTCCCCGTCCGCCACGAGCCGGAGATCCGGGTCGCCGGGCGGTGACGAGCAGGACCGCCCCGCGCGGCCGGATCGTCCGGGGCGGGCAGGGCGTCGCGCGCACGGCGCCCCAGGCCCGGAGGAACGCGGCGGCCTCGGCGGTCGTCGCGCCGAGCCGCAGCCGCGACGCCAGGGCCGTGACGGCGATCGCCTCGTGGCCCGCGCCGGTCAGGAGCCGCGCGATCCGGTCCCGCCCGGCGGGCGACGGCACGCCGGGCGCGCCGCGGACGTCCACGCGCGGCAGCTCGTTCGCCGCCGGGTCGCCCGGCACGGCGAACGCGGCGGCCGGGCCGGCGGAGACATCACGCCGTCGCGGCTGAGGGTGATGCCGAACCCGCCGTCGGCGAAACGGTGTGTCTGCGCGTCGCCGCGCGCGGACGCCACGTTCCGCACCGCGCGCCGCGCCGCCGTCTCCCGGGTGTGGGCGAACGGGGGCCCGGCGATGTCGGTGCCGACCGCCTCGCCCGCCGGGGCGGCGGCGGACAGCGGCTCGTCGCACCAGCCACCCGCCACCTCGTGACGGGCGTCGTCCGCGACCCGGTCGAAGCTCACCGGGCGCGCGCGGTGGCGGCGTGGGCGAGCAGTTCGTCCACGGACCACTGGTCGGAGGCGTGCGTGCCGTGCTTGGCCGCGACGACCGTGCCGTCCGGGGCGATCAGGAAGTCGCCGGGGAGGCCGAGCCGTCCGCCCTCGGGGCGGGCGACGGGCGGCCGGCGGCGGCCGAGCAGCACCGGGCCGAGGTCCCGCAGCACCCCGTACGCCATGGCGGGCCAGGCGCGCGGGCTGAGCACGGAGCGCGCGCCGCGTTCGATCCCGAACTCGCGGTAGAGCGCCTGCTCCGGATCGGCGACCAGCGGGAACGGCAACCCGTCGGCGTGCGGCGCGAGTTCGGACTCGGGAGAGTGGAAGACCACGACCTCCCGGATGCCCGCGGCGGTGATCTCGCCGTGCCGCGTCGCGATGGACCGCAGGTGCAGGTTGCAGACCGGGCAGCCCGCGAAGCGGCGGAACTGGAGGTGCACCAGCTTCCCGTCCCGCGCCGGGACGGCGATGCTCCCGCCGCCGAGCGCCGTCAGCTCGCGCGGGGCGACGACGGAGCCGGGCCCGGGGGGCGGGGAGGGGTGGAGTGTGGGCATGCGTGATCGGTCCCTTCGCTGGGCACGAGGCGTAAGCGTGCGACGTACGCCTAACGGGACGCTATGAGCGTACGGGGTACGCTGTCAAGGCGATGCCACGACCCCGTTCCCTCACCCCCGCGCAACTCGCCGACGCCGCGCTCGCCGTCCTCGACCGCGACGGCACCGGCGGCCTGACCATGCGCGCCGCCGCCGCCGAACTGGGCATGTCCACGATGGCGGTCTACCGGTACGTCGCCGACCGCGCCGAGCTCGAACGCCTCGTCGTCGACCGCGTCCTGCGGGACATCGACGTGGCGCCGCCGCCCGGCCTGCCGTGGGACCGGCAGGTGGCCGCCCTGATGGAACGGGTGCGGGCCGCGGTGGGCGAGCACCCCGGGGCGGTGCCGCTGCTGGTGACCCACCGGCAGTCCGCGCCGGGCGTGTGGCGCTGGTCGGAGGCGGTCCTCGGCGTGCTGACCGGGACGGGCCTCGGCGGCGTCCGGCGCGTGGCCGCGCTGCGCGCGCTGACGAGCTACCTGGTCGGCGCTCTCCAGAACAACCGGCTCGGCCCGCTCGCGGGACCCGGCACCGGCGTCCTCGCCGCACTGCCCGCGGACCGCTACCCGCTGCTGGCCGCCACGGCCGCCGACGCGGGGCGCCTCCCGGCGGACGAGGAGTTCGCCCGGGGCCTCGACCTGCTCCTGCGCGGCCTGCGCGCCGAGACGGACGACCGGCCCACCTGACCCCGCCGCGCGCCCGGGTACGGCTCCGGCCGCCACAGCGGCCGTGGACTCCAGGCGCGCGGCCGGCCGCCGCGCGGCCTGCCCGCTCGCCGACCGGCGCTGGTTCCTC
Organism: Streptomyces sp. MS19; assembly: GCF_047200595.1. Taxonomy (NCBI): domain Bacteria; kingdom Bacillati; phylum Actinomycetota; class Actinomycetes; order Kitasatosporales; family Streptomycetaceae; genus Streptomyces; species Streptomyces sp. MS19. Next base: position 108,927 of record NZ_JBJZOH010000013.1, on the reverse strand, counting down.
CCCGGACCGCGCGCCGCGCCGCATCCGAGCCGTCGTCCACCCGTGTCCCGGGCGGCACCGCACGCCGCCGGCGTTCGGTCGCACTGCTCGTCCCCGCCCGCCACGGCGCCGACGCTGTGGGTTCCCGGCACGCGAAGGTCCCGGCCGGTCCCGGCCCGGCTGTCACGCGGCCTGCGCGCCCACCCGGCCTGCCGCCCGCCCGCGCCTGAGCGCAGCCCCGGACAGCTCCTGCGCCCCGCCCGCCACGGCGGCCGAGGACCCCGAGCGCCCGGCGGGCGGCTTCTCCGCCGCGACTGCCTGTACGCGCTGCCGCCCGCCCGCGCCCGAGCGCAGCCGGACGTCCCGGGCATCACGGCTGCGTTGCTCCCGGAGCCGACAGCCTCGCGGCAGACGCCGGAGGGCCTCCGGCACACGAGACTGCCCAGCCGCCTGCGTCTTCACCGGGTACGGCTGTGCTGCGCAGGCACGGGCCCCCGCTCCTCGGCGCCTCCCGCCCGGGTGGCGACTCGTCCGGGCAGGGCGGTGCCGGACGCGGGGCACGTCGCGTCCGTTCACGGACCGGAAAGGATCGCGCCGTTCGATCTTGTGTACGGCCTCGCGGTCGGGCCGCTCGTCTTTCGTCCGCTCGCCGGGGGCGCGGGCCGGTTCCCGTCGGGGGCCCCGGCGGCGGGTCGGCGACGGCGCGTGCCGCGCGGCAGGAACGCGCGCGCGATGCGTCCCGGGCCAGGACGCGGTCACCCGCGCGGCGGCGTACCCTGGAACCCCCCGGTCGGTGCTCCCGCCGGGCTTTCGTGTTGCCCGCTCTGTCCATCTTTTGTCCATTTCCGGGGACGGAAAAGCTCTGATGTCTCTCGCCGGTCTGCTCGCCGCCGTCTCGCACGAGCCGACGCTCGCCGAAGCCGTCGCCGCCACCGGCGACGCCGCCCGCCGCAACGTGGATCTCGTCGGCCCGCCCGCCGCACGGCCCTTCGCCCTCGCCGCGCTCGCCCGCGGCACCGGCCGCACCGTCCTCGCGGTGACCGCCACCGGCCGCGAGGCCGAGGACCTGGCCGCCGCGCTGCGCTCGCTGCTGCCCCCGGACACCGTCGTCGAGTACCCGGCCTGGGAGACCCTGCCGCACGAGCGCCTGTCGCCGCGCGCGGACACGGTCGGCCGCCGCCTCGCCGTCCTGCGGCGCCTGGCCCACCCGCGCGCCGACGACCCGGGCGCCGGTCCCGTCTCGGTGGTCGTCGCCCCGATCCGCTCGGTCATTCAGCCGCAGGTCAAGGGCCTGGGCGACCTCGTCCCCGTCGAGCTGCACACCGGCACGAGCGCCGACCTGCCCGCCGTCACCGAGGCGCTGGCGGCCGCCGCCTACAGCAGGGTCGAACTGGTCGAGAAACGCGGCGAGTTCGCCGTGCGCGGCGGCATCCTCGACGTGTTCCCGCCGACCGAGGAGCACCCCCTCCGGGTGGAGTTCTGGGGCGACGACATCGAGGAGATCCGCTACTTCAAGGTCGCCGACCAGCGGTCCCTCGAAGTGGCCGAGCACGGCCTGTGGGCCCCGCCCTGCCGCGAACTGCTCCTCACCGACGACGTGCGCCGCCGCGCCGCCGAGCTGGCCGTCGCCCACCCCGAACTGGTCGAACTGCTCGGCAGGATCGCCGAGGGCATCGCCGTGGAGGGCATGGAGTCCCTGGCGCCCGTCCTCGTGGACGACATGGAACTGCTCCTCGACGTCCTCCCCGCCCGGTCGATGACGGTCGTCCTCGACCCCGAACGCGTCCGCACCCGGGCCGCCGACCTCGTCGCGACCAGCCAGGAGTTCCTGCACGCCTCCTGGGCCGCCGCCTCGATGAGCGACACCGGCGAGGCGCCGATCGATGTCGGCGCCGCGTCCCTGCGCGGCCTGGCCGACGTGCGCGAGCACGCCGCCGCGCTCGGCATGCCCTGGTGGTCCGTGTCCCCCTTCTCGCAGAGCGTGGACGCGGGCGAGGCCAGCGACCTGCCGCCCGAGCCGGGCGGCGGCGACGACGGCGCGACGGGCGACGACACGCTCCGCCTCGGCCTGCGGGCCGCCGAGAGCTACCGCGGCGACACCGCCCGCGCCCTCGCCGACACCAAGGGCTGGCTCGCCGACGGCTGGCGCGTCGTCTACCTCACCGAGGGGCAGGGCCCGGCCAGCCGCACCGTGGACATCCTCGGCGGCGAGAACATCCCCGCCCGCCTCGACCCGGTGCTGCCCGCCGACCTCGGCCCGTCCGTCGTGCACGTCTCGTGCGGCGCGGTCGAGCACGGCTTCGTCGCCCCGGCGCTGCGGCTCGCCGTCCTCACCGAGACCGACCTCACCGGCCAGCGGGCGGCAGGCCGCGAGGGCGCCAGGATGCCCGCCAGGCGGCGCAAGACCCTGGACCCGCTGACGCTGGAGGCGGGCGACTTCATCGTCCACGAGCAGCACGGCGTGGGCCGCTACATCGAGATGGTCCAGCGGACGGTGCAGGGCGCCACGCGCGAGTACCTCGTCGTGGAGTACGCGCCGGCCAAGCGCGGGCAGCCGGGCGACCGGCTGTTCGTCCCGACGGACCAGCTCGACCTCGTCACCAAGTACGTGGGCGGCGAGGCGCCCTCGCTGCACCGGCTCGGCGGCGCCGACTGGACCAAGACGAAGGCGCGCGCCCGCAAGGCCGTCAAGGAGATCGCGGCCGACCTCATCAAGCTGTACTCGGCGCGCATGGCCGCCCCCGGGCATCCCTTCGGCCCCGACACGCCCTGGCAGCGCGAGCTGGAGGACGCGTTCCCCTGGGCCGAGACGCCCGACCAGCTGACGACCATCGCCGAGGTCAAGGAGGACATGGAGAAGTCGGTCCCCATGGACCGGCTGATCTGCGGCGACGTCGGCTACGGCAAGACGGAGATCGCCGTGCGCGCGGCGTTCAAGGCGGTGCAGGACGGCAAGCAGGTCGCCGTGCTGGTGCCGACGACGCTGCTGGTGCAGCAGCACTTCGGCACGTTCTCCGAGCGCTACGCCCAGTTCCCCGTGAACGTGCGCCCCCTGTCGCGGTTCCAGTCCGAGAGCGACGCGCGGGCGACGCTCGAAGGGCTGCGGGACGGGTCGATCGACGTGGTGATCGGGACGCACCGGCTGTTCTCGTCCGAGGTGAAGTTCAAGGACCTCGGCCTCGTCATCGTGGACGAGGAGCAGCGGTTCGGCGTGGAGCACAAGGAGCAGCTGAAGAAGCTGCGCGCCAACGTGGATGTCCTCACCATGTCCGCCACGCCCATTCCGCGCACGCTGGAGATGGCCGTCACCGGCATCCGCGAGATGTCCACGATCACGACGCCGCCGGAGGAGCGCCACCCGGTCCTCACGTTCGTCGGGCCGTACGAGGAACGGCAGATCGGCGCCGCGATCCGCCGCGAACTGCTGCGCGAGGGCCAGGTCTTCTACATCCACAACCGCGTCGAGTCCATCGACCGGGTCGCCGCGCGCCTGCGGCAGATCGTGCCGGAGGCGCGGATCGCCACCGCGCACGGCCAGATGAGCGAGGGCGCGCTGGAACGGGTCGTCGTGGACTTCTGGGAGAAGCGGTCCGACGTGCTGGTCTCCACGACGATCGTCGAGTCCGGCATCGACATCTCGAACGCGAACACGCTGATCGTCGAGCGCGGCGACATGTTCGGCCTCTCGCAGCTCCACCAGCTGCGCGGCCGCGTCGGGCGCGGCCGGGAGCGCGGCTACGCGTACTTCCTGTACCCGCCGGAGAAGCCGCTGACCGAGACGGCGCACGAGCGGCTCGCCACCATCGCGCAGCACACCGAGATGGGCGCGGGCATGTACGTCGCCATGAAAGACCTGGAGATCCGCGGCGCGGGCAACCTCCTCGGCGGCGAGCAGTCGGGGCACATCGCGGGTGTCGGCTTCGACCTGTACGTCCGCATGGTCGGCGAGGCCGTGGCGGACTACCGCGCGGCGCTGGAGTCGGGCGAGGGCGGCGAGCCCGACGAGACGCTGCTCGAAGTCAAGATCGAGCTGCCCGTCGACGCCCATGTGCCGCACGACTACGCGCCGGGGGAGCGGCTGCGCCTCCAGGCGTACCGCGCCATCGCCGCCGCGAACAGCGAGGAGGACATCCGCGCCGTCCGCGAGGAACTCACCGACCGGTACGGGCCGCTGCCCGAGGCGACGGAGAACCTGCTGCTCGTCGCGGGGCTGCGGATGCTGGCCCGCTCCTGCGGCGTCACGGACGTCACGCTCCAGGGCAGCCGCATCCGCTTCTCGCCGGTGGACCTGCGCGAGTCGCAGGAGCTGCGGCTGAACCGGGTCTACCCCGGCTCGGTCGTCAAGCGGTCCACCCAGCAGGTCCTCGTGCCGAGGCCGACGACCGCCCGCATCGGCGGGAAGCCGCTGACCGGGCGCGACCTCCTCGCGTGGACGGGCGAGTTCCTCACCACCATCCCCGGTTCCTGACCGGGACCTGCCGAGCCGCCCCCCGCCGCCGCGCGCGGGGGCGGTCGCCGTACGCCGGCGGTCCATGGACACCGCCACCCCCCGTGGTCCTTCGCCCTGGTCGTCGGGCTGCTGACGCTCACTCCCGGACTCGGCACCGCCCTCATCCTCCGCACCGCCGGACTCGGACACCGCAGGCGTGCCTGAGGTGTCGTCCCCGGCACAGGGACCGGAACGTTCGCGCGGGGCGCGCTCACGTCGCCCGGCGTGACCCGCGCCGCTCACCGCCTCGCAGGTCGCGTACACCCGCCTGCGCCGGGCAGACGCGGCGTACCTCGTCCGGCTCGGCGTCCGCGGGCACGCCGGCCGGCGGTTTCCGTCAGGGCGCCCTGACGAACCTGCTGAACTCCGAGGCGGGCGTCTTCCACGCCGCCGTCCCGCCGCGGTTCATCCCGCCGGGCACACCCCACTGCCTGATGTACCTGCCGCTCACCTCCGTCCACATCGTCCTCGGCCTGGGCTGGTCGTCCGTGCCGGTCGTCCGTGCCGGTCGTCCGTGCTGGTCGCGTGCGCGCGGGGCCCGCGCCAGGCGCGGCGCTCGACAGGGTCACCGGCTCCGCCATCGCCGCCTTCCGCGTCCGCCTCGCCGCAGGCGGCACCTGACGACCGGCGTGCCCCGCGCCCCCGCGGTCAGTCCGCCTCCTCCGCGGCGACCTCGGCCAGACCGTCGAAGGTGCGGTCGAGTATCGCGCGCCGCTCGGCCCGGTACTCGGGCGTCGGTTCGAGCCCGTCGATCGTCCGCTCCCACACCGCCACGTACCGGCGCCGCCACTCCTCCACCACCGCACGCCCCGGCAGGGCCCCCGCCCCGTACCCCGCACGGGCGAGGACGGTCAGCAACTCCACGTTGCACGGCACGACGACGCCCCCGTACTCGTCCGGCTCGATCCCCACCGGATCGCCCGCCATCGCCGCGACGACCTCGTCCACCAGCCGCCCGATCACCCTGGCCAGATGATCGGCCGCCGTGTCGTTGTCGAAGTTGCCGCTGTCCCACGTGCCCATGACTGCCTCCCCACAGAACGCCGCCGCATGTCCGCACCGGCTCTCCCACGTGCCCCCATGGAAGCAGGTGCCACTGACAACGGCGCCTGACATGCGAGCCGGTCAGGCGGCGCCGAGCGAGCCCGCGAGGGTCCGCAGCCTGGCCGCCTCGGCGGGCGTCACGGCCGGATTGCCCAGCCGCACCGCGACGGCCTCCCGCATCGCCGGGCCCGGATCGGCGCGCGACCCCGCCCGCAGGCCCCGCAGCAGCGCCCGGCGCCCCAGCCGCACACCGCGCCACGGGATGTCGGACGTCCCCACCGTCACCAGCGTCATGGCCAGGTCGGCCGCCGGGTCGCCCGCCGCCGCGTCACGCCAGTCGATCACCACGGGCCCGCGCGGCGTCAGCACGACATTGCCCGGATGGAAGTCCAGGTGCAGCACCCGCTCGTCACCCGCCCCCGCCGCGCCTTCCCGCAGCCACCCCGGGGCGGGTATCCGGTGCAACCGGTCGTGCAGCGCGCCCAGTTCACGCCCCACCGCCCGCGCACGCCACGGCCGCGCCGCCAGCACGTCCAGCATCGTCGGCCCGAAGAGCCGCTCCAGCACCATGTCCGCGCCCGCCACACCGTGCACGCGCGGCACCGGGAAGCCGCACGCCGCCAGGTGCGCCATCACCCGCGCCTCACGCTCGGCCGACCCGCCGCGCCGGTAACGCCGCAGCACGCGCTCCCCGTCCAGCGCGTACACGTCCGCGTCCCGTCCGGCGGCGATCAGTTCCATGCGGGCCAGTATGCGCCCGCGCAGCTCAACGGGTACGGGCCCGCCGCCGCGCCGTCTCGGCCACCGCCGTGTTCACGGCCATCACAGCCGCCAGCACGACCGCCGCCGCCGTGTGCCCCCGCGCGTGCACCCCCCAGGCTCCCCCGCCGAACACCAGCGCCTTCACCGCCAGCACCCCCGCCAGCGGCAGCCGCACCCGCGCCCTCGGCGCCGCGAACAGCCCCCACAACACCACCCCGGCCAGCGGCAGCCCGATCCCGAGCGCCGTACGCGCCACCACGCCGCCGTCCGTCCCGAAGCCCCACCAGGCCAGGCACCCGATCGCCACCAACTCCAGCACGAACGCCAGCACCTCGTTCAGCGTCACGTACCAGGGCCCCTCCAGCACGGGCCCCCCGTCGCGCGCCGTCATGACGGATCCCAGCTGAGCAGCCGCACCTTCGCCACCGTCCGCACATGCCGCCGCATCGCCGTCGCCGCCGGACCGGGCCGCCCCGCCGCGATCGCCTCCCGGATCGTCCGGTGCTGCGCCAGCGAACGCGCCGGACGGCCCGGCTGCCGCAGGGACTCCGTCCTGCTCTCCGCGATCTGCTCGGCGATCGACCGCATGAACTCCGCGAGCAGCGCGCTGTGCGCCGCCGCCGTCACCGCCGCGTGGAACAGCCGGTCGCCCTCCACGCCGTGCCCGCCCCCGGCGATCTCGCGCTCCATGTGGTCGAGCGCCGCCGCCATCGCCGCGAGGTCGTCCTCCGTGCGGCGTTCGGCGGCGAGTTCGGCGAGCTTCGTCTCCAGCGCCTCGCGCGCCTCCAGCACGTCGGGCAGCCGCCTGCGGCGTTCCATCAGCCGCTCCACGGGCTCCGCGTCGAGGCTGTCGCCGACCAGGTACGTGCCCCCGCCGTGCCGCACCTCGACCAGGCCCTGCACCTCCAGGACGACGATGGCCTGCCGCACCGACGCGCGGCTCACGCCGAGGCGCTGCGCCAGCTCGCGTTCGGGCGGGAGCCGGTCGCCCGCGCGCAGTCCGCCGTCCGCGACATGGCTCCGCAGCCGCTCCACCACCTGCTCGTAGAGCCGCGTGCGCGCCATCGGGCGCAGGGAGTCGTCAGTCACCCGGGCAGCGTAACACCGCGTCACAACCCGGGAGGTGGCCGGGTGGCCGGACCAATTCCGTCCCGCGTATTGACGGTGGCGCGCCCGACACCCACTGTGGTTCAGCCACTTGGCCAATTCCGGCCGGAGGGAGAGAGCCGCCGTGTCCCCGGAACTGATCTCGATACTCGTCCTCGCCGTCGTCTTCGCCGTCGCGACCACCCGCTCGATCAACATGGGCGTCCTCGCGTTCGCCGCCGCCTTCGGTGTCGGCGAACTCGTCGCCGACCTCGACGCGGACGGCATCTTCGCCGGATTCCCCGGCGACCTGTTCGTCGTCCTGGTGGGCATCACCTACCTGTTCGCCATCGCCCGCGCCAACGGCACGACGGACTGGCTGGTGCGCGCCGCGATCCGCCTGGTCGGCGGGCGCATCGCCCTCATCCCGTGGGTGATGTTCGTGATCACCGCGGCCCTGACGGGCATCGGCGCGCTGTCCCCGGCCGCCGTCGCCGTCGTCGCGCCGATCGCCCTCGGCTTCGCGCAGCGCTACGGCATCAGCCCGCTCCTGATGGGCGGCATGGTGATCCACGGCGCGCAGGGCGGCGGCTTCTCGCCGATCTCCGTCTACGGCTCGATCGTCAACGGCATCATGGACCGCGAGGGGCTGCCGGGGAACGAGCTGGTCCTCTTCCTCGCCAGCCTCGTCGCCAACCTCCTCATCGCCGGCGTCCTGTTCGTCACCCTCGGCGGCCCCCGCCTGTCAGGACGCGAGGACGACACGCCGCGCGACGCGGACCAGGAGGACGACGGCGCCACCGGCCTCACCCCCGCCCGCGCCGCGACGCTCGCCGCCCTCGCCGCGCTGGTGTTCGCCGTCCTCGTCCTCGACCTGGACGCGGGCCTGACCGCCGTCACCCTGGCCGTGGTCCTCAACATCTTCTGGCCCGACGAAGGGCGCCGCGCCGTCTCCGAGATCGCCTGGTCCACCGTCCTGCTGATCTGCGGCGTCCTCACCTACGTGGGCGTGCTGGAGGAGATGGGCACGATCACCTGGGCCGGCGACGCGGTCGGCGACATCGGCGTCCCCCTGCTCGCCGCCGTCGTGCTGTGCTACATCGGCGCGCTGATCTCGGCGTTCGCGTCGTCCGTCGGCATCATGGGCGCGCTGATCCCGCTGGCCGTGCCGTTCCTCGCGCAGGGCGAGATCGGGGCGGTCGGGATGGTCGCGGCGCTCGCCGTCTCGGCCACCGTCGTGGACGTCAGCCCCTTCTCGACCAACGGCGCCCTCGTCCTGGCCGCCGCGCCCGAGGACCGGCGGGAACGGTTCTTCCGGCAGCTCATGATGTACGGAGGAGCCGTGGTGGCGGTCGTGCCCGCCGCCGCGTGGCTCGTCCTCGTCGTCCCAGGACTCGGCTGATCCCCACCCACGGGAGGAACGAACGTGACCCCGCTGCTGCCCACCCTCTCCGCCGCCGTGCCGCCGGACCGCCCGGCCGCGCGCTTCGACGGCCTGACGCTCAGCCACGCGGCGCTCACCGGGGCCGCGCGCGCCGTCGCGGAGGGGCTCACGCCCGGCAGGCCCGTCGCCGTCTGGGCCACGCCGTCGCCCGAGACGGTCGTCGCCGTCGCCGCCGCGCTGCTGGCCGGGGTGCCCGCCGTGCCGCTCAACCCCAAGTCGGGCGACGCCGAGCTGGCCCACATCCTCGGCGACAGCGCCCCCGCCGCCCTCCTCGCCGCCCCCGGCGCCGGGCTCCCCGGCCCCGCCGCCGCCCTGCCCCGTACGGACGTGGACATCTCCGCCCGCGCGCCCGGCACCCCGTACCCCGAACCCCCCGACGAGGCCCCGGCCCTGATCGTCTACACCTCCGGCACCACCGGCCCGCCCAAGGGCGCCGTCCTGCCCCGCCGCGCGATCCGCGCCAACCTCGACGCCCTCGCCGACGCCTGGCGGTGGACGCGCGACGACGTCCTCGTGCACGCGCTGCCCCTCTTCCACGTCCACGGCCTGATCCTCGGCGTCCTCGGCCCGCTGCGGCGCGGCGCCGCGTTTCACCACCTGGGCCGCTTCTCGCCCGGCGCGGCGGCCGAAGCGCTCGCGGGGGAGGGGACGATGCTGTTCGGCGTCCCCACCATGTACCACCGCATCGCCGCCGAACTGGACGCGGACGAACGCCTCGTCCGCGCCCTCGCCGGCGCCCGCCTGCTCGTCTCCGGCTCCGCCGCGCTGCCCGCTCCCGACCGGGAGGCCATCGCCCGCGCCACCGGACGCCGCGTCGTCGAGCGGTACGGCATGACGGAGACGCTGATGAACACCTCCGTGCGCCTTGACGACGCGGACGCGCCCCCCGGCACGGTCGGCACGCCCCTCGCGGGCGTCGAGCTGCGCCTGGTGGACGACGCGGGGGCCGAACTGCCCCCGGACGACCCGGAGTGCGTCGGCGAGATCCAGCTGCGCGGGCCCAGCCTCTTCACCGGCTACCTGAACCGCCCCGACGCCACCGCCGCCGCGTTCGCCCCCGGCGGCTGGTTCCGCACCGGCGACATGGCCACGCGCGACGCCGACGGCCGCGTCCGCATCGTCGGCCGCCGCGCCACCGACCTCATCAAGAGCGGCGGCCACAAGATCGGCGCCGGGGAGATCGAGAACGCGCTGCTGGGCCATCCCGGCGTCCGCGAGGCCGCCGTCACGGGGGAGCCCGACCCCGACCTCGGCGAGCGGATCGTCGCCTGGATCGTCCCCGCCGACCCCGCCGACCCGCCCGGCGCCGACGCGCTCGCCGGACACGTCGCCGCGCTCCTCGCCCCGCACAAGCGCCCGCGCGTCGTCCGCTATCTGACGGCCCTGCCGCGCAACGACATGGGCAAGATCCTGAAGCGGTCCCTTCATGCCTGAGCCCGGCGCGCGCGCCGCCGCGCACGCCGTCGCGGACGGCTTCCGCGACCTGCCCGCCGCACCACCGCGTACGCCCGGCCCGCCGGACGGCCCGATCGGCTGGGCCGGTTACGACGCGGCCCGCGCCGCCGCCGCGCGCCGCACCGGCGAGGCGGAGTCGGTGGTGTGCGGCACGGCGCGGATCGGCGGGCGTGACGTCGTGCTGGTCTCGTTCGAGTTCGGCTTCCTCGGCGGCTCGCTCGGCGAGCGCACCGGCGACCTGCTGGCCGCCGCGCACCGCACCGCGCGCGAACGCCGCGTCCCCCTCGTCTCGCTGCTCGCGACCGGCGGCAGCCGCATGCAGGAGGGCATGCGCGCGCTGGCGCAACTCCAGCGCCTCACCGCCGAGTCGGCCCGTACGCGCGCCGCCGGGCTGCCGCAGGTCGCCGTCGCGCGCGACCCGACGACGGGCGGCGGCTGGGCCGTCCTCGGCGCGGGTGCGGACGTGGTGCTCGCCGTCGAGGGGGCGCAGATCGGCTTCGCCGGTTCACGGGTGCGGCCGCCCGGCGCGGACCCGGCGGCGTACACGGCGCGCGCCCAGTACGCGGCGGGGCACGTGGACGCCGTCGTCGCGCCGGACGAACTGCCCGCCAGGCTCGGCCGCCTGGTCGCCCTGCTCGCGCCGCCGCATCCGCTCGCCCCCGTGGAACCGCCTGGCTCGGGCACCACCGCGCCCGCCGAACTGCTGCCCCGCAGCGGCTGGGAGGCCGTGACCAGGGCGCGCGCGGCGGGCAGGCCCCGCGCGGACGCGTACCTCGACGCGTACTTCGACGTCCGCGAGCCCGTCAGCGGCGACCGCTGCGGCGGCACCGACCCGGGGATGCTGTGCGGCTTCGGCAGCCGCGCGGGCCGTACGGTCGCCTACGCCGCGCAGCGCGGGACGCGCACCACCCCGGCGGGCTACCGCACCGCCGCCCGCCTGATCCGGCTCGCGGGGCGGCTCGGCGTGCCGGTGCTGACCCTGATCGACACCCCGGGCGCGGCCAACGGGCCCGAGGACGAACGGGCGGGCGCGGGCCCGGCGATCGCCGAGGTGTTCACGGCGGTGGCGACCTCGCCGGTGCCGGTGACGGGGCTGCTGGTCGGCGAGGGCGGCTCGGGCGGGGCGCTGGCGCTGGCGCCGCCGGGCAACACCTGGGCGGTACCGGACAGTTACTTCGCGGTGATCGCGCCGGAGGGCGCGGCGGCCATCCTCAAGCGGACGCCGGACGAGGTTCCCGCGACGGCCGACCAGTTGCGCCCGCGCCCGCAGGACCTGGCGGCGCTCGGCGTCACGCGCGGGACGGTCGGGCCCGTTGTCAGTGCCATGCGCCACGATGGGGCGTATGAATGACGCCGACGCCCCGGACAGCCCGGTGGGGACCGAACCGCTCGTCGCCGCCTGGCGCGGCATCCTCGACGCGCCGGACAAGTCCTGGGCCCTGTTCGCCCACGGCACCTGTGTCGTCCTCGTGCGGCCCGAGGAGGACCTGACGCGCCAGGCCGTCCGGATACTGGGGGAGTTCGGCCCCGTGCAGGTCGGCTCCCCTGCGGCCGACTTCGGAGTGATATCCCTCGGCGAGGGGCGCGGCTGGGTCGTCACCGGCCACCACCCGGACGTCCTCACGTACGTGGCGCCCGACGACGCGGCGACCGGTCCGGACGGCTCGGATCTGAGCATCGGCCTGCACGGCCGCACGCTCCGCGATCTGGACGGTGCCCAACTGCGCCTCATACACGTGGAGGACAACCGCCCGACACCCGGCGTCTGACGCCCTCCGGGGACCCGCCAGCCCGACGACACCCGGCGCGGTACACGGTGACGACCGTTCTGCGCCGACGTACACGGCGGTCGGCGAGCCCGTTCGTCAATGCGGGCCGGGGTCCCGGCCGCTTGCTGCGCGACCTGGGCGGTGCCGAACTGCGCGTCATACAGGGTGGGGGACAACCGCCCGGCACCCGGCGCCCGATCCCTCCGGGACCCCGCCTGCGCCACGACATCCGGCCTGGTCGTTGGCGGAGTGGTGCCCGGCCGTCACGCGGCGGTCGGCGAGGGCCGTTCCGACCCGCGGGTCGGATGGCACGGCCGTTCACCGTGCGACTCGGACGGCGCTGAACTGCGCCTGCTCCGGGCGGGGGACGACTGTCCGACACCTGGACCTGGCGTCTTCCGGAGCCGCTTGCCCGGCGCGCCCGGCGCGTGGCTGTCGGCGCATCCGGTCAACGTGCCGGTGTGCCACCGCGCGGAGGATACGGCGCCTCGCGACGCACGGCGCCCGGTGGCGTGAACCCGCGACGGGATACGCGGACCACCGGTCCGGCGCGTGGCGTCAGCCGCCGCCCGGCGGCTGACGCGGTGCCCCGTGAGGCCCACAGGCGCCCGCGCCCGCGTCCGCGCGCACGGACGCAGGGCGGCGGGACACGGGGGTCCCGCCGCCCTGCGTGGGCCGGTGCCGCCGCGCGGCGCGGCGGTGTTCGGAGCGCGGGGGTCAGAACGTGAGGGTCCAGGTCTCGCCGTTGCTCTCGAAGTCGTCCATGTCCTCGACCAGGACGTTCAGCGCCGCCGCGTCGGCGGGCGCGTCGAAGGCGAACTGCCCGGTGGCCGTCTGACCGGCCGGGAGCGCCCCGCCGAAGCCGGACCCCATGGTCTCATCGAAGATCTCCTCCGCCTCCACGCCGTCGTCACCGGCCCGCGCGGTGACCAACAGCATGTCGGTGTCGTACACCTCGGAACCGGAGTTCTCCACGGTGACCGTCACGGCGTACGCGCTGTTGCCCTCGGTGTGGCCCACGGCGTACTCGTCCGGCGTGTAGGGCTCGGGCGCCGAGACGGTGACGGTCACGTCGCCGTCGAACGGTACGCCCTCGCCCGCGCCGTACGTGCCCCCACCCGCCGGAGCCTCCTCCTCGGCGGCCGCGTCGCCGGTGTCCTCGGCGGCGTCGGCGTCCTCGGAGGTCTCCGCCCCGGCCTGCTCCTCGTCCTCCTGGCCCCCCGACTCCGAGCCCGAAGTCTCCTGCGCAGAAGCGGAGTCGCCGTCGTCCTCGCTGGAGCACGCCGTCAGCGCGCCGCCCATGGTGAGCGCCGCCACGGCGATCGCGGCAACGGCCGTCATCCGCTTCCTGGTCCTGACCATGTCAGGTTCCCTCCCTCAGTCAACGCCGACCCCCTCGGGCCGACGGGTCAATAAAAACATGACCTGTGAACCGAGTCAACGGGCAAGTCTGTGAACGGCCTTCGCCGTGCTGTGTATCGAAAACCCCGGAACTGTGGGTAAGGTCGTCCCACCGCGCAGCCGACAGGAGGCAGTCACGTGCCGGGCCACACCTCGGAGGTCACCGCAGCCGGTATCGCCCGGCTCGCCGGAGTAGGACGGGCGGCGGTGAGCAACTGGCGCCGCCGCTACGACCACTTCCCCCAGCCCGTGGGCGGCACGGAGACCAGCCCCACGTTCGCCCTCCCGGAGGTCGAACGCTGGCTCCGCGCCCACGGCAAGCTCGCCGAGGTCCCCCTGCGTGAACGCCTCTGGCAGCTCGTGGAGTCCGACCGCGACGGGCCGGCCGCCGCCGTCGCCCGCCTCGGCGACCAGCTCCTCCAGCACGGCGACCGCCCCCCGGACGGCGCGGACGAGGCCGCCGACGCCACCGCGCGCCTGGCCGCCGGGACGAGCCCGGCCGAGGCGTTCGACTTCCTGCTGGGCCGCCATCTCGACGCCGCCGCCCGCCAGCTGACGCTCACCCCGCCCGACGTCGCGTCCCTCATGGCGGCCCTCGCCGGCCCCGCCGACTCCGTCTACGACCCCGCCTGCGGCCCCGGCACCCTGCTCGCAGCCGCCCGCTGTGCCGACGGCGCCCCGCCCCCCGAACTGCACGGCCAGGACGCCGATCCGCTCCTCGCCCACCTCTGCGGACTGCGGCTCGCCCTGCACGGCAGCCACAGCGTCCACGTCCGCCCCGGCGACACCCTGCTCGCCGACGCCTTCCCCCGACTCGCCGCCGACGCCGCGCTGTGCCACCCGCCGTTCAACGAACGGCACTGGGGCCACGCCGAGCTGTCCTACGACCCGCGCTGGGAGTACGGCCTCCCCGCCCGCACCGAGTCCGAACTCGCCTGGCTCCAGCACACCCTGGCCCGCCTGCGCCCCGGCGGCACCGCCGTCCTCCTGATGCCGCCCGCCGTCGCCGCCCGCCGTACCGGCCGCCGCCTGCGGTCCACCCTCCTGCGCCGCGGCACCCTGCGCGCCGTCATCGCCCTGCCCACCGGCGCCGCCCCGCCGCACAGCCTGCCCCTGCACCTCTGGGTCCTGCGCAAGCCGGACCCCACGGCCCCCTCCATGGCCGCCGAACCGCGCCTGCTGGTCGTCGAGACCGGCAACGTCACCTCCCGCGCCCCGGGCGCCCGCGCCGGTGACGGCCTCGACTGGCCCGCGCTGCACCGCACGGTCCTCGCCGCCTGGAGCGCCTTCGACCGCGACGGCGACCTCCCCGCGCGCCCCGGTGTGCACCGCGCCCTGCCCGTCATCGACCTGCTGGACGACGAGGTCGACCTCACCCCGGCCCGCCACTTGCCCCCACCCGGGCACACCACCGGCGGCTCCGCCCTCACCGCCGTGCAGCGCGACCTCCAGGAGACCCTGCGCCGCACCCTGGAACTCGCACCGGTGCCCGTACCCCCGGGCGACGTCCCCGTGGGCGCCCCGCACTGGTCGACGGTCACCGTGGGCGAACTGGCCCGCTCCGGCGCCCTCGAACTCCACCCCACCGACCCACCCCCCACCCGCCCCGGCGACATCCTGGTCCCGCTGTTCCACGACGGCAGCGCCGCCCCGTACGTCGTCCCCGACAGCGACGCGGGCACCACCCCCGAACGCCACACCGGCCTGCTGCGCCCCGACCCCACCGCCCTCGACCCGTGGTTCCTCGCCGGATTCCTGCGCGGCAGCGCCAACACACGGCAGGCCAGCAGCTACGCCTCCTCCGCCGGACGCATCGACCTGCGCCGCCTCAAGGTCCCCCGGCTCCCGCTGCCCCTGCAACGCCGCTACGGCAGCCGCTTCGCCGAACTGGCCGCCTTCGAGAACGCCCTCGCCCAGGCCGCCGAACTCGGCCGCCGCCTGGCGCAGGGCACCGTGGACGGACTGACCGAGGGCACCCTCCCACCCGGCGGCGACGGACCCTGAACGGCGCCGGGCGGGGACGGCTATCATCCAGATCCGCGGTGCCCGACATGTCGCACCGCTCGAACGGATACCCGATGGGGGTGCGATGTACGGTCCGCCCACGGCCCCGCCACCGCCCGGCCGGGACGTCCGGGCCGAGGCCCTGCGGTGGATCTTCGCCGCGGTCCCCCTGCTGTCGCTCGGCCTGCTCGCCTGGGTGCCGTTCATCCACCTGGCGAGCCGCCGCGGACGCCGCTCCGACTGGCGGTACGCCGCGCTCTACGGGGCGCTGTCCGTCGGCGAGGTGATCCTGCTGGTGACGATCCCCGACGGTGACGACGGCAACGCCGGCGTCTTCGGCGGCGCCTACGTCATCGCGCTGATCCTGGGCGCCTGCTGCCACGCCGCCGTCACAGGCCACCTGCCCCGCCACACCCCCCACGCGCCGCAGCAGACGCCCCTCCCGGGGCCCTACGGGACGCACCACCCCGCGCCGCCCCCCACCCCCACCCCCGCGACCCCCACGTACCCCCGCATGCACCAGGTCGCCTCCGAACTGGACGAACTGGGCGAGTACCTGCGCCGTCAGGAGGGCCGGTGACCTCCCCCCGCCTCCTCGCGGGCCGCTACGAACTGACCGAGCCCCTCGGCAAGGGCGGCATGGGCGAGGTCTGGTCCGGCCGCGACACCGCCCTGGGCGGACGCCGCATCGCCGTCAAGCTCCTCGACGCCGAACGCCTCGCCGACGGCTCGGGCCACGGCGACGCCGAAAGCCTGCGCCACCGCTTCCTCCGCGAGTGCCGCGCCACCGCCCGCGTGGACCACCCGGGCCTGGTCGTCGTCCACGACGCGGGGCAGGACGGGGCCGAACTCTTCCTCGTCATGCAGCTCGTCGACGGCTCCGACCTCGCCGACCACCTGGCCGAGCACGATCCGTACCCCTGGCCCTGGGCCGTCGCCGTCCTCGCGCAGCTCTGCTCCGCGCTCGCCGCCGTGCACGCCCTCGGCATCGTCCACCGCGACCTCAAGCCGGGCAACGTGATGGTCCGCCCCGACGGCCGGATCACCGTCCTCGACCTGGGCATAGCCGCCGTCACCGACGACACCGACGAGGCGCGCCTCACCCGGACCGGCACCCTCCTCGGCACACCCGTCTACATGGCCCCCGAGCAGGCGGTCGGCGGCAGTCCCGTCGGCCCCGCGGCCGACCTGTACGCGCTCGGCGCCATCGGGTACGAACTGCTGGCCGGCCGCGTCCCGTTCACCGCGCCCAACCCGGCGGGCCTCCTCTACAAGAAGCTGCACGAGGAGCCCGTCCCCCTCGCCGGGCTGCGCCCCGGCCTCCCCGCCGGGCTCGCCAACCTGATCCACCAACTGCTCGCCAAGGACCCCGCCGACCGCCCCCGGAGCGCGGCCGCCCTCTTCGTCCCCCTCGCCGAACTCCTGCACACCGCGGGCCCCGGCACAGGCACAGGCGCGGACAGCCCGCTGGACCCCACACGCCCGCTGCGCCACCCGCTGGCCCCCTGGCCGCCCCGCCACGCCGCGCCCGACCTCGCGGCGAGCCTGGAGGAGATCAAGCAGCTGCTGGCCCAGGCCCGTTACCACGAGGTCGCCGACCTGCTGCGGCGCACGCTCCCGGCCGCCGCGCAGCGCTTCGGCGAGACGTCACCGGTCGTGCGCACCCTGCGCAAGCAGTACGCCGCGACCCTGCTGGACACCGCCCAGTACGAGCGCGCCCTGCCCGAGATACGCCGCCTCGCCGACGACCTGACCGCCGACCGCGGCCCGTACGACCCGCTGGTGCTCCAGCTCAGAGCGGACGAACAGCTCTGCCTGCGCCACCTGGGCCACTGAGGCTCCCCCGCCAGGACTCGAACCTGGACTTACGACACCAAAAATCGCAGTGCTGCCGATTACACCACAGGGGATGGCAACGCCCGCCAGAACGGCCCCAACCACCCGCCGCCCGCCGGACACCCCACACTATGCCAGCCCAGCCCCCCTCCACGCGACGGCCGGACGGCCCCGCCGCGGCCCCGCGCACCCTCCTGAGAACGAGCCGATCCCGCCCGTAGGCTGGTCGGCATGAACACTTCGGGGGAGGAGACCACGGCCGGTGGGGGGTACCGGCTGTGGTGGTGGACGCGGCGCCGCAGCGCGGCGCTCGACATAGGGCTCGCGCTGGCGTCGGCCGCCGAATGCGTCATACAGGGCCTGAACTTCGCACAGCGCACGGGCCTGCCGCCCATACTGGTCGCGCTGTTCGGCATCGTCGCGGGCAGCACGGTCGTCATCCGCCGCAAACGCCCGCTGACCGTCATCCTCGTCGCCATCGCCATCCTCCCCACGACGATGGGCGACGTCCTCACCGTCGTCGGCCTCTACACCCTCGCCACCACGGACGCGCCCCGCCGCCTCGTCGGCGCGCTCGCCGCGGCGGAGGCGGCGGGCTCGTTCGCCGTCACCCTGCTGCTGCTGAAGCAGGACCCGGGCCTGGACGCGCAGCCGATGCCCGCCTGGTTCCGCCCGCTGGTCGCGGGGATCTTCGCCGTCGTCCTCGTCGTGCCGCCCGTGCTGCTCGGCATGTACGTACGGGCCAGGCGGCGGCTCGTCGAGTCCCTGCGCGACCGCGCGGGCGGGCTCGAACGGGAGCTGGTCCTCCTCGCCGAGCGCGCCGAGGAGCGCGCCGAGTGGGCCAGGGGAGAGGAACGCCGCCGCATCGCCCGCGAGATGCACGACGTGGTGGCGCACCGCGTCAGCCTGATGGTGGTGCACGCCGCCGCGGTCGCCGCCGTGGCACCCAGGGACCCGGAGCAGGCCGCGCGCAACGCCACCCTCATCGGTGACATGGGCCGCCAGGCTCTCACCGAACTGCGCACGATGCTCGGCGTCCTGCGCGCCGCGGACAAGCCCCTCGTCGCCGCCCCGCCCCGCCCCGCGCCCACCGACCCGCCCGCGAACCCCGGCCCCCAGGCCGTCCCGCCACCGGAGGGCCCCGCGCTCGACGGGCTCGCCGCGCTGATCGACGAGTCGCGCGCGGCGGGCATGTCCGTGGACCTGTCCGTGGAGGGCGAGCCGCGCGGCTACGCCGAGCCGGTCGAGTCCACGGCCTACCGCGTCGTGCAGGAGGCGCTCACCAACGTCCACAAGCACGCGGCGGGCGCCGTCGCCCGCGTCCGGCTCGCGCACCGCGACGGCGAGGTGGCCGTGCTGGTGCAGAACGACGCCCCGGCCGGCGCGCAGGTCCCCGGCGCGCGCCTGCCGAGCGGCGGGAACGGCCTGCTCGGCATGCGCGAGCGCGTCATGGCGCTCGGCGGCGGCTTCGTCTCGGGACCGACGGACGGCGGCGGCTTCCGCGTCTCGGCCGTCATCCCCGACCGGCGGGAGCCGTCCGGTGCCTGAGCCGCGCTGCCCGGCCGGCGGGGGCGCGCCGCCCGCGCTCTTCGACCCCGCCTTCGCCACCGACCCGTACCCCGCGTACGCCTGGCTGCGCGCGCACGCGCCGGTGCACCGGGCGACGCTGCCGAGCGGTGTCGAGGCCTGGCTGGTGACGCGCTACGCCGACGCCCGCCGCGCGCTCGCCGACCCGCGGCTCAGCAAGAACCCGGCGGCGCACACCGCAGAGGCCCACGCCAGGGGCCGCGTCGGCATCCCGGGCGAACGCGGCGCCGGCGTCATGACGCACCTGCTCAACATCGACCCGCCCGACCACACGCGGCTGCGGCGCCTGGTGTCCGCCGCGTTCACGCCCCGGCGCGTGGCGGCGTTCGAGCCCCGCGTGCGCGAGCTGACGCACGCCCTGATCGACGGGTTCGCCGCGCGCGGCTCCGCCGACCTGATCGACGACTTCGCCTTCCCGCTGCCCATCCTCGCGATCTGCGACCTGCTGGGCGTCCCGCGCGAGGACCAGGACGACTTCCGCGCGTGGGCCGGGATGATGCTGCACACCACCGGCAGGCGCGGCGGCGTCGGCCGCGCCGTGAAGCGGATGCGCGCGTACCTGGCCGAGCTGATCCACCGCAAGCGCGCCGGCCTCGGCGACGACCTGATCTCCGGGCTCATCCGCGCCTCGGACGACGGCGAGCAGCTCACGGAGGAGGAGGCCGCGGCCATGGCGTTCATCCTCCTGTTCGCCGGCTTCGAGACGACGGTCAACCTCATCGGCAACGGGCTGCACACCCTGCTGCGCGCGCCGGGCCGACTCGACGCGATGCGCGGCCTGTTCGCGGCGGACGCGGCCGACGGCGGCGACCGCGCCGCGCGCGCCGTCGAGGAACTGCTGCGCTACGACGGGCCGGTCGAGCTGGCCACCTGGCGGTTCGCCGACGAGCCGCTGACGCTCGGCGGGCAGGCGGTGGAACGCGGCGACCCCGTCCTCGTCGTCCTCGCCGCGGCCGACCGCGACCCGGCGCGCTTCACCGACCCCGACCGCCTCGACCTCACCCGCGCCGACAACCCGCACCTCGGCTACGGGCACGGCATCCACTACTGCCTGGGCGCGCCCCTGGCCCGCCTGGAGGCCCGTACGGCGTTCGAGATCCTGCTCGCGCGGCTGCCCGACCTGCGCCCCGGCGGAGACTGGTCGGCGCTGCGCTGGCGCGGCGGCCTCATCATGCGCGGACTCCGTTCCCTGCCCGTGGAGTTCGGACCGGCGGGAATGACCCCGCGTCAATAGTGTGATCCGCGCGTGATCTCTGTGGGATCGGCTTGTGATCGAGTGGTGGGGAGGGCTAGGTTCCCCTCAGCCGCAACAGTGTTCGTACATGTTCGTTCAGGGAGGCCCTACAAAATGCGCTCGGGGACTGGTCGTCAGCGACGTCCGTGGCAGGTCAGGGACGGCGGTGCCGGGGCGGCGGCAGCCGGGAGGGCGGGCGCCCGGCGGTTCGCCGCGCGGGCCGGTCTCCGGCCGGAGTACCGGGAGGACTACGGCGACGACGTCGACTGGGCCGAGGAGGCCGAGGAGGCACAGGCCGAGGAGGAGATGGGCGGTCCCGAGGAGTCGGCCGCGCCCGTCTCCGCGCACGGGCGCCGCGCGCTGCGGGGGGCCGTCCTCCCGTTCCGCCGTGGCGCGGCCGCCCGTCACAAATCAGACATGGGAGGCGATACCGTCGCCATCTCCCCGCGTCGCCGGACGTACTTGAGGTCCGCCGCGGCCTGAACGGCGCGCTGCCCGGGGCGGGGTCCGTGGGGGCGTGCGGGGTGTGAGCATCGTCTCTCCCGCCTTCCATTCCGCCCCTCTCGTCCCACCTGTCCGATTGCCGCATGACCTGCGCGGATTCAGGGTGTTCGCGGTCGCGACGCGGTATTGCGGCGATCTTTACCGATCTCGGACGATCTTGATCGTTCTTGAATCGTTAGGCGACGTGTGTTTAGTGTCCTGCGCCCGGTTCACCGCCGGGCGCCCGGACCGACCACGCCGAATCCTGCCCCGGTCCGGGGGACCACCACCGCACCACCGCGGGCAGGAGCGGGGGACCCGAACCCGCGACCCGGCGGCCGTCATGGCCGGGCCGCGGACGCCGCGCCGTACGCGCACCGTACGGAACGGCTCGGGGTGAAGTCCCGGACGCCGCAGGGCATCCGGGGCCGGGCACTCACCAGCCCGAACCCGACAGCTCACCTCGCAGGCGTCGGTGAGAAGGAACGTCATGCGCTTCTCCTCCGCAAAGGGCCGCCACCGCCGTCCGGGCAGGCCCGTACGGTTCGCCGCCGCCGCCGGTGTGACCGGCGCGGCCCTCGCCGTGCCGCTGATCGGCGCCACCGGCGCCAGCGCCGCCTCCGTCGACACCTGGGACGCCGTCGCCCAGTGCGAGTCCGGCGGCGACTGGTCCATCAACACGGGCAACGGCTACTACGGCGGCCTTCAGTTCTCCGCGTCCAGCTGGGCGGCGGCCGGTGGCACGCAGTACGCCGCCAGCGCCGACCAGGCCACCAAGGAGCAGCAGATCGCCGCCGCCGAGAACCTGCTCGCCATGCAGGGCCCCGGCGCCTGGCCGGTCTGCGGCGCCCAGGCCGGGCTGTCCGCGGGCGGTCCCGCCCCCGAGCTGGGCGGCAGCGAGCCGGCCCCGGCCGAGGAGGCCCCCGCGCCCGTCGAGGAAGCGCCCGTCGAGGAAGCCCCCGTCGTGCGGCAGGCCGCCCCCGCCGCCACCGGCGACTACACGGTCGAGCCGGGCGACACCCTGTCGGCCATCGCCGCCGCCCACGACACGACCTGGCGTCAGATCTACGCCGACAACCAGGACGTGATCGGCGACGACCCGGACCTGATCCTCCCGGGCCAGCAGTTCGTGCTCTGAGCCGTCCGCCGCGCGCGGAGGGTACAGGCCCGGTGCCCGGGGGGCGCGCGACCCCCGGGCACCGGGTTTTCTTCACTGGATAAACAAAAAGCTGGCGCCCCCGTTGAGCTGCGAATTCGTCGGATGTTCAGCCGGGCCTGGCGAGCTGAGGGGCGGTGGCGGCCCACGGGCCGGTTAGGCTCAGAGGGCTCGGGCGCCGAGAAGCCCCGCGCCCAGCAGCCGCACCAGGCCCCGTGACAGAAGGAGACCCACGTGCCGTCCATCGACGTCGTCGTCGCCCGCGAGATCCTGGACTCGCGAGGCAATCCCACGGTCGAGGTCGAGGTCGGCCTCGACGACGGCAGCACCGGCCGCGCAGCGGTGCCCTCCGGTGCCTCCACCGGCGCCTTCGAGGCCCTCGAACTGCGGGACGGCGACCAGAGCCGCTACCTCGGCAAGGGCGTCGAGAAGGCCGTCCTCGCCGTCATCGAGCAGATCGGCCCCGAGCTGGTCGGCTACGACGCCACCGAGCAACGCCTCATCGACCAGGCCATGTTCGACCTGGACGCCACCGCCGACAAGTCGTCCCTCGGCGCCAACGCCATCCTCGGCGTCTCCCTCGCCGTCGCGCACGCCGCGTCCGAGTCCCGCGACCTGCCGCTCTTCCGCTACCTCGGCGGCCCCAACGCGCACCAGCTCCCGGTGCCGATGATGAACATCCTGAACGGCGGCGCGCACGCCGACTCCAACGTGGACATCCAGGAGTTCATGATCGCCCCGATCGGCGCGGAGTCGTTCTCCGAGGCCGTCCGCTGGGGCGCCGAGACCTACCACACGCTGAAGAAGGTCCTCAAGGAGCGCGGCCTCGGCACCGGCCTCGGCGACGAGGGCGGCTTCGCGCCGAGCCTCAGCTCCAACCGCGAGGCGCTCGACCTCATCGTCGAGGCCATCCAGAAGGCCGGCTACACCCCCGGCCAGGACATCGCGCTCGCCCTCGACGTGGCCGCCACCGAGTTCTTCTCCGACGGCGTCTACACCTTCGAGGGCAAGGCCTACACCGCCGAGGAGCTGACCGCCTACTACGCGGAGCTGGTCGACGCGTACCCCCTCGTCTCCATCGAGGACCCGCTGAGCGAGGAGGACTGGGACGGCTGGCAGGCCCTCACCGCAACCCTGGGCCACAAGGTCCAGATCGTCGGCGACGACCTGTTCGTCACCAACCCCGAGCGCCTCCAGCGCGGCATCGACGCGGGCTCCGCCAACGCGCTGCTCGTCAAGGTGAACCAGATCGGCTCCCTCACCGAGACCCTCGACGCCGTCGAGCTGGCCCAGCGCAACGGCTTCAAGTGCATGATGTCCCACCGCTCCGGCGAGACCGAGGACGTCACCATCGCCGACCTCGCCGTCGCCACCAACTGCGGCCAGATCAAGACCGGCGCGCCCGCCCGTTCCGAGCGCGTCGCCAAGTACAACCAGCTGATGCGCATCGAGGAGATCCTCGACGACGCCGCCGTGTACGCGGGCCGCACCGCCTTCCCGCGCTTCCGCGGCTGACCCGTACGGCACCCGGCGGGCACGACATACGCCCGCCACCACCCGTCCCCAGCGCCCCTCCCCGCCCTCCGTCCCGTACGGTGGCGGGGACGGACGCACGGACGAGACGGCGACACGGCAGGGCCGGGACGGGAGGCGACGTGGCCGCGGAGCGCGACCGGTTCTCCACCGCCACCAGACTGCGGGCGCTCGGCGAACAGGCCGCCGCCCGCGTCTACCAGGCGCAGACCCGCAGGCTGACCCCCCGGCCCCGCCGTGTACGCCTCACCGGCCGCGCGGCCGTCCTCGCGCTGGTGATCTGCTCCCTCGTCGTCGCCCTCGCGTACCCGCTGCGGCAGTACATCCAGCAGCGCTCCGAGATCGCCGACCAGCGCCGCCAGGCCGAGGAGGCGCGCGACCGCGTCGCCGAGCTGCGCGACGAGAAGGCACGCTGGCAGGACGACGCGTACGTCCAGCGGCAGGCCAGGGAACGCCTCCTGTTCGTCCTGCCAGGCGAGGTCGGCTACGTCATCCCCGACCCGGGCGACACCGCCGGGGCGGACGAGGGCGAGCGCCTGGAGAACAGGGGCGCCGCCGGGGAGCGGCCGTGGCACGAGAAGATGTGGGAAGGACTCGACCGCGCCGACGGCGCGGACGCCACACCGTGACCGCCGCGCGCGGCACGGCGGGACGGGTCCGCGCCCCCGACGAGCCGTGACCGGAGAGTTCCCCGTGGAGACGACACCCACCGCCCCCGACGCCGCCGACACCGCCGTCGTGCGCGCCCAGCTCGACCGCCCCCCGCGCGGGCTGCGGGCCGTCGCCCACCGCTGCCCCTGCGGCAACCCCGATGTCGTCGAGACCGCCCCCCGGCTGCCCGACGGCACCCCGTTCCCCACCACGTACTACCTGACGTGCCCCCGCGCCGCGTCCGCCATCGGCACGCTGGAGGCGGGCGGCGTGATGAGGGAGATGACGGCCAGGCTCGCCGAGGACCCGGAGCTGGCCGCCGCCTACCGCGCCGCCCACGAGGACTACATCGCCCGGCGCGACGCCATCGGGGTCCTCCCCGGCTTCCCCAGCGCCGGGGGCATGCCCGACCGCGTGAAGTGCCTGCACGTCCTCGTCGCGCACTCCCTGGCCGCCGGGCCAGGCGTCAACCCGCTGGGCGACGAGGCGCTGGCGATGCTGCCCGAGTGGTGGCGCAAGGGGCCCTGCGTCCCGCGTGGGGCCGCCGACAGCAGCAGCACGGGTACAGGAGAGGACCTTCCCGCATGACGTCCGTCGCCGCCATCGACTGCGGCACCAACTCGATCCGCCTCCTCGTCGCCCGCACCGACCGGGACACCGGACTGCTCACCGACCTGGACCGGCGCATGGAGATCGTGCGCCTCGGCCAGGGCGTGGACCGCACCGGGCGGCTCGCCCCGGAGGCGCTGGAGCGTACGTTCGCCGCCTGCCGCGCGTACGCCGACGCGATCCGGGCGCACGGCGTGCCGCCCGAGCGGGTCCGCTTCGTCGCCACCTCGGCGACGCGCGACGCGGCCAACCGCGACGACTTCACGCGCGGCGTGCGGGAGATCCTCGGCGTCACGCCCGAGGTCGTCACGGGCGACGAGGAGGCCGCCCTGTCGTTCACCGGCGCCACCCGCGAACTCGCCCGGGACACCTACCTGGTGACGGACATCGGCGGCGGCTCCACCGAGTTCGTCCTCGGCGCGGGCGGCGTACGGGCGGCGCGCAGCGTGGACATCGGCTGCGTCCGGCTCACCGAGCGCCACCTCACCGGGGACGACGGCGCCGTCGCCGACCCGCCGTCCGCCGCGCAGGCCGCCGCCATGACGGCCGACATCGACGCCGCCCTCGACCTGGCCGCCGAGCGGGTGCCGCTCACCGAGGCGGGCACGCTGGTGGGCCTCGCCGGGTCGGTCACCACGGTCGCCGCGATCGCCCTCGGCCTGACCGCGTACGACCCGGGCGCCATCCACCACGCGCGCATCGGCGTCGGCCAGGTCGGCGAGACCACCGACCGGCTGCTCGCCGCCACGCACGCGGAGCGCGCGGCGATCCCCGTGATGCACCCGGGCCGCGTGGACGTCATCGGCGCGGGCGCGCTGATCCTGCGCCGCGTCATGGAGCGCACGGGCGCCTCGGAGGTCGTGGTGAGCGAGCACGACATCCTGGACGGCATCGCCTACGGCGTGGCCGACCGCGCCTGACGCGCGGCCGGCGTCACCGGCCCGCGTTCAGAGTCCCCGGTACGCATCGCGCCGGCCGCCCACCTTGACGTCCAGGACGAGGAGTTCGTCGTCCTGGACGCGGTAGGCCACCCGGTAGGCGCCGACGCGGAGCCGGTAGAGGCCCGAGGGGCCGGCGAGTCTCTTGATGTCCGCGTCGGCACGGCGCGGGTCGTCGCCGAGCGCGGTCAGCGAGGTCAGGATGCGCATGGCGTCGAGCCGGTCGACCGCTCGGAGCTGCCGCTGGGCCGCCGGTGTGAACCGGAGGGTGTACTTCACGCCGCGTCGTCGCCGGTGCGCTCGGCGAACAGCTCTGCCAGTAGCTCTGCCATGGACACGGTGGGCTCTCCGGCGGCGAGCTCGGCCTCCGCTTCCCGGGCCAGCAAGAGGTCGGCCGCCTCCTCGACGGCGTCGAAGTCGGCGATCGGCACCAGCGCCGCCACCGGCACGCCATTGCGCGTGATCACCGTCGGGGTCCCCTGCTCGGCCAGGTTGATGTGGTCGGCCAGGTGGGCGCGGGCTTCCCGGACAGTCGCGGTGTTGTCTGCCATGCAGCAAGTGTACGCATCATTGTGTACACGCAGGTGACGGCCGTGGAGCGTGGAAGCCGACCGCTTCGGTCGGGGATGCGGGCTCGCCCCCCCTCGTATGGCGCGCTCCGGAGGCATGGCCGCAGGTCGGAAGCCGGTTGGTGGGCGAGCGCGGCCCGGAGCGCGGAGGGGAGTGCCGACACCGGGCGGCCGCCCCGCCGAAAGGTTCGTGAACTTTTTCACATGGGATCGACCCCACAAGGGTGGTGAAGGGGTCGCAGGCGGGTCCCGGTGGCCGGAAACCGCCGCTGGGTGGGCCGGTTCCCTCCCCGGGCCGCCGGACCGCGCGCGGGGCGGCGGGGGAGCGCCGACTGCCCCGGTGCGCCTGGCGCACCGGCCGCGAGCTGCGGCGTTCGTCCGGTTACGGCCGCACGCGCGCCCCCTGCCCCGCCGCCGTCGACCGCCTGGCGCGGATGGCGGGCGGAAAAGGGGGCGCAGTGTAGCAGAACGACACCCCATGCTTGTGAAGCCCCTCACGAGCTACCCCCCTGGGCCGGGTGGATACTCGATGGCATGAGCACCACGGAGCGTCCCCGAATTCTCGTCGTAGGCGGCGGGTACGTCGGTCTGTACGCAGCCCGCCGGATCTTGAAGAAGATGCGGTACGGCGAGGCGACCGTCACCGTCGTCGATCCGCGTTCCTACATGACGTACCAGCCCTTCCTCCCCGAAGCGGCAGCAGGAAGCATCTCCCCGCGTCACGTTGTGGTGCCGCTGCGCCGGGTGCTCCCCAAGGCCGAGGTCCTCACCGGCCGTGTCACCTCCATCGACCAGGACCGCAAGGTCGCCTCCGTGGCGCCGCTCGTCGGCCGGCCGTACGAGGTCCCGTTCGACTACCTGGTGGTCGCGCTCGGCGCGGTCTCCCGTACGTTCCCCATCCCCGGGCTCGCCGAGCAGGGGATCGGGATGAAGGGCGTGGAGGAGGCCATCGGCCTGCGCAACCACGTCCTGGAGCAGCTCGACAAGGCCGACTCCACCACCGATCCCGAGATCCGGCGCAAGGCGCTGACGTTCGTCTTCGTCGGCGGCGGTTTCGCCGGCGCGGAGACGATCGGCGAGGTCGAGGACATGGCGCGCGACGCCGCCAGGTACTACCCGGGCATCACCCGCGAGGACATGCGGTTCGTGCTCGTGGACGTCGCGGACAAGATCCTCCCCGAGGTCGGCCCGAAGCTCGGCGAGTGGGGCCTGGAGCACCTCGCCGCGCGCGGCATCGAGATCCACCTCAAGACGTCGGTCAACTCCTGCGTGGACGGCCACGTCGAGCTGAGCAACGGCGTCACCGCCGACTCGAACACCATCGTCTGGACGGCCGGGGTCAAGCCCAACCCGGTGCTCGCCCGCTACGGCCTCCCGCTCGGCCCGCGCGGCCACGTGGACACCGAGCCGACGCTCCAGGTGAAGGGCACCGACTCCATCTGGTCGGCCGGCGACAACGCCCAGGTCCCCGACCTCGCGGCCCGCGCCGCCGGTGTCGAGAACGCCTGGTGCCCGCCGAACGCCCAGCACGCCCTGCGGCAGGCCAAGGTCCTCGGTGACAACGTCATCTCGGGGATGCGCGGCTTCCCGCAGAAGGACTACAAGCACGCGAGCATGGGCGCGGTCGCCGGTCTGGGCCTGCACAAGGGCGTCGCCGCGATCAAGCTCGGCAAGCTGACCTTCCGCTTCCGCGGGCGGCTCGGCTGGTACATGCACCGCGGCTACCACGGCCTGGCCGTGCCGACGTGGAACCGCAAGATCCGCGTCTTCGCGGACTGGACGCTCGGCCTGTTCCTCAAGCGCGAGGTCGTCTCGCTCGGCGCGATGGAGCGGCCGCGCGAGGAGTTCCACGAGGCCGCGGCGCCGGTGACGGCCGCCGCCGAGCAGAAGCGGCTGGCCGCAGCGCCGGCCGAGGCCGACGCGAAGTCCACCGTCAAGGCGGGCTGACCAGGCGTCAGAACGACCCGGGAGGGGGCGGTACGGCGGAAGCCGGACCGCCCCCTCCGCCGTGCGCGCCTCCACGGCGACGGGCGCTTTTCCTACTTTTTACCCTCCCCTTGTGCCACGTTTTGTACCGCTTTATTACGCCTCGGGCGTTAATACCTGCGGAATGCACCTGCCTCCCCGGGCGTTTCTGGATCGCCTGACTCTCCGGGCTGAACAGAATCAGACTGTTCCCTTTTCTGGAGGTGTGTCCGTATGCCCGCTGCTCAACGGCTGGCCGCACTCATCGAACAGGTACTCGGCGGCCCACTCCCCGTCCGCCTGCGCGCCTGGGACGGCAGCGAGGCCGGGCCGCCCGGGACCACGGGACCCGTCCTCGTCGTACGGCACCGGCGGGCCCTGCGCCGCCTCCTCTACCGGCCGGGCGAACTGGGCCTGGCGCGCGCCTGGGTCGCGGGCGAACTGGACGTCGAGGGCGACCTGTACGAGGCGCTCGACCGCCTGACCTCGCTCGCCGCGCGGCGCCCTCCGCTCGCCCCCGCCGCCCGACTCGCCCTCGCCCGCGACCTCGTCCGCCTGATCGGCCCGGTCGTCCCCGTCCCGCTGCCCCCGCCGCCCGAGGAGGTGTCCCGGCGCGGCGGGCCGATGCACTCCCTGCGCCGCGACCGCGCCGCCATCAGCCACCACTACGACGTGGGGAACGACTTCTACGAGCTGGTGCTCGGCCCCTCGATGGTCTACTCGTGCGCCGTCTTCGGCACGGAGGACACCACCCTGGAGGAGGCCCAGGCCGCCAAGCTCGACCTCGTCTGCCGCAAGCTCGCCCTGCGCGAGGGGCAGCGGCTGCTCGACGTCGGCTGCGGCTGGGGCTCGATGGCGATCCACGCGGCGCGCGAGTACGGGGTGCGGGTCGTCGGCATCACCCTCTCGGAGGAGCAGGCCGCCTACGCGCGGGAACGCGCCCTCAAGGAGGGCCTGGAGGACCGTGTCGAGATCCGCGTCCAGGACTACCGCGAGACGGCGGACGGGCCGTTCGACGCCATCTCCTCCATCGGGATGGCGGAGCACGTGGGCGCCGCGCGCTACCAGGAGTACGCCACGCGCCTGTTCGGCCTCCTGCGCGAGGGCGGGCGGCTCCTCAACCACCAGATCGCCCGCCGCCCGTGGCAGGACGAGGGCGCCTACCGCATCGACCCGTTCATCGACGCGTACGTCTTCCCGGACGGCGAGCTGGCGCCGGTCGGCACGACGGCCGGGCTGCTGGAACGCGCGGGCTTCGAGGTCAGGGACGCCGAGGCGCTGCGCGAGCACTACGCCCTGACGCTGCGGCAGTGGGTGCGCAACCTGGAGGCGGGCTGGGGCGAGGCCGTGCGCCTGACGAGCGCCGGGCGGGCGCGCGTCTGGCGGCTGTACATGGCGGCCTCCGCGCTCGCCTTCGAACGGGGGCGGATCGGCGTGAACCAGATCCTCGCCGTGCGTCCCCCGGCGGACGGCGCGTCGTCACTGCCACTGCGCCCCCGCGCCTGGGTGGAACGCGCCGCCTGACCGGCTGCCCGACGGGGACGGCGCGGCCCGGCCGCGCCGTCCCCTCCGTCCTGGCGGTCAGTCGGCCTTGATGGCCTCCAGCATGTTGAGCCGCGCGGCGCGGCGGGCGGGCCACAGGGCGGCCAGGACGCCCACCAGCCCGGCCAGCAGCAGGAAGACCGCCATGCGGCCCCAGGGCAGGACCATCTCGTACGTCGACATCGCGTCGCCTATCAGCCGGCCCACGGCCCAGCCGAAGAAGACGCCGAGCGCCAGGCCGAGCACGCCGCCGAACAGCGCGATGGTGATCGACTCCAGCCGGACCATGCGCTTGGTGGAGCGCCTGTCGAGGCCGATCGCCCGCAGCATGCCGATCTCCTGGCGCCGCTCGAAGACCGACATGGCGAGGGTGTTGATGACGCCGAGGACGGCGACGACCACCGCCATCGCGAGCAGCCCGTAGAGCATGTTGAGCATCAGCGTGAAGAGGTAGGCGATGTCCTCGGAGATGTCCTCCTCGTCCTGGACGAGGATCGCCGGGTTGTCGCCGAGCGCGCTCTCCAGCCGGTCCTTGGCGGCGTCGGAGGCACCCGCGTCGAGGCGCAGCATCACCTGGAAGTCCTGCACGCGGCTCATGTGCGGGTCGAGCGTCGCGCTGTCGAGCATGATGCCGCTGATCAGCTCGTTGCCCTCGTAGACGCCCGTGACCGTGAGGCTGCCGGTCCCCTGGTCCTCCCAGGTGACGTCGACGGTGTCGCCGAGCCCCCAGCCGTACTCGTCGGCCATGTTCTCGTCCACGACGGCGTTCCGCCCGGTGAGCCCGTCGAACGACCCGGCGGTGAAGCGGACGTTCACCAGCTCGGGTATCGCCTCGCCGTCCACGCCGGTGAGGTACTGCACGTCCGGGTCGTCGGCGACGAGGACGGGCGAGGCCCGCAGCCCGCTGATGGCCGTGACGCCGGGCTGCTCGGCGAGCGTGCTCCCGACCTCGGGCGACAGCGGCGCGAAGTTGGCCATCGAGACGACGTAGTCGGACGTCATCGACTCGGCGGCCAGCCGGTCGATGGCCTTGGCGAGCGAGTCGGCGATCACCGTCATGCCCGTGATCAGGGTGAGGCCGATCATCAGCGCGGACGCGGTGGCGGCGGTCCTGCGCGGGTTGCGCACCGCGTTGAGCCGCGCCAGCTTGCCCGAGACGCCGAACGGCCGCATCAGCGGGGACGCGAGCGCGATCACCGGCCGGGACAGCAGGGGGGTGAGGACGAAGACGCCGATCACGAGCAGGGCGGCGCCGAGGCCCATCGTGGCCCCGCTGTCGTCCGCGCCGATGCCCGCCAGGACGAGCGCGCCGCCCGCCGCGGCGAACAGGGCGCCGATCGCGTTGCGCACCAGCAGGCCGCGTGTGGTGGGCACCGCGTGCAGGCTGCTCATCGCCGCCACCGGCGGGATCTTCGCCGCGCGCCGCGCGGGCAGCCAGGCGGCCAGCACGGTGATGACGACGCCCACCAGCAGCGGGGTGGCTATGGACGAGGCCGAGACGACCAGCGGCCCGTCCGGGACGGTGATGCCGGTCGCCGACATGACGCCGCGCAGCCCGGCCGCGATGCCGATGCCGGCGGCGAGCCCGGCCGCGCCCGCGACGGCGCCGACCGCCAGCGCCTCGACGAGGACCGAGCGCGTCACCTGCCGCCTGCTGGCGCCGACCGCGCGCAGCAGCGCCAGCTCACGCGTGCGCTGGGCCACCAGCATGGTGAACGTGTTGGCGATGATGAAGACGCCGACGAACAGGGCGATCCCGGCGAAGCCGAGCAGCGCCGTCCGCATGCCGCTGGTGGCCGCCTCGATGCTCTCCGCCTGGTCCCGGGCCGCCTGCTCGCCGGTGACGGCCTCGGCGTCGTCGGGCAGCAGCGGCGCGACGGCCGCCCGCAGCGCGTCCTGCGAGGTGCCGGACTCCGCCGCCACGACGATCTCGGTCCAGCCGCCGTCCGAGGTGTACAGCTCCTGGGCGGTCGCGGTGTCGAACAGGACGAGCGAGCCGCCCGCCGCCACGGCGCCGTCGTCGGTCGTGAAGACGCCGGTGACGGTCTCCTCGCGCACGGGGCCGTCCACGGACAGGCGCGCCGTGTCGCCCACGGCGTAGCCGGTGCGCTCCGCCGTCTTCGCGTCGACGGCTATCTCGCCGTCGCGCTCGGGGGCGCGGCCCTCGGCCAGCGGGTAGCGCGTGTCGGTGCCCGAACCGTCGGCGCCGGCGAAGTAGTTGGCGCCCGTCGTGTCCCAGCCGTCGCCGACGAGGTCGCCGTCCTTGTCGGCGAGCGCGGCGAAGCCGGAGACGTCGCCGGTGGCCGAGGCGACGCCGGGCAGGGCGGCCACGGCGTCGAGCAGTTCCGGCGGCAGGTCGGCGGCGCCACCCGGGGTCTCCTCGGCGGCGTCGCTGTCGTCGTCGGGCCTGATGGCCACGTCCACGTCGGCGAGGCCGTCCTCCGCGCTGCGCTCGAAGGCTTCGGAGAGGGTGGCGGTGAACACGAGGGTGCCCGCGACGAACGCCACGCCGAGCAGGACGGCGAGGGTCGTCATGAGCAAGCGCGCCTTGTGCGCGAAGACGTTGCGCAGGGCGGTTCTGAGCATGCTGGATTCCCGGGAACGGTGTCGGGTGAGGTCGGTCTGTGCGGTACCGGTGGAGCGGCGGTCGCGTCAGCTGGTGCGGCCCTTGGCGTCGTACCGCTTCATGTGTTCGAGCACCCGCTCGGCGGTCGGGTCCGCCATGTCGTCGACGACGCGCCCGTCGGCGAGGAAGACCACGCGGTCCGCGTAGGACGCCGCGACCGGGTCGTGGGTGACCATCACGACCGTCTGGCCGAGGTCGCGCACCGACTCCCGCAGGAAGCCCAGGACTTCGGCGCCCGCGCGGGAGTCGAGGTTGCCCGTGGGCTCGTCGCCGAAGATGATGTCCGGCCGGCTCGCGAGGGCGCGTGCGACGGCGACGCGCTGCTGCTGGCCGCCGGAGAGCTGGGCCGGGCGGTGCCTGAGCCGGTCGGCCAGCCCGACGGTGGATATGACGCGGTCCAGCCACTCCTTGTCGGGCTTGCGCCCGGCGATGTCCATGGGCAGCGTGATGTTCTCCAGGCCGTTCAGCGTCGGCAGCAGGTTGAACGCCTGGAAGATGAAGCCCACGCGGTCACGGCGCAGCTGGGTCAGCTTCTTGTCCTTCAGCCCCGTGATCTCCGTCTCGCCGATGTGCGCCGAGCCGCCGGAGACGGTGTCGAGACCCGCCATGCAGTGCATCAGCGTGGACTTGCCCGAGCCGGACGGCCCCATGATCGCGGTGAACTCGGCCTGCCGGAACTCGACGGACACGTGGTCCAGGGCGACGACCTGGGTCTCACCGGTGCCGTAGACCTTCGTCAGGTCGGTGGCGCGTGCGGCCACCGGCGTGGTAGGGGCGGCCGGGGAGGCGTCGGCAAACGTGGACACGGGAGCGCTCCTGGGAAGTGGGTGACTGACGGTGCTCCGCCATCCTCTGCCACGCCGCCCGGCGGGCGCGATCCGTCATCGTGCTTGTTCTCTGTTCTCTTCAGGGGTATGCCGCGTCTCCCGGCGTCATCCTTGAGGAGGACGGCACCCCTGTGTGCCCGTGAGGATGCGGAGGGTTGATTTGCGTCAATCCTCGTCCGCCGCGTCCCTCGTGTGACGGAGTCAAAACGGCACGTGGCCGCCCGGTGCCGGTCTGATGAGCCATCAGGGGCTCATAAAATCAGACAACATCGGCCTGGGGCACCGGTGTTCAGCCGAATCGGCCGGATAAGCTCGGTAGAGGCCCTGGCGCGCACGTGCCCGGTACGGCTTGGGGATCTGTGCCCGGATGGTGGAATGCAGACACGGCGAGCTTAAAACTCGCTGGCCTTCGGGCCGTGCCGGTTCAAGTCCGGCTCCGGGCATCCCTGGGCTCGAACCGGTGACCGGGGACGGTGCACCGGAGAGCAGACGTCCACCCCCGCCCGGCCGCGTACCGAGTCCGTACGGGAACACAAACCCCCTTCCGCTCGTTTCCCCGACTGCACTACCGTGCGTTCTTTGCGAACGCATTACTCTGGTGGTCAAGGCCGTGCCGTGCGGCCATGGAGGAGTGAGATGAGGAGTAGCAACCCGGTCCTCACGCGTCGGGGGTTCAGTCGGGACGGTGGTTACGCCGGCTTCAACGCCGGACCGCAGCCGCAGACCGGGAACCCCTACGCGGGCGGCCCGAGCACCCCGTACGCGCAGCCGGGCAACCCGTACGCCCAGCCCGCGAACCCCTACGCCCAGCCGCAGACCGGCCACGCCGGCGGTGCCGTGCCCCCGGCCGCGCCGCAGCGCGCCGGTGTGATGACGATCGACTCGGTCGTCTCCCGCACCACGCTCACCCTGGGCACCGTCGTCCTCGCGGCCGCCGCCGCCTGGATCGGCGACCTGCCGGTCGCCCTCGGCGTCGGCGCGGCCCTGGTCGCCTTCGTCCTGGCCATGGTGCAGAGCTTCAAGCGCGAGGCCTCGCCCGCGCTGATCCTGGCCTACGCCGTCTTCGAGGGCCTGTTCCTCGGCACGATCAGCGCGGCGATCAACCAGGCGGCGCCCGGCGCCGCGATGCAGGCCGTGATCGGCACGATGGCGGTCTTCGCCGGTGTGCTGTTCATGTACAAGCAGCGCATCATCCGGGTGACGCAGCGGTTCACGCAGTTCGTGCTGGCCGCCGCCGTCGGCTTCGTCCTCCTGGCCATGGTCAACCTGGTCGTCGCCCTGATCGGTGACGGCAACGGCCTCGGCCTGCGCGACGGTGCCCTCGGCGTCGTCTTCGGCCTGATCGGCATCGTCCTCGGCGCCTGCTTCCTCGCCCTCGACTTCAAGATGGTCGAGGACGGCATCGCCTACGGTGCCCCGGAGCGCGAGTCGTGGCTGGCGGCGTTCGGCCTGACCCTGACGCTGGTGTGGATCTACCTGGAGTTCCTGCGGCTCATCGCGATCCTGCAAGGTGACTGACGCGGGCGGGCACGGGTGTGACATACCGTCCGCGGGCCCCGGCGGGAGACCTCCCGCCGGGGCCCGCGTGTGTACGGCGGCGGCCGGGTGTCTGAGGGGTCCCGGCGCCCGCCTCGGAAGAGGCGGCCCTGC
The DNA here is from genome assembly GCF_047200595.1 of Streptomyces sp. MS19. Taxonomy (NCBI): domain Bacteria; kingdom Bacillati; phylum Actinomycetota; class Actinomycetes; order Kitasatosporales; family Streptomycetaceae; genus Streptomyces; species Streptomyces sp. MS19. The sequence continues at coordinate 74,288 of NZ_JBJZOH010000013.1, read as the reverse complement.
CCGCGCCTTCCGCCCTGGGCGCGCCCGGAAAGCGGCCCTCCGCGCGGACACGTACGTGACCACGGCGCGCCCGCCCGCCGGCACCGCCGTGCGGGTGGCGGCGCTCTTCCGTCCCGAACTGGTCGTGGGAGCCGGGGCGCTGGCCCTGGTCGGGGAGACGTCCGGCTGATGCCCACCGTGGCCAGGTCATGCCAGGCCGGGACAGCGTGGGGTCAGCGCGTAGTTCCCCTCCGGCCGCAGCACCGCCGTGGTGACCCCGTACGCCTCGACGCGCGGCGGACGCCCGGCGCGGACGGTGGCGGGCCGCCTCCGCATCCCCCGGCCGCGCATGCCCGCCGCGTCGCCCGAGTACACCCGGTGGAGGTGCCCGCGGTGCCTCCGGTGCCTCGCGACCTGTTCGCACCTGGGCGCGGAGCGAGCGGCGGGGTGCCTGAGCGGCTTCGCTGCCTGTCCGGAAAACGGGCCCTCCCGCCTCCGCCTCCCCCCAGGGCGCGTCTTCCGGGCCCTCTTGCGCCTGGGGGAGTCTCGCCGCGTCGTCGCCTCGCGAGGCACCGCCTCGGACAACGCGGCCTGACCCGACAGGATCAGCAAGATCAGGAAGACGCGCGCCGCGTCGCCCGCGTGCGCCCGGTGCCTCGCGGCCCGCGGAGCCCGTCTGCCAAAACTTCCGGGGACCGTGCCGCCGGACGGTGGCCCCGCCGCGTCACCGCGTCGCGCGAGTACCGGCGCCGCGTCCGGCGACCAGGCCGGGATCAGGAGCGCGAGTCCTGGAAAGCCCGCAGGAGGCCGAGCGCCGCCGCCAGCTCGGCGTCGGCCGCCGGGCCGGGCGGAGCGGCGCGCAGGGCGTGCGCCAGGTCGTGGCCCGCGACGGCGATCTGGTCGCCGACGACGTACAGCCCGTCGTCCGGCAGCTCCCGCGGCGGCGCGTCCGGTCGTTCCACCAGCTGCGCGCGCCGGGCCAGCTCGCGGGCCAGCGCGAGCCCCCGGGCGCCGGTGCCGCGCCGCAGCGCGCTCTCCGGCATCGGCCGCACGCGGTCGGCGACGCGGTCCACGGCGGCGTCGAGGGCGGCGGGGTCGGGGCGCTCGGTCACGTACGGCTACTCGTTCGGCTCGTTGAGGTAGGACGAGGCGACCACGCGGTCCGCCAGCAGGTAGACGCTGTCGTCGCCGCAGGAGAACGTGAGGGCGTACGCCCCCGAGACTCCCGAGCCGCCCATCAGCACCGGCGGCTCCCCCGACCGTACCGCCTCGGCCAGCCGCCCGGCGGCCTCCTGGTGGCTGGGGGAGAGGCACAGCGTGGTGCCGTCCGTGAACAGGAAGACGTCCAGCGTGCCCAGCGGCCCCGGGCGCACGTCCGCCAGCGGCGTCCGCGCCTCGGCGAGCCGCGCGAGCCGCTCGGCCGTGCGCCGGTGCTCGTCGCGGGCCGCGCGCTCCGCCGCCGTGGAGCGGTCCACCGGCTCGCCGGACAGGGTGTAGCCCGGGTGCGAGGGGTGGCGGCGGCGGGCGGCCGCCAGCTCGGGTGACTCGCCGCCGTCCTGGGGGTCCTGCTCGGCGCCGGCCGCGGCACCGGCCGGGTCCTCGTCCATCGCTTCCGCCGACTGGCGCGGGATGAGCGGCGCCCCGTCGCGCCCCGGCCCGGGAAGTCCTGAGTCGCTGAGGAGGTAGCGCTCCAGGAGCGCGTCGAGCAGTTCCTCGTCCGCGTCCGCCACGTCGTGGCCGAGGCCGCCGCGTCCCGAGAGCAGCCCGCCGGGGACACCGTGCTCGGCCGCGTCCTGCTCCGCCCAGTACGCGCGGGCCTCCGCCAGCTCGCGGTCCCGCTCGTCCGCCAGCGCGGCCGCGACGGCGCGGCGGATCTCCTCCGGCGGCGCGGGCCGCGTGCCCGGCACCCGGTGCGCGGCCAGCTCCGCGCGCAGGGCGGCCAGGTCGGCACGCAGCCCGCGCGCGGTGATCAGGGCTCCCGCGCCCAGGGCGACGGCGGTGCCTGCGGTCACCAGCAGGATGACGGATATGGCGCTCACGGACTCGCTCCCAGTGTTCTTGTCCCTGACTTCTTATCCCAGGTTTCCGGGGCGAGGCCACGGCGTGCAGTGCACAACGTCATCCACCGGACAGGTCCTTCGTCCGGGGCGTTCCGCGCGCACCGCTGTGAGCTGCGCTTTTCCGTCCGTTTCCGCCCTGCATCACATCCCGGGGGCGCTTCGGTATCGCCCGTATATACCGGGTGACGGATGTCACTTCAGCCTCCCCCGTCCCGCGGAGCGCCTCCCGCGCTCCGGACGCGCCCCTGGGCTCCGGGGACCCGCGGGGCCCGCCTAGCTCAGGCGCTCAAGCACCAGGGCCATGCCCTGGCCGCCGCCGACGCACATGGTCTCCAGACCGAACTGCTTGTCGTGCCATCGCAGCGCGTTGATCAGCGTAGTCGTGATACGCGCCCCCGTCATGCCGAACGGGTGGCCGACCGCGATGGCGCCGCCGTTCACGTTCAGCCGCTCCGGGTCCACGCCCAACTCCCGGTAGGACGGGATCACCTGGGCCGCGAACGCCTCGTTGATCTCCACGAGGTCCATGTCCCCGACGCCCATCCCCGCGCGGGCGAGCGCCTGGCGGCTCGCCTCCACCGGGCCGAGTCCCATGATCTCCGGCGAGAGGGCCGACACCCCCGTGGCGACGATCCTGGCGAGCGGCGTGACGCCGAGGTCGCGCGCCTTGGTGTCGGACATCACGACGAGCGCCGCCGCTCCGTCGTTGAGCGGGCAGCAGTTGCCCGCCGTGACCAGGCCGTCCGGGCGGAAGACGGGCTTCAGGCCGCGTACGCCGTCGAGGGTCACGCCTGGCCTGGGGCCGTCGTCGGCCGCGACGACCGTGCCGTCCGGCGTGGTCACGGGGGTGATCTCGCGCGCCCAGAAGCCGTCCGCGACGGCGCGTTCCGCCAGGTTCTGCGAGCGGACGCCGAACGCGTCCATCTCCTCGCGCGTCACGCCCTTGAGACGCGCCAGGTTCTCGGCGGTCTGCCCCATCGCGATGTAGACGTCCGGCAGTCCGCCGTCCTCGCGCGGGTCGTGCCAGCCCTCGCCGCCCCGTTCGGCGCGGGTGGCCGTACGCTCCCCGGCGGCGGCGAAGAGCGGGTTGCGCGTGCCGGGCTGGCCGTCGGAGGAGCCGAAGCGGTGCCGTGAGACCGTCTCCACGCCCGCCGAGACGAAGACGTCGCCCTCGCCCGCCCTGATCGCGTGGAACGCCATCCGCGTCGTCTGGAGGGACGAGGCGCAGTAGCGCGTCACCGTGCAGGCCGGGAGCCGGTCGAGGCCGAGCTGCACGGCGACGACCCGCCCGAGGTTGTGCCCCTGTTCGCCGCCCGGCATGCCGCAGCCGAGCATCAGGTCGTCGATGTCGGCGGGGTCGAGCGCGGGCACCTGGTCCAGCGCGGCGCGGACGATCGCGGCGGTCAGGTCGTCCGGCCGCATGTCCTTCAGCGAGCCCTTGACGGCGCGTCCGATGGGGGAGCGTGCGGCGGCGACGATCACTGCTTCAGGCATGTCCCTGGCCTCTCTGGGAGGTGCCGCGGCGGGTGCCGCGGCCCGTACCCTGAAGTTACTCGCAGGTAGTATCGGCTGTCACGTCCCGCTCCCGGCGACCGGATCGCGCTCCTCCTCCGGCAGCCGCCGCCTGCGCCGCAGCCGCAGCAGCGCCCGCGGCGCGCGCTGCCCGGCCGCGCCCCGGGCGCCGTCCGGGCCGTCGGCCGCGCTCACCTCCGAGCCGCCCTCGGACACGGCGCGCGCCGCCGCCTTGTCCACCGGCAGGACGCGTTCGCGCCGCTGCGACGGCGCGCGTTCCTCCAGCGGCCACACCCCGACCGCGTCGCACAGCGTCGGCAGGATCGCCATCGCGGCGGTGGCGTAGCCCTCGGCGGAGGGGTGGTAGCGGTCCGGGCCGAAGAGTTCCCTCGGGTGCGCGGCGAACTCGGGCCCGAGCAGCGCCCCCAGCGACACGGTCCTGCCGCCCAGTTCCACCACGGCGATCGTCTGCGCCGCGGCCAGCTGCCGGCACAGCCGCCGCGCCAGCCAGCGCAGGGGCTGCGCCACGGGCTCCACCGAGCCGAGGTCGGGGCAGGTGCCGACGACGACTTCGCAGCCCGCGGTGCGCAGCCGCGCCACCGCCTCCGACAGGTACTTCACCGAACGGGCGGGCGAGACGCGGCCGGTGATGTCGTTCGCCCCGATCATCAGCACGCACACGTCGGGCACGGGCGCGCGGCCCGGTTCCGTGAGCAGCAGCGACACCTGGCGTTCGAGGTCGGAGGAACGGGCGCCGGACAGCGCGACGTTGTGCAGCTCGACGGGGCGCTCGGAGACGGCCGCGAGCCCCGCAGCGAGCAGCGCGCCGGGTGTCTGCCCCGCGCGCGGTACGCCCTGCCCCGCGGCCGTCGAGTCGCCCAGCAGCGCCAGGCGCAGCGGCGGTCCCGGGGCGTCGGCGAACGCGGCACCGTACAGCCCGTCCGCCACCGGCGGTTCACGGTCGCCGCCCCCGCTCAGCCGCCGCCGCGCGTACCGCACCTCGGTGAGCAGCAGCCCCACCGCCGCGCCCCCCAGCACACTGATGCCGCCGCCGCCCAGCGCCGCCGCGGTCGCGATCCTCCGTGCCACCCGCGCCCTTGACGACATGGCAAGCCTCACGCCTCCCGTCCGTCCCGTCCCGACCCGTCTCCTCACCTGTGTGGTGCCCAGCGCGGCGCGCCGCGCAACGCAATACAGTGCTGCCGGTGGGGCGGAAGAACCCGCTCCCGCGCCCCGGACGTGCGGAGACCCAGGTGCAGTATCACGAGTCGATGATCGACCTTGTCGGCAACACCCCGCTGGTGAAGCTCAATACGGTGACGGCCGGAATCCGGGCGACCGTGCTCGCCAAGGTCGAGTACTTCAACCCCGGCGGTTCGGTGAAGGACCGCATCGCGCTGCGGATGATCGAGGCGGCCGAGGCGTCGGGCGAACTGCGTCCCGGCGGCGTCATCGTCGAGCCCACGTCGGGCAACACCGGCGTCGGCCTGGCCATCGTGGCCCAGCGCAAGGGGTACCGCTGCGTCTTCGTCTGCCCGGACAAGGTCTCGACGGACAAGATCAACGTGCTGCGCGCGTACGGCGCCGAGGTCGTCGTCTGCCCGACGGCCGTCGATCCCGAGCACCCGGACTCGTACTACAACGTGTCCGACCGCCTCGTGCGCGAGACGCCGGGCGCCTGGAAGCCCGACCAGTACAGCAACCCGAACAACCCGCTGTCCCACTACGAGACCACCGGCCCCGAGCTGTGGCGGCAGACGGACGGGCGGATCACGCACTTCGTCGCGGGCGTCGGCACGGGCGGCACCATCTCGGGCACCGGCCGCTACCTCAAGGAGGTCAGCGACGGGCGCGTGCGCGTGATCGGCGCCGACCCGGAGGGGTCGGTGTACTCGGGCGGCAGCGGGCGGCCTTACCTGGTGGAGGGCGTCGGCGAGGACTTCTGGCCCGACGCCTACGACCGGAAGATCGCCGACGAGATCGTGGCCGTCTCGGACAAGGACTCCTTCCGGATGACGCGGCGCCTGGCGCGCGAGGAGGGGCTGCTCGTCGGCGGCTCGTGCGGCATGGCCGTGGTCGGCGCCCTTGAGGTCGCGCGGCGCCTCGGCCCTGACGACGTGGTCGTCGTGCTGCTGCCGGACGGCGGGCGCGGCTACCTCAGCAAGATCTTCAACGACGAGTGGATGGCCGACTACGGCTTCCTGGAGGGCGGCGAGCCCACCGCGCGCGTCGGGGACGTGCTGCGGGCCAAGGAGGGCGACATGCCCTCGCTCGTCCACATGCACCCGGACGAGACGGTCGGCGAGGCCATCGAGGTGCTGCGCGAGTACGGCGTCTCGCAGATGCCCGTCGTCAAGCCGGGCGCGGGGCACCCGGACGTCATGGCCGCCGAGATCGTCGGCTCGGTCGTCGAACGGGAGTTGCTCGACGCCCTGTACACGCAGCGCGCCGCCCTCGCCGACCGGCTGGAGCCCCATGTCAGCCCGCCGCTGCCGCACGTCGGCTCGGGCGAGCCGGTCGCCGACCTGATGCAGGTGCTGCGCGAGGCCGACGCGGCGGTCGTCCTGGTGGACGGCAAGCCGACCGGGGTGGTCAGCAGGCAGGACCTGCTGGCCTATCTCGCGGGCGGGCGCTGAGCCGCCGGCTCCGGAGCGTCGCGGAAGGACCGGACAAGAGATCCCGAAGTGTCACGGCCGGGCAACGCGTCGTTAACACCGGCCCGGCAGAGTAGCGGTTGTCGGCACCAAGGACCTCCGGAGCGGCTCCCGGACCTCCCTGGTCGCCAGGACGCCAGGCCCCGACCCGGCCGGCGTCCCCGCGGGGACCGCCGTCGTCCCGCCCCTGGTGATGCGCTCACCGGGGTGCGGCGGTCCCCGCCAACCTCTTCCTCCGCGCACTCCTCACCCGCCCGCCCCCCGGCCTGCGGGCGACGGACGCGCGCGAATCCGTCTGCGCACCGGCGTTCGTGCTCGGCCCGCCGCGGGAGAAGGCCGTGCGCAGCGGTCGCCCTTGACCAGCGGCAGGCTCGCCCGCCCCGCCGCCCGCGGAGGGGCGCCGGACCAGGCGAACCGCACACGGTGGCGCGGGAGTTCACGTCTGCCGGCGGCGGTGGCCCCAGCCCTCTCGCCTGGCGGAACCGCCGCCACGCGGGAACTGCGAGCGGGGACGCGGGAGCGCCCGCACAACCGTCCACGGGCGGGCGTCACGCCTGGTCGGCGTCGCGCCCTTCCCGGGCGCGGCCCGCCCGCGGCGAACGTCCCGCGGTCAGTCGTCCTCGCCGCGGTGGGCGCCGCGCCGCAGGACGTAGCAGGCGTTCACGGCGACGATCCCGGCCCAGCAGGTGAGCAGGCCCTCCATGTCGGCCAGGTTCGCGGCGATCGCCGACAGCGGGATGGCGAGCACCAGTGACATCGACGCGAGGATGAACTCGGTGCCGGGCCCCCTGACCTCCCCGGGCGTCCTGGTCCGGCCGCCCCTGGCGATCACCATCTGCTGCTCGGCCAGCTGCCGCCGGACGCGCTTCTCCACCGCCGCGTCCACGCGCTGCTCGACCTTCTCCAGGAACGCGTCGACCAGCTCCGCCTCGTACGCCGGGCCCAGTTCCTTCCGGGTCTGCAACGCGGCGTCGAGATCCGCCCGGAGTTCCGCGTCACGCTCGAAGCCGCGGTCACTGCCACTCATCATGCGGTCCACGCTACGGGGGCGGACCGGCCGGTGCCATTAGGGGTAGCCCCCCTCTCGCCGGTTCCCCTGGGCCCCCGGAGCGCCCGGCTCATCCGCCGGGCGCAGCGCGGTCGGCTATCGGGCGCTGGCCCACGCCCCCTGGATTCCCGAACGCCTCCGCCAGCGACATGACGACCGGGACACCGGGCCGCCGCTCACCCCAGCGCGCCACCCCCCACCCCTCGCCGCCCCGGGGGACCTGGACCTGCTGCCTGTACGTGTCCTGCCGCGTCTCGTTCATGCGCCCGACTGTAGGGGAGGGCACTGACAACCCGTCAGTGAAGGAGGCACCGACCGGTGAACCGGTCGAAGCCGGTGCGACAACGGTCGGAAACGTTCTGCCCGGCCCACCCGCGACCAATTCCGGTCAAGCCGGTGACGTGCCGCCGGACCTGGCCGTCCCCGGCGGCCGGGCGTGTGCCACGATCCTCGGCGGCGGGACCGGCCGTCCCGCCGCCGGACCGCACAACCCCAGGGGGCCCGCCACCATGCCGCACGCCACCGCCCCGGACGGCACGCGCATCGCCTACCAGGCCGAGGGCACGGGCGCGCCGCTCGTCCTGCTCGCCGGGCAGGCCAACACCCACCGCTGGTGGGACCCCGTCCGCGCCGACTTCCACGCCGCACGCCGCACCGTCACACTCGACTACCGCGGCACGGGGGACAGCGACAAGCCGCGCGACGAGTACAGCACCCGGCAGTTCGCGGACGACACCGTCGCCGTCCTCGACGACCTCGGCGTGGACCGCGCCGACGTGTACGGCACCTCCATGGGCGGCCGCGTGGCCCAGTGGATCGCGGTCCGCCACCCGGACCGCGTACGGCGCCTCGTCCTCGGCTGCACCACACCGGGCGGCCCGCACAGCGTCCCGCGCGACGAGGCCGTCAGCCGCTCCCTGGCGCGCGCCACGCCCCGGGAGGCAGCGCGCATCCTGCTCGACCTCATGTACACCCCGGCATGGCTGGAAGGCCGCCACGGCCCGTGGACCACCATCGGCGACCCGGACATGCCGGTGTACGCCCGGCGGCGGCACTTCACCGCCAGCGAGCGGCACGACGCCTGGGACGCGCTGCCCCGCATCACCGCGCCGACCCTCGTCGTCCACGGCACCGACGACACGTTCAACCCGGCGGCCAACGCGCCCCTGCTCGCCGACCGCATACCGGGCGCGCGGCTCCACCTCCTGCCGGGCGCGCGGCACGCCTACTTCGAGGAGTTCCACGCCGTCGCGAGCCCCCTGGTGCTCGGCTTCCTCGACGCGCCGGCGGATGCCTGACCTGCCGCGCCCCGCCGTACGGGCGGGCCGGGCGGCGTCCGGCGGGCCCAGGGGGCGTCCGGTGCGGGGTTGTTGACTCGGATTGCTCAGCCCCTACAGTCGGAGGGGTCGGTGCGCGCGTATGGCACGGTCCGTCCTCACCGGGGAGGCACGCATGGCAGGTCCGGCAGGACCCCGGCCCGTCCGGGCACCGCGCGGTGGCGCGCTGACGGCCAGGGGCTGGCCCCAGGAGGCGGCCCTGCGGATGCTCCAGAACAACCTCGACCCCGACGTCGCCGAACACCCCGACCGGCTCGTCGTCTACGGCGGCAGCGGCAAGGCGGCGCGCGACTGGGCCGCGTTCGACGCCATGGTCCGCACCCTCCGCACGCTCGGCCCCGACGAGACGATGCTCGTCCAGTCGGGCCGCCCGGTCGGCGTCATGACCACCCACGAGTGGGCCCCGCGCGTCCTGATCGCCAACAGCAACCTGGTCGGCGACTGGGCGAACTGGGACGAGTTCCGCCGCCTCGAACACCTCGGCCTCACCATGTACGGCCAGATGACCGCCGGATCGTGGATCTACATCGGCACCCAGGGCATCCTCCAGGGCACCTACGAGACGTTCGCCGCCGTCGCCGCCAAGCGCTTCGGCGGCACCCTGGCGGGCACCCTCACCCTGACCGCGGGGCTCGGCGGCATGGGCGGCGCACAGCCTCTCGCGGTGACGATGAACGGCGGCGTGGCCCTGTGCGTGGACTGCGACCCGCGCGCCCTCGCCCGCCGCGTCGCCCACGGTTACCTGGACGTGGCCGCCGACTCCCTGGACGACGCCCTGCGCCAGGCGGAACGCGCCCGCCGCGAGCGCCGCCCGCTGTCCGTCGGCGTCCTGGGCAACGCCGCCGAGGTCGTCCCCGCGCTCCTCGCGCGCGGCGCGCCCGTGGACGTCGTCACCGACCAGACCAGCGCCCACGACCCCCTCGCCTACCTGCCCCTCGGCATCGGCTTCGCCGACATGGCCGCCTACGCCGCCGAACGTCCTGAGGACTTCGTCCGCCGCGCCCGCGAGTCGATGGCGCGGCATGTGGCTGCCATGGTCGGCTTCCAGGACGCGGGCGCCGAGGTGTTCGACTACGGCAACTCGCTGCGCGGCGAGGCACGGCTCGCGGGCTACGAGCGAGCCTTCGACTACCCCGGCTTCGTCCCCGCCTACATCCGGCCGCTGTTCTGCGAGGGCAAGGGGCCCTTCCGGTGGGCCGCGCTCAGCGGCGACCCCAGGGACATCGCCGCCACCGACCGCGCCGTCCTCGACCTCTTCCCGGAGAACGAGCCGCTGGCCCGCTGGCTGCGCCTGGCGGGGGAGCGGGTGCGCTTCCAGGGGCTCCCCGCCCGCATCTGCTGGCTCGGCTACGGGGAGCGCGACCGCGCGGGGGAGCGGTTCAACGACATGGTGGCGTCCGGAGAGCTGTCCGCGCCCGTCGTCATCGGACGCGACCACCTGGACTGCGGATCGGTCGCCTCCCCCTACCGCGAGACGGAGGCGATGCGCGACGGTTCGGACGCCATCGCCGACTGGCCGCTGCTCAACGCCATGGTGAACGTCGCTTCCGGCGCCTCCTGGGTCTCGGTCCACCACGGCGGCGGCGTCGGCATGGGCCGCTCCCTGCACGCGGGGCAGGTCACCGTCGCGGACGGCACCCCGCTCGCCGGGGAGAAGATCCGCCGCGTCCTCACCAACGACCCGGGCACCGGCGTGATCCGGCACGTGGACGCCGGGTACGAGCGTGCCGAGGCCGTCGCGGAGGAGCACGGCGTCCGTGTGCCGATGCGGGAGACCGCGTGACCACCGCGCCGCACCCGGCCGCCGCCGCCTCGTTCCGCACGATGTGGGAACGGCTGCTGCCCATCGGCCGCGCCCCCGCCACCGGCGGGTACCGCCGCTACGCCTGGACGGCCGCGGACATCGAGCTGCGCGCCTGGTTCCGCACCGAGGCCGACGCGCGCGGCCTGCGCCACGAGACCGACCGCAACGGCAACCAGTGGGCCTGGCAGGGCGACCCGGCCGCCGGGGACGCCGTCGTCACCGGGTCGCACCTCGACTCGGTGCCGGACGGCGGCGCGTTCGACGGGCCGCTCGGCGTCGTCTCCGCCTTCGCCGCGCTGGACGGGCTGCGCGCCCGGGGACGCCCGGTCCGGCGCCCCCTGGGCGTCGTGGCGTTCGCCGACGAGGAGGGCGCCCGCTTCGGCGTGGCCTGCGCCGGATCGCGGCTCGCCACCGGGCAGCTCGACCCCAGGCGGGCGCGCGCCCTGCGCGACGCGGACGGCGTCCCCCTGTACCGCGCCCTGGCCGGGGCCGGCATCGACCCGGACGGCCTCGGCCCCGATCCCGGACGTCTCGCGCGCATCGGCGCGTTCGTCGAACTGCACATCGAGCAGGGCCGCGCCCTGGCCGGCACGCCCCACGCGGTCGGCGTCGGCTCGGTCATCTGGCCGCACGGCCGCTGGCGCCTCGACTTCGGCGGCGAGGCCAACCACGCGGGCACCACCCGCGTCGAGGACCGCCGCGACCCGATGCTCACATACGCCCACACCGTCCTGGCCGCCAGGAAGCGGGCCAGGCTCGCGGGCGCCCTCGCCACCTTCGGCAAGGTCGCGGCGGAACCCGGCGGGGTGAACGCGGTGCCGTCCCGCGTCCGCGGCTGGCTCGACTGCCGCGCCCCCGACCAGACCGCGCTCGACGGCCTTGTCACCGCCATCGCCGACAGCGCCGCCCAGCGCGGCGAACGGGACGGCGTGACCGTCGATGTCACGCGCGAGTCCGTCACGGCCGCCGTCCACTTCGACAGCGCGCTGCGCGGCCTCGTCGCCTCCCGTGTCGGCGGCGATCCCCCCGCCCTGCCGACAGGGGCGGGGCACGACGCGGGCGTCCTCGCCGCCGCCGTCCCCACGGCCATGCTGTACGTGCGCAACCCCACAGGCGTCTCGCACGCCCCCGCCGAGCACGCCGACGAGGCCGACTGCCTGGCCGGTGTCGCCGCGCTCACCCGCGTACTGGAGGGCCTCGCGTGTCCCTGACCGCGCAGCTCTACTGGGCCGAACTCGCCTGGCTCGACGGGACGGTCGAGCCCGGTGTCGCCGTCGCCACCGACGCGTCCGGCCGCATCACGGAGGTGCGCCCCGGTCTCGCCGCGCCCCCGGTCGGCGCCGTGGCCCTGCCGGGGCTGACCGTCCCCGGCTTCGCCAACGCCCACAGCCATGCCTTCCACCGGGCGCTGCGCGGCCTCTCCCAGGTCGGCGGCGCGACCTTCTGGACCTGGCGCGAGGGCATGTACGACATCGCGGCCCGGCTGACCCCCGCCTCGTACGCCACCCTCGCCCGCGCCGTCTTCGCGGAGATGGCACTGGCGGGCTTCACGTCCGTCGGCGAGTTCCACTACGTCCACCACCACCCGGACGGCCCCCCCTACGACGAGCCCAACGCCATGGGTCTCGCCCTCGCCACCGCCGCCCGGGACGCCGGCCTGCGCCTCACCCTTCTCGACACCTGCTACCTGGCCGCCGGATTCGGCCGCCCACCCGGCCCCCGCCAGCTGCGCTTCAGCGACGGCACCGCGGACGCCTGGGCGGACCGGGCCGCCGCCCTGCACGACCAGCTGTCCGGTCCCGCCGTCCGCGTCGGCGCGGCCGTCCACTCCGTCCGCGCCGTGCCCGCCGCCGCGCTGGCCACCGTCGCCCGCTGGGCCGCCGACCGGGACGCCCCGCTGCACCTGCACCTCTCCGAGCAGCCCGCCGAGAACGACGACTGCCGCCGCGCCCACGGCGTCACCCCCACCCGCCTCGCCGCCGACCACGGGCTGCTCGGCCCCCGGACGACCGCCGTGCACGCCACGCATCTCACGGACGAGGACATCGGCCTGCTCGCCGACTCCGGCACCGCGGTCTGCCTCTGCCCGACGACCGAACGCGACCTGGCGGACGGCATCGGGCCCGCCGCCCGGCTCCGCGACGCGGGCAGCCCGCTGTGCCTCGGCACGGACAGCCACACGGTCATCGACCCGCTCGCCGAGGCCCGCGCCCTCGAAGGCGGCGAACGGCTGCGCACCGGCAGACGCGGCCACTTCACCCCCGGCGAACTGCTGCTGGCCGCCGGGGCCGCCGGGCACGCCGCACTGGGCCGCCCCGACGGCGGACGGCTGGCCACGGGCGCGCTCGCCGACTTCACCACCCTCGCCCTCGACACGGTCCGCACCACCGGCTGCCCGCCCTCCCTCGCCGTGGAGGCCGCGCTCGCCGCCGGTACCGCCGCCGATGTCCGGCACACCGTCGTCGCGGGCCGGCACATCGTCCGCGACGGCGTGCACCAGCTCATGCCCGACGTCCCCCGGCTCCTGGACCGCGCCATCACCGCCCTGCACCGCGCCGCCTGACCCCCGTCCGCCCGCACCACCCGCCGGGAGACCGCAGCCGATGCCGACCGCCGACACCAGCCCAGCGAGCAGCCGCAGCACGCTCATCACGAACATCAGCACCCTCGTCACCAACGACCCCTCCCTCGGCCCCGGTCCGCTCGGCCCCGTCCACGACGCCGCCCTCGCCCTCGAAGGCGACCGCGTCGTCTGGACCGGCACCACCAGTGAAGCACCAGCCACTGACAGTCACCTCGACGCGGGCGGCCGCACCGTCATCCCGGGCTTCGTCGACTCACACGCCCACCTCCTGTACGCCGGTGACCGCACCGACGAGTTCACCGCGCGGATGGCGGGCCGCCCGTACACGGCCGGAGGCATCCGGCGCACCGTCGCCGCCACCCGCCGCGCCACCGACGCCGATCTCGCCGACCGCCTGGCCGCCCACCTCCGCGAGATGCTCCGGCAGGGCACCACCACCGCCGAGACGAAGTCCGGCTACGGCCTCACCGTCACCGACGAGGCCCGCGCCCTCCGCATCGCACGCGGCATGACCGACGAGGTCACCTACCTCGGCGCACACGTCGTCCCGCCCGAGTACGCCGACGCGCCCGACGCCTACGTCGCCCTGGTCACCGGCCCGATGCTCGACGCCGCCGCCCCGTACGCCCGCTGGATCGACGCCTTCTGCGAACGCGGCGCCTTCGACGCCGACCAGGCCCGTGCCGTCCTGACGGCGGGCGCGGCGAGGGGACTGACGCCGCGCCTGCACGCCAACCAGCTGGGGCCCGGCCCCGGCGTCCGGCTCGCCGTGGAACTGGGCGCCGCCTCGGCCGACCACTGCACCCACCTGACCGCCGCCGACATCGCGGCCCTCGCCGACAGCGGCGGCCGGACCGTCGCGACCCTCCTGCCCGGCTGCGAGTTCTCCACCCGCTCGCCCTACCCGGACGCCCGCGGCCTCCTCGCGGCCGGAGCAGTCGTCGCCCTCGCCACCGACTGCAACCCCGGCTCGTCCTACACCAGTTCGCTCCCGTTCTGCATCGCCGTCGCGGTCCGGGAGATGGGCATGACGCCGGACGAGGCCCTCTGGTCCGCCACCGCGGGCGGCGCCGCCGCGCTGCGCCGCGCCGACATCGGCCGTCTCACGGCCGGCGCCCGCGCCGACCTCGTCCTCCTCGACGCCCCGTCACCCGTCCACCTCGCCTACCGGCCCGGCGTCCCCCTCGTCGCAGCGGTCTGGCGCGCCGGACGGCGCGCCGTCTAGGGTCGCGACCGTGCCGGGCGAACTCCGGACCGGCCGGGAAAGAGAACAGCAGATGGCGAAGGACACCCAGGGACGGGCCACCGGCGGCGAGGGCGCCGCCCCGCCACCCCACCCGTCAGGAACGGTCGCCGACCCGGCCGCGCCCCTGCCTGGCCCCCCGGCCCCGCCGGCGCCCGCCACCGGACTCGGCTCGCGCTTCCTGCGCCTGTGGGCGGCCGTCACGTTCGCCAACCTCGGCCAGGGCGCCGGCGCCATCGCCTTCCCCTGGCTCGCGACGACCCTGACCGGCAACCCGCTCGCCATCGCCCTCGTCGGCGCCGCGGTCCGCCTGCCCTGGCTGCTGTTCAGCCTCCCGGCCGGTGTGCTCGCCGACCGCCTCGACCGCCGCCGCATCATGCTCGCGATGAGCGCCGCGCGCGCCGTCGTCGTCGGGACCGTCGCGCTGCTCGTGGCGCTCGACGTGATGTCCCTGCCGCTGCTGTACGTGTGCGCGCTGGTCCTGGGCTTCGCCGAGGTCCTCTTCGACAACACCTCGCAGGTCCTGCTGCCCTCGCTGGTGGACCGCGACCGCCTCGCCGCCGCCAACGGGCGGCTGATGGCGGGCCAGGTCGTCACCGAGGACTTCTTCGCCCGCCCGCTCGGCGGCTTCCTGATCGGCGTCGCCGTCGCCGTGCCGTTCGCCTTCGACGCGCTCACCGCCGTGGTCGCCGGCGTCCTGCTGCTCACGCTGCGCGGCACCTTCCGCGCAGTGCGGGTGCCCACTCAGCCGGGGCCGGCCGAGGCTCCCGCCGCCCGGCGGCGGATGCGCGCCGAGATCGCCGAGGGCGTCCGCCACCTGTGGGGCCACCTGCTGCTGCGCCCGCTCGCCATCTCGCTCGCCGTCCTCAACATGGTGGGGCAGGGCGCCATGGCGACCTACGTCCTGTACGCGCAGGAGATCCTGGGCCTCGGCGCGCTCGGCTTCGCCGTCCTCACGTCCGTGGGCGGCGTCGGGGGCCTGCTCGGCGGTCTGCTCGCGTCGCGGCTGACGCGCCGTATCGGCGAGGCGCGGTCCCTCTTCTGCCTGCTCGCCATCGAGTGCGTGGCCTACGGGACGGCCGCCCTGTCGTCGAACGCCTACGCGGTAGGCGCCGCGATGAGCATCTCCGGCTTCGGCGTGGTGATGTGGAACGTCGTGACCGTCTCGCTGCGGCAGACCCTCATCCCCGACCACCTGCTGGGCCGCGTCAACAGCGTCTACCGCCTCCTCGGCTGGGGCACCATGCCGCTGGGCATGGCGGCCGTCGGCGGCCTGGCCGTGGCGGTGGAGGCACTCGTGAGCCGGGAGGCCGGCCTGCGCGCCCCGTACGCCGTCGCGCTCCTGGGGATCGCCGCGCTGTCGCTCTACATGCGGCGGCACCTGCGCCAGCGCGGCATCGACGCCGCGCTGGGCACGCGTCCCTGAGGTACCCGCCCCGGTCAGGCGGGGTCGGGCACGGGGGCGTCCGCCGCCCCGTCCGGCGTCGCGGGCAGGCCCGCCCACGCGCGGGCCCGCGCCCGTTCGCGCGAGTGCAGCGCGTCCCCGGCGGCGATCACCCGCGGGCGCAGCTCCGGCGCCGTGGTCATGGCCCGGAAGAGGAACATCGACGAGACCTCGTGATCGGGCCGGTGCAGCACCTCGATGCCGTCGCCCGCGCACACCGGCCCGGGGACGAGCACCCGGAAGTAGACCCCGGAACGCGCCTCCGCGGTGAACCGCTTGATCCAGCCGCGCTCACCGAGCCATGTGGCGAAGGTCCGGCACGGGATACGGGGAGCCGACGCCTCCAGCACCAGCCCGCCGCCGACGCGCCACCGCTCCCCGATCCGCACGTCCGACAGGTCGGCGCCGACCGTCGTCAGGTTCTCGCCGAAGACGCCGTTGGCGAGCGGGCGCCCGAGCAGCGCCTCCCAGCGGTCCAGGTCCTCCCGCGCGTACGCGTACACCGCCTGGTCGTCGCCGCCGTGGAACCGCAGGTCGCACACCGTGTCCCCGGCGAGCCCGCTACCGCCCACACCGCGCGGTCCCGGGGCGCTGACGGCGACCGGCCCGGCGACCGGACGCTTGTCGATCCCGGTCAGTCCCGACGGCGCGTCGGTCGTCGCCACCGCTCCGGCGCCGCCGACGTTGACGGTCAGCACGGTCGGAACCATCGGGGCGTCCAGGGGCGCGGTGTCGTCCCGCACGGTGGGGTCCGGCGCGGTCTCGCCCGGCACAGAGGTCTCTCGCACGGTGCCGAGGATACGGCCGCCCCCACGTCCTCAACCCCCCGCGGCGGAGGTGACCTCAAGCACCGCCTTCCCCGTCACGCGTCCCTCGCCCAGCGCCGCGACCGCCTCACCGGTGCGGTCCCAGGAGCCGCGCCAGCCGATCTGCGGGTCCAGCTCACCCCGCGCCACCAGTCCGGCCAGCCAGCTCAGGTCCGCACCGAGCCCGACGCCGTCGTTCAGCAGGAAGTACGTCGTCACGGCGCGGTCGTGCCCCAGGGGGCCGAACATCGCGCCGAAGGGGAACGACTCGCCCCGTCCCTCCGTGTGCCCCACCGCCACCAGCGTCCCGTGCGACGCCAGCGCGCCGAAGGCCGCCACCAGATGACCACCGCCCACCGTGTCCAGCACGCCGTGCACCGGCGCGGTCAGCCCGTCCGTGATGCCGTCCACGCCGACGACCACCTCGTCCGCGCCCAGCGCGCGCAGCGCCTCCTCGTTGGCGGCGTCCCGCGTCGTGGCGATCACATGGGCACCGCCACGCGCGGCCAGCTGGAGCGCGAACCGCCCGACCCCGCCGCCCGCACCCGTCACCAGCACACGGCGGCCGAGCAGCGGCCCCACGCGGTGCAGCGCCCGCAGCGCCGTCCCCGCGGCGACCGGCAGGGTGCTGACCGCGCCGGGGTCGGCCCCCTCCGGTATCGCGCCGAGCCAGTCCGTCCGCACACTGCGCAGCTCCGCCCAGGCACCGCCCTCGCCGAGCCCGACCACCGGGGTGCCCGCCGGTGGTCCCGAACCGTCCGCAGCCGCCCGGACGACGACGCCCGCCGCGTCCCAGCCGGGCACGGTGCCGGCCTCGCCCTCGGGCACGGCGTGCGTGACCTCGCCGTGGTTCAGCGAGAAGGCGGAGACACGGATCAGCGCCTCGTCGGGCCGCGGCTCGGGGTCGGGCACCTCGGCGGGCGCGAGATGGCCGGGAGCCGAGTGGTCGATGGTCCAGGCACGCATGGCGCGTCACCTTTCTCTCTCTGTCGGGCACGCAGCAGTCGGGCCGCGCCGGTGGGGACCGAGGTCCCCGACCGGGCGACGGACAGATAGTGCCAGTCACCAGCACATGCGCGCAACAGGCTTTTGGATGTCACCGGCGACGGGTAGACTCCGCCGCATGACGGACACCGGACTGACGCTGCGGGAGCGCAAGAAGCTGCGCACCCGGCACGCGCTGGTGGACGAGGCGCTGCGGTTGTTCACCGAGAAGGGCTTCGCCGCCGCGACGCTGGACGAACTCGTGGACGCCGTGGAGATCTCCCAGCGGACGTTCTTCCGCATGTTCGCCTCGAAGGAGGATGTCGCGCTCGCGCCGGAGAAGGAGCTGTGGGCGGCGTACCTCGCCCACGTCGGACAGCACCCGCCGGGCCCGTCCCCGCTGCCCGGCCACGTCGCGGCGCTCCACGCGGCGCTCGACGCGATGGCCGACGGGTGGGAGACCCGGTTCCTGGCCAGCAGGGCGCTGTGCGACCGCACGCCCGTCCTCGTCGCGCACAGCCTGCGCCACTGTGCCGACGTCACCGACCGCGTCGTCGCCGTCAGCCTGCCGCCCGGCCGCTCCGAACTGGAACTGCGCCTGCTGCTCGAACTCTTCCTGACCGCCTGGCGCTGGGCACTGGCCCGCTGGTCCGAGAGCGGCACGCCCGACCGCGCCGCGCTCAAGGCGAGGACGCGCGAGTCCTTCGCCACCCTCCCGGACATCGCCCCGCTGCTCGGCACCGTCTGAGCCGCCCGGCCGTCACGCCCGTCACGCCCGCCGCGCGCGCACGCGAAAGAGGCCCTCCGGGGCATCCACGCACGTGAAGGTCGTGAATGCCCCGGCGGGCCCCTGCGGTGCCAGGACGGCGCCTGGCGGGAGTGCGGGACGCCACCGCCCCGCGCCCGGTGTCAGTCCTCGGCCAGCAGCCCCCGCCGCAGCCGCGCCAGCGTCCGCGTCAGCAGCCGCGACACGTGCATCTGCGAGATGCCCAGCTCCTCGCCGATCTCCGACTGCGTCATGTTCGCGACGAACCGCAGCGACAGGATCGTGCGGTCACGCGGCGCCAGACCGGCGATCAGCGGCTTCAGCGACTCGATGTACTCGATGCCTTCGAGGTCGTGGTCCTCGTAGCCGAGCCGGTCGGCCAGCGCGCCCTCGCTGTCGTCGTCCTCCGGCTGCGCGTCCAGCGAGCTGGCGGTGTACGCGTTGGACGCCGTCAGTCCCTCGACGACCTCGTCCTCCGGCACGCCGAGCCGCGCGGACAGCTCCGCGACGGTCGGCGCGCGGTCCAGCTGCTGCGTCAGCTCGTCGCCCGCCTTGGCGAGGTCGAGCCGCAGCTCCTGGAGGCGGCGCGGCACCCGCACCGACCACGAGGTGTCGCGGAAGAACCGCTTGATCTCCCCGATGATCGTCGGCATCGCGAATGTGGGGAACTCCACACCGCGCTCCGCGTCGAACCGGTCGATCGCCTTGATCAGCCCGATCGTGCCGGCCTGGACGATGTCCTCCATGGGTTCGCTGCGGGAGCGGAAGCGCGAGGCGGCGAAGCGGACCAGCGCCAGGTTGAGCTCCACCAGCGTGTTGCGGACGTACGCGTGGGCGTGGGTGCCCTCCTCCAGCGCCGCCAGGCGGGCGAAGAGGGACTTCGACAGGGCGCGCGCGTCGGGCGGCGCCACGTCCTCGAACGGGGGCAGCTCGGCCAGGGACGCGAACAGGTCGTCCTCCGTGACCCGGAACTGCGCCGGCACGAACGCCGTGGCGGCCGGTTCCAGGACCGGGTCCGCCGCCGGGAAAGCGTGCGGTCGAGGGGCGGGTGACATAACGGTGTCCTCCGTAAGTATCTCGGCGTATGGCTGCCGAAGCCGTGACGTGCACTGCGAGGTGCGGCGCCTCCAAGCCGGCCGTTTCGGAATCCTTCAGCCCCTACGCCTATCGGGGATCGGGCCGCCCTGGCAAGTTCGCTCCGTCCGGAACCGGACGGATGCCCGATTCGTTCGGCTGTCGGGACAAGAGGGCACGGGCTAAGGTTTCGAACCTAGCCAGTGAGGGCTCGGAGGAGAAGAGGGGGCTGCATGGACCGCGGGACACCGGACAGCGCGCACCGGAAGCAGCTGACGATCGACGTGCGGCGCAACGGGCCTGGCGCCGTGGTCACCCCGGCAGGTGAGCTGGACCACCACTCGGCCGACGCGTTGCGCGGCGCCCTGGAGCAGTGCATCGCGGACGGCTGCCGCCGTATCGTCATCGACTGCTCGGCGCTCGAATTCTGCGACTCGACCGGACTCAACGTGCTGCTGGCCACGCGGCTGGAGGCGGAGGCGGTCGGTGGCGAGATCCACCTGGCGGCGATGCGGCCCATCGTCGCCCGGGTCTTCGAGATAACCGGTGCCGGCTCGGTCTTCACCGTGCACAGCACCCTTGCCGACGCCCTCGCGGCGCTCCCGGCGGACTGAGTGACGGGCGGCGATACGCGCCGGACCGCCACGGGCGCGCGCGTCACACGATTGCCGGGATGGGGTGGGTGTGGCGACCCGCCCTCCGGGCAGGAGAGCACACAGACCGATGTGTCCCCGGCGTTCCCAGGACGCCGGCGGACGAACGTTTCAGCAGCGTGGGGATGCGGTGAGGGGAGGCGTGGGCATGAATGCGACCCGGCCGTTCCCGGCAGGCAGCGGTGACCCCGGGCCGGAGCCACAGAGCCCGGCCACCGTCGGCGAGAACGGATACGGCGCCGCCGGCTACGGGGACGTGGCGGGCGCGGAGGCCGTGGGCGAGACCGGCACGGACGTGCGGGAGCACGACGCCCCGCCGGTGACGGCGGACACGGCGGAGGGCGGAAGCCCGCGCGCCGAGCCGATGCGGCAGATCAGACGGCTGCGGCTGGTGGGGACCGCCGGTGTCGTCGCACGGTCGCGCGAGTTCCTGCGCGGGGCCCTGCACGACTGGGGCTGGCTCCCCTCCGAGACGGAGGAGCAGCGCGCCACCGCCGAGGACGCCCTGCTCGTCGTCTCCGAGCTGGTCACGAACGCCTGCCTCCACGCCGGAGGCCCCGAGGAGCTGCGCGTCGGCCATGCCGCGAAGGTCCTGCGCATCGAGGTCGTGGACGGCGGCGAGGGCGACCCCGCCCTGCGCACCACCCGCCGCGCCGGCCGGCCCGGCGGCCATGGCATGTTCATCGTGGAACGGCTCTGCCTCGACTGGGGCGTCGCGCACGACACCGCGTCCGGCGGCAAGACCGTCTGGGCCGAGGTGGCCGCCCCGCCCGGCCTCGCCTGACCCGCGGGGCCCGCCCGCCCCTCTTGGCTCCCACGCGTCCTCCCCCGTCCGCCGGGATCGCCCGGTGACACCGGCACGGCGTCGCGGGGCGTCTACCATCGCCCCATGACCCGAGTACTGCTCGCAGAGGACGACGCATCCATCTCGGAGCCGCTGGCACGTGCCCTGCGCCGCGAGGGCTACGAGGTGGACGTGCGGGAGGACGGCCCCGCGGCTCTGCGCGCCGGACTGCGCGGCGACGTGGACCTCGTCGTCCTCGACCTCGGCCTGCCGGGCATGGACGGCCTGGAGGTCTGCCGGCGCCTGCGCACCGAGGGTCTGACCCTGCCGGTGCTGGTCCTGACGGCCCGCGCGGACGAGGTGGACACCGTCGTCGGGCTCGACGCGGGCGCCGACGACTACGTGACGAAGCCGTTCCGCCTGGCGGAGCTGCTCGCCCGCGTCCGGGCCCTGCTGCGCCGCGGCACGACGGAGGCCGCCCCCGCGCCCGCCGTCCACGGCATCCGGATCGACGTCGAGTCGCACCGCGCGTGGATGGGCGAGGAGGAGCTGCACCTGACCGCCAAGGAGTTCGACCTGCTGCGCGTGCTCGTGCGGGACGCGGGTCGCGTCGTGACGCGCGAGCAGCTGATGCGCGAGGTGTGGGACACGACCTGGTGGTCCTCCACGAAAACCCTCGACATGCACATCTCGTGGCTGCGCAAGAAGCTCGGCGACGACGCGGCCAATCCCCGCTACATCGCCACGGTCCGCGGCGTGGGGTTCCGCTTCGAGAAGAGCTGACGGACCTCCGCCGTGCGCCGCCGCCTGATCAACTCGACCCTGGCCGTCGTCCTCGTCGTCCTCGCGGTCTTCGGCTTTTCGCTCTTCCTGGTGGAGGCCAGGTCCATCGAGTCGACCGCCCGCGACCGGCTGGACGCGGAGGCGGCCCGCGTGCTGGCGGACGTGGAGAGCCGGATCGCGTCCGGCGACCCGGTCACGGCCGAGGAGCTGCGCGCGTCGGTGCCGGCCGACCGGTTCGTGGAGATCGAGCTGGCGGAGGGGGAGCCGGTCCTGATCGGCGAGGAGCCGTCGGGCGAGGACATGACGGCCGTGGAGACCGGCGTGCACGGCGAGCGGGTGACCGTGGCGCAGCCGCGCAGCGTGGTCAGCGACGAGATCGGCCGCATGGTGACGATCACGCTGGTCGTCTCGCTGCTCGCGGTCGGCGCCGCCGTGCTGCTGGCGGTCCGGCAGGCGAACCGGGTGTCCGCGCCGCTGACCGATCTCGCCGAGGCGGCGGAACGGCTGGGCTCGGGCGATCCGCGCCCCCGCCACCGCCGCTACGGCGTCCCGGAGCTGGACCGCGTCGCCGACGTCCTGGACGCCAGCGCCGAGCGGATCGCCCGCATGCTGACGGCGGAACGCCGCCTCGCCGCCGACGCCTCCCACCAGCTGCGCACCCCGCTGACGGCCCTGTCGATGCGGCTTGAGGAGATCATCGTCACCGAGGACCGCGACACGGTCCAGGAGGAGGCGGCGATCGCCCTGGCGCAGGTGGAACGGCTCACCGACGTCGTCCAGCGGCTGCTGACGAACTCCCGGGACCCCCGGCTCGGCTCCGCCGTCGCCTTCGACATCGACGAGGTCGTCGTCCAGCAGATCGAGGAGTGGAAGCCCGCCTACCGCAGCGAGGGCCGGGCGATAGTGCACTCGGGCCGGGCGGGCCTGCGCGCGGTGGGCACGCCAGGCGCCGTCTCGCAGGTCCTCGCCTGCCTGATCGAGAACGCGCTGATGCACGGCGCGGGCACGGTCGCGCTGCGCACCCGTACGACGGGCAACCAGGTGGTCGTCGAGGTCACCGACCAGGGCCCCGGCGTCCCCTCGGAGCTGGGCGCCCGGGTGTTCGAACGCACGGTCAGTGGCCGTAACTCCACGGGTCTCGGCCTCGCGGTGGCGCGCGACCTGGCGGAGGCGGACGGGGGGCGTCTCGAACTGCTCCAGGCGCGGCCGCCGGTCTTCGCGCTGTTCCTGAGCCGGGAGGCCGCCGAGCAGGGCGGCGGGGGATCAGACCGCGTCTGACGGGCCGGTCCGCAGTTCCGCCTGGGGGGCGGGCGCGGCGGGCGCGGCGCGGAAGACCCACGTCCGGTAGGACCAGAAGCGGAAGAGCGAGCCGATGCCGAGGCCGAGGACGTTCTTCGCGAGGTTGTCGGCGAGGGGCGAGGTGAAGCCGAGGCCGTAGTGCGAGAGCGCGAGCAGCCCGTTCTCGATGACCATGCCCGCGCCGGAGAAGAGCAGGAAGAGTCCGGCCTCCCGGCTCCTGCCGGTCTTGTCGCGGTGGCGGTAGGTCCAGTAGCGGTTGCCGGCGTAGTTGGTGCAGATCGCGGCCGAGGTGGCGATCACGCCGGAGCGCACGGGGGCGAGGTCCGCCGCCTGCGTACACAGGTTGAAGACCACGACGTTGACGAGGAAACCGAACGCCCCGACGGTGCCGAACTTGGCCGCCTCCCGCGCGACCCCGCGCAGCCGGTCGCGGAGTGTGAGCGGCTCGGTCATGGCAGCCATGGTAACCAGGCGCCTCCCTGCGTCCCCCGGGGGCGTGGCGGATACGCTGTGTGCGTGACATTTCCCGTGGTCGGCATGGTCGGCGGGGGGCAGCTCGCCCGTATGACCCACGAGGCGGGCATCCCGCTCGGCATCAGATTCAGGCTGCTCAGCGACACGCGGCAGGACTCCGCCGCGCAGGCGGTGCAGGACGTCGTGATCGGCGACTACCGCGATCTCGCGACGCTTCGCGCGTTCGCGAAGGGCTGTGATGTGATCACTTTCGATCACGAACACGTCCCGACCGAACACCTGCGGGCCCTGGAGGCGGACGGCGTGCCCGTCCGCCCCGGCCCGGACGCGCTGGTGCACGCGCAGGACAAGGGCGTGATGCGCGCCCGGCTCACCGAGCTGGGCGTCCCCTGCCCGCGCCACCGCGTCGTGGCCGACCCGGACGACGTGGTGCGCTTCGCCGCCGAGACCGGCGGGTTCCCCGTGGTGCTGAAGACGGTGCGCGGCGGGTACGACGGCAAGGGCGTGTGGGTCGTGCCGGACGCCGCGTCCGCCGCCGCGACCACCGCGCCGTTCCGCGCCGGGGTCGCCGTGCTGGCCGAGGAGAAGGTGGACTTCGCCCGCGAACTGGCGGCGAACGTGGTGCGCTCCCCGCACGGCCAGGCCGTCGCGTACCCCGTCGTGGAGTCCGTGCAGGCCGGCGGCGTCTGCGACACCGTGATCGCCCCCGCGCCCGACCTGCCGGACGACCTCGCCCTCGCGGCCCAGCAGCTCGCGCTGCGCGTCGCGGCCGACCTGGACGTCACCGGCCACCTGGCCGTCGAGCTGTTCGAGACCAGGGACGGACGGGTCCTCGTCAACGAACTGGCGATGCGCCCGCACAACTCAGGCCACTGGACGCAGGACGGCGCCGTCACCTCCCAGTTCGCCAACCACCTGCGGGCCGTGCTCGACCTGCCGCTCGGCGACCCGCGCCCCCGCGCGCGCTGGACGGTGATGGCCAACGTCCTCGGCGGCGACTTCCCCGACATGTACCAGGGCTACCTGCACTGCATGGCGCGCGACCCGAAGCTGAAGATCCACATGTACGGCAAGGACGTGAAGCCGGGCCGCAAGGTCGGCCACGTCACCACCTACGGCGACGACCTGGACGACGTCAGGGAGCGCGCCCGGCACGCGGCCGACTACCTCAGAGGAGTCATCACCGAATGAGCCCGCAGGACACCGCAGGACGCCCGCCCCTGGTCGGCATCGTGATGGGATCGGACTCCGACTGGCCGGTGATGCGGGCCGCCGCCGAGGCGCTGGACGAGTTCGGCGTCCCGCACGAGGTGGACGTCGTCTCCGCGCACCGGATGCCGCACGAGATGCTCGCGTACGGC
The DNA here is from genome assembly GCF_047200595.1 of Streptomyces sp. MS19. Lineage (NCBI taxonomy): Bacteria > Bacillati > Actinomycetota > Actinomycetes > Kitasatosporales > Streptomycetaceae > Streptomyces > Streptomyces sp. MS19. The sequence continues at coordinate 49,639 of NZ_JBJZOH010000013.1, read as the reverse complement.
GAGGAGGCGGCCGGGCGCGGCCTGAAGGCGGTCATCGCGGGCGCGGGCGGCGCGGCGCACCTGCCGGGCATGCTCGCCGCGCTGACGCCGCTGCCGGTGATCGGCGTGCCGGTGCCGCTGAAGCACCTGGACGGCATGGACTCGCTGCTGTCCATCGTGCAGATGCCCGCCGGCGTGCCCGTCGCGACGGTGTCCATCGGCGGCGCGCGCAACGCGGGGCTCCTCGCCGTACGGCTGCTGGCCGCGCACGACGAGGCGCTGCTGGTGCGGATGCGGGAGTTCCAGCTCTCCCTGCGCGAGCAGGCCACCGAGAAGGGCCGCCGCCTGCGCGCCGCCCGTGCGGAAGGGCCCTCCGCGTGACCGACAGCCTCGCCGCGGCCCGCGCGCTGCTCGCGGAACACCCCGTCGTGGACGGGCACAACGACCTGCCGTGGGCCCTGCGCGAGCAGGCGGGCTACGACCTGGACCGCCTCGACATCGCCGCCGACCAGAGCGCCAGCTTGCACACTGACCTCGCCCGGCTGCGGGCGGGCGGCGTGGGCGGCCAGTTCTGGTCGGTGTACGTGGCGGCCGAGTACGCGGGGGACCGCGCTGTGAGCGCCGTCCTGGAGCAGATCGACGTGGTCGCCGCGCTGCTCGCCCGTTACCCCGAGTCGCTGCGCCGCGCGCTGACCGCCGACGACCTGGAGGCCGCACGAGCCGAGGGCCGTATCGCGTCGCTGATGGGCGCGGAGGGCGGGCACAGCATCGCCAATTCCCTGGCGGCTCTCCGTGCACTCCACACCCTGGGCGTCCGCTACATGACGCTCACGCACAACCTCACGATCGACTGGGCCGACTCCGCCACCGACGCGCCCCGCCACGACGGCCTGTCCGCGTTCGGCGAGGAGGTCGTGCGCGAAATGAACCGGCTCGGCATGCTCGTGGACCTGTCGCACGTGGCGCCCAGCACCATGCGCGACGCGCTGCGGGTGACGGAAGCGCCGGTCCTGTTCTCCCACTCGTCGGCGCGCGCTGTCTGCGACCACCCGCGCAACATCCCGGACGACGTGCTGGAGCGGCTGCCCGCCAACGGCGGGGTGGCGATGGCGACGTTCGTGCCGCAGTTCGTGCTGCCCGCCGCGTACGAGTGGTTCACCGGCGCCGCCGACCACATGCGCGCCCACGGCTTCCGGCCGCTGGACCACACGCCGGAGGCCATGCGCCTGCTCGCCGCTTACGAGGCCGCCCATCCCCGGCCGCACGCCACGGTGGCCACCGTCGCCGACCACCTCGACCACATGCGGGACGTCGCGGGCGTGGACCACATCGGCCTCGGCGGCGACTTCGACGGGACGGCGTACCTGCCGGACGGGCTCGACAGCGTCGCGTGCTACCCGAACCTGGTCGCCGAGCTGCTCGACCGGCGCTGGTCGGAGGCCGACCTCGCGAAGCTGACGTGGCGGAACGCGGTGCGCGTCCTGCGGGACGCCGAGGCGGTCGCCCGGGACGTGGCCGGACGGCGCGGGCCGTCGCTCGCGACCCTCGCGCAGCTCGACGGCTGACCCCGCGAACGAAACGGGCATCTGCCGCATAGCGGAGCCAAGTGGACGTCGGTTGCCTCCTGGTGACCGAGTTCACTCGGCCCGCTGTCCGTTCACCCTGTGAACGTGACGCGCGTCAACCGCCGTCCGCCGATCAACGGCCGGACCAGGGTCGTTGACGGTGCGTCACCGCCACCGGTTCTCGCCCTCCGTGCCGGACCAGACGCGCGGCGTGACGGACGCCTCGTCCGGGTATCGCCGGTCACACTCCTTCTGCGCCCTGTTTCTTGTGTCGCCCGAATTCATCGGCTTAACGTATCGCCGCGCCGCGTCTCCGCGGCGCACCGCCCCCGGACGCCGAGTCCTGTCACCGGAGGCGGGGACACAGAGCTTTCCGTGTGACAGGAGCGGGGGACCCAATTCCGCCGGTGCCGACCCCAGGGGACGCGCCGGCTCGGGGTGAAGCCGACGCCGTGCACCGGGCATCCGTGTGCCCGGAAGCACCGTCGGCCGGGCAGTCTCCGGCCCGAACCCGACAGCTGACCTCGCAGGCGTCGGAGAGGAGCACACGCATGCCCGCACACGGACGTCACCGTCGCCGGCGAGCCGGCCGCATCTCCCGCGTCTCCCTGCTGCTCACCGCCGGCGGCGCCGGCGTGGCCCTGCCCCTCGTCGCGGCGGGCGGGGCGAACGCCGCGACGCCCGACACGTACGAGGTCCAGCCCGGCGACAGCCTGGCGAAGATCGCCGCCGCCCAGGGCATCGACGGCGGCTGGGAGGCGCTGTACGGCGCCAACAGGGACGTCGTCGGCACCGACCCCGGTCTCATCCACCCCGGCGAGACCCTGACGCTCGACGGCATCTCCGTCACCACCCAGGCCGCCGCCCCCGCGCCCGCCGAGGAGCCCGCCGCACAGCCGGCGACCGGCTCGTACGTCGCCCCCGTCGCGGGCGTCCACGGCAGCGGCTACGGCACGGCCGGGTCCCTGTGGGCCTCCGGCCACCACACCGGCGCCGACTTCCCGGTCGGCAGCGGCACGCCGGTCGCCGCCATCACGGACGGCGAGGTCATCACGGCCGGCTCCGGCGGCTCGTACGGCAACCAGGTCGTCATCAGGCACGCCGACGGCCACTACAGCCAGTACGCCCACCTGTCGTCGATCTCCGTCAGCGTCGGCCAGAGCGTCGCCACGGGCCAGCAGATCGGCCTGTCCGGCTCCACCGGGAACTCCACCGGCCCGCACCTGCACTTCGAGGTGCGCACCGGCCCCGACTACGGCTCGGACATCGACCCGATCGCCTACCTGGCGCAGCACGGCGTGACCGCCTGACGGCCCACCCCGTCCCCAACACGCGGGGGCAGGACCCGGTTCTCCGGGCCCTGCCCCCCGCGCGCCGTCTCCCGGCCGGGTCAGCGGCTGAGCGCCTGGTAGCGGCGCACGGCCAGCGGCGCGAAGACCGCCGTCAGCACGACCGGCCACGCCACGGCGAGCAGCAGCGCGTTGTCCGAGGCCCAGCCGCCGCCGCTGTCGCCCGGATTGCCGAACAGGTCGCGCAGTGCGGTGACGGTCGCGGACAGCGGGTTCCACTCCGAGACGACGCGGAGCCAGCCGGGCATCAGCTCGGGGGAGGTGAAGACGTTGGACACGGCGGTCAGCGGGAAGGCCAGCGGGAAGACGATGCCGCCCACGGCGTCCTCGTTGCGCACCACCAGTCCGAGGTAGATGCCGATCCAGGTGATGGCCAGGCGCAGCAGGAGCACGAGCAGCAGGGCCAGCGCCGCGCGCCCAATGCCCCGGTGCCAGTCCCAGCCGACCAGCAGACCGCATACGAGGACGACCGTCAGTTCCACCAGCGCGCGCAGCAGGTCGGCCGTGCACCGGCCCATCAGCAGCGCGGGCCGGGAGATCGGCATCGAGCGGAAGCGGTCGACGACACCGCGCCGTACGTCCACGGCGATGGCGCTGCCGCTCGCGCCCATGCCGTACAGCATCGTCATCGCGAAGACACCGGGCACCAGGAACTCCCGGTAGTTCCCGCCGCCCGCGACCGACATGCCGCTGCCGAAGACGTAGCCGAAGACCAGGACGAACATGATCGGCAGCGCGAAGTACAGCGCCGCCTCCTCGGGAACCCGTACGAGGTGCGCCATGTGCCGGCGCGTCATCGTCAGGCTGTCCGCGACGATCCCTCGCCGCCGCGCCGGGGCGTACCCCTCGTGCACCGTGCCCGCGCTCATGCGGCACGCTCCTTCCCGGCGTCCGTGGTGTGTCCGGTGAGGTGCAGGAACGCCTCGTCCAGCGTCGGCCGCCGTGTGCCGATGTCCTCCACCGTGATCCCTGCCTCGTGCAACGCCCGCGCCACCCCGGTGAGCGCCGCCACGTGATCACTGACGGGTACGGACGCCCGCCGCGTGTCGGGGTCCGACTCCGTCCGCGCCCCCGGCCCGGCCACCCGGGCGAGCAACTGCGTCACACCCGCCAGGTCGGCGAAGTCACGCACGACGACCTCGATCCGCGCGCCGCCGAGCCGCGCCTTCAGCTCGTCCGCCGTGCCCTCCGCCGCGATCCGCCCGGCGTCGATCACGGAGATACGGTCCGCCAGCTGGTCGGCCTCCTCCAGGTACTGCGTGGTCAGCAGCACGGTCGTCCCCCCGGCGACGAGGGACCTGACCGTGTCCCACACCTGGTTGCGGCTGCGGGGGTCGAGCCCGGTGGTGGGCTCGTCCAGGAAGAGGACGCGCGGTACGCGCACCATGCTCGCCGCGAGGTCGAGACGCCTGCGCATGCCGCCCGAGTACTGCCCCGCGTTGCGCCCGGCCGCCTCGGTGAGGCCGAAGCGCTCCAGCAGCTCGTCCGCCCGCCGCCGCGCCCCGCGCCGGCCGAGGCCGTGGAAGGTGCCGAACATGACGAGGTTCTGCCGTCCGCTGAGCTGCTCGTCCACGGCGGCGTACTGCCCGGTGAGCCCGATGAGGCCGCGTACCTCGTCCGGCCGCCGCGCGACGTCGAGGCCGCAGATCTCCGCGCGGCCCTCGTCGTAGCGCAGCAGTGTCGTGAGGGCGCGGACGGCGGTGGTCTTGCCCGCGCCGTTCGGGCCGAGCAGCCCGTGGACCGTCCCGGCGGGCACGGTCAGGCCGAAGCCGTCCAGCGCCAGCTTGCCGCCGCCGCCCGGGTCGCCGAACCGTTTCCGCAGCCCGTCGGCCGCTATGGCGTGGTCTGCCGCCATGGGAACCCCCTGAGTGTCACGAAACTCTCTACGGCGCAAACTGTTTACACTGTAGATTTCGTTGTACACCATACACAGTTCTAGGATGACGTCAACCGGCGGGCGGGCCGGACCGAGGGAACGGGAGAACGGGCATGGCCACCGAGCCGAAAGGCGGCGGACGGGACCCGCAGTACCTGCTCGACCTGCTCTGGCGGCGGCAGCGCCCGGGTACGCGCGGCCCGCGCGGCAGCCTGACCCTGGACCAGATCGTCGGCGCGGCCATCGAGATCGCGGACGCCGAGGGCGTCGACGGCGTGTCCATGCGCAAGGTCGCGCAGAAGGTGGGCGTCACGACGATGTCGCTCTACCGCTACGTACCGGGCAAGGACGACCTGCTCGACCTGATGTTCGAGGTGGGCACCGGGCGGCCGGACACGACCGGCTGGCCCGAGGACTGGTACGGCCGCCTGCTCGCCTACGGGAAGGGCGTGCGCCGCCTCATGATCGCGCGGCCCTGGATGGTCGACATCCCCATCAGCGGCCCTCCGATGGGACCCAACAACATCGCGTGGATGGAGGTCCTGCTCGACTCGCTGGCCGGTACGCGGATGAGCGAGGAGACGAAGCTCGGCGTGCTGATGGTCGTCTCCGGCTTCGTCCTCAGCGAGGTGCGCCAGGAGGTCTCGATCATGCGCGCCGCCCCGCGCACCGGCGTGGGGTACGCGGAGTGGGGCCGCGCGTACCAGCGGATGCTGGAGTTCGTGGTGGACGACCCGGCCTATCCGGCCGTGGCACGCCTGGTGAGGTCGGGCGTCTTCGCCGACGACCGGACCACGGCCGAGGAGGACTTCCTCTACAACCTGCGCTTCGTCCTCGACGGCATCGCCGCGCTCCTGGAGCGGCGAGCCCGCACCGCGGCGGAGGACGGCGCGGTGTGACGGCGGCGCGGCAGCTGACGTACGCCGCCGCGCCGCGCGGGGGGTCAGGGGAGGTTGCGGGCCATGACGATCCGCTGGACCTGGTTCGTGCCCTCGTAGATCTGCGTGATCTTCGCGTCCCGCATCATGCGCTCGACCGGGTAGTCCCGCGTGTAGCCGTAGCCGCCGAGGAGCTGCACCGCGTCCGTGGTGATCTCCATCGCGGCGTCCGACGCGTAGCACTTGGCCGCCGCGCCGAAGAACGTCAGGTCGCCGTCGCCCCGCTCCGACCGCGCCGCCGCGGCGTACGTGAGCTGCCGCGCCGCCTCCAGCTTCATCGCCATGTCGGCCAGCATGAACTGCACGCCCTGGAAGTCCCCCACGGGCTTTCCGAACTGCTTGCGCTCCCGCACGTACCCCTTCGCGTAGTCCAGCGCGCCCTGCGCGATGCCGAGCGCCTGCGCCGCGATGGTGATCCGGGTGTGGTCGAGCGTCCGCATGGCTGTGGTGAAGCCGGTGCCCTCGTCGCCGATCATCCGGTCGGCGGGGACGCGCACGTTGTCGAGGTACACCTCGCGCGTCGGCGAGCCCTTGATGCCGAGCTTCTTCTCCGGCGCGCCGAACGACACGCCCTCGTCGCCCTTCTCCACGACGAACGCCGAGATCCCGCCGCGCGTGCGCTTGTCCGGGTCGGTGACGGCCATCACCGTGTAGTACTCGGACACCCCGGCGTTGGTGATCCAGCGCTTCACGCCGTTCAGCACGTACGCGTCGCCGTCGCGCACCGCGCGCGTGCGCATGCCGCCCGCGTCCGAGCCCGCGTCCGGCTCGGAGAGGCAGTACGAGAACATCGCGTCGCCCTTCGCCAGGGGCGTCAGGTACTTGGCGCGCAGCCCGGGTGAGCCGGACAGCATCACCGGCAGGGAGCCCAGCTTGTTCACGGCCGGGATCAGGGACGACGAGGCGCACACCCGCGCGACCTCCTCGATGACGATCACCGTCGCCAGCGCGTCGGCGCCCGCGCCGCCGTACTCCTCGGGGACGTGCACGGCGTGCAGGTCGTTGGCCACCAGCGCGTCCAGCGCCTCCTGCGGGAAGCGGCCCGCCTCGTCCACCTCGGCGGCGTACGGCGCGATCTTCGCCTCGGCCAGCGCGCGGACCGAGTCGCGGAGCATCTCGTGCTCCTCGGCGGGGCGGTAGAGATCGAAGTCTGCGGCTCGGACCACGGGTCCCAACTCCTTGCTGACGGCTGCGGCGATGCTAACGACTGTTAAGTAACTAAAGCGCACCGTCGCCGTCCGGGGCAACGGGCGCCGGTGCTCGCGGCCCGCTGTCGGTCGCGGGGGCTATGCTCTGGACCCGTGAACAGCCCGACGAAGATCACGGTCATCGGCCTCGGCTATCTCGGCGCCACCCACGCGGCGGCCATGGCGGAGCTGGGCTTCGACGTCCTCGGCCTCGACATCGTGCCGGAGAAGATCCAGAAGCTGGCCAGAGGACACGCGCCGATCTACGAACCCGGGCTCGACGAACTGCTCGGCCGGCACGTCGCCGGGCTGCCCGGCTCGACCGGGCGGCTGTCGTTCACCACCTCGTTCGAGGACCTGGCCGCCTTCGGCGACATCCACTTCATCTGCGTCAACACCCCCCAGCGGCCCGGCGAATACGCGTGCGACATGTCGTACGTCGACGCCGCCGTGGACGCGCTCGCCCCGCACCTCGACCGGCCCGCCCTCGTCGTCGGCAAGTCCACCGTGCCGGTCGGCAGCGCCGCACGCCTCGCCCGGCGCATCGCCGAGCTGGCCCCGGCGGGGGAGGAGGCCGAGCTGGCGTGGAACCCCGAGTTCCTCCGCGAGGGCTTCGCCGTCGAGGACACGCTCAGCCCGGACCGCATCGTCGCCGGCGTGGCCGGCGAGCGCGCCGAGGCGGCCCTGCGCGAGGTGTACGCCACACCCGTCGCCGCCGGATCGCCGTTCCTCGTCACCGACCTGCCCACCGCCGAGCTGGTCAAGTCGGCTGCCAACGCGTTCCTCTCCACCAAGATCTCCTTCATCAACGCGATGGCCGAGATCTGCGAGACCGCCGACGGCGACGTGGTGAAGCTCGCCGAGGCGCTGGGGCACGACGACCGCATCGGCCGCAAGTTCCTGCGCGCGGGCATCGGCTTCGGCGGCGGCTGCCTCCCGAAGGACATCCGCGCCCTGATGGCGCGCGCGGGCGAGCTGGGCGCGGCGGAGGCCGTCGGCTTCCTCCGCGAAATCGACGCGATCAACATGCGCCGCCGCGCCGCCATGGTCGAACTGACCCGCGAGTCGCTCGACGGCTCGCTGCTCGGCAGGCGCGTCGCCGTCCTCGGCGCCGCCTTCAAGCCGGACTCCGACGACGTCCGCGACTCGCCCGCCCTCAACATCGCCGGCCAACTGCACCTCCAGGGCGCCCAGGTGACGGTCTACGACCCCAAGGCCACCGAGAACGCCCGCCGCGTCTTCCCCACCCTCGCCTACGCCCCGTCCGCCCTGGAGGCCGCCCAGTCGGCCGACGCCGTGCTGCACCTCACGGAGTGGCGCGAGTTCCGCGAGGTCGATCCCGCCGCCATGGGCGAGGTGGTCGCCGCCCGCCGCATCCTCGACGGACGCAACACCCTCGATCCCGCGCTGTGGCGCAAGGCGGGCTGGACGTACCGCGCCCTCGGGCGGCCCACGGCCTGACGCCCGTTCACCACCCGCCCGCTCGCCACGGACAGTCACCGCAAGCGCACCATTTCTCCCGCTTTGTGACGGGTGTGGTGCGCTAGGGTCCGGGCATGCCAGAGACCATGGGGAATCCAGCCACCCCGCCGGCACCGGCGGAACCGATCGAACTCAAGCGGGTCATGGGCCCTGGCCTCCTCCTGCTCTTCATCATCGGCGACATCCTCGGCACCGGCGTCTACGCGCTGACCGGCACCGTCGCGGCCGAGGTCGGCGGGGCGGTCTGGCTCCCCTTCCTGTGCGCCTTCGTCGTCGCCATGCTGACGGCCACCAGCTATCTGGAACTCGTCACGAAGTACCCCCGCGCCGGGGGCGCCGCCGCGTACTCCCACCGCGCGTTCGGCATCCACTTCCTGACGTTCCTCGTCACCTTCGCGGTCATGGCGTCCGGCCTCACCTCGGCGTCCAGCGCGTCCAAGGCGTTCGCCGCGAACCTGCTGTCCGCGCTCGACGTGGACGGCAGCCACGGCCGTGTCACCCTCACCATCGCCCTCGCGTTCATGGTCCTCATCAGCCTGGTGAACCTGCGCGGCGTCGGCGAGAGCGTGAAGGCGAACGTCGCGCTGACCGCCGTCGAACTCTCCGGGCTGCTGATCGTCATCGGCGTCGGCGTCTGGGCGGTCGTCCAGGGCCAGGGCGAGTTCGGCCGCGTCACCGAGTTCGAGACGGGCGGCGGCGAGACCGCGTTCGGCGCCGTCAGCGCGGCGACCGCCCTCGCGTTCTTCGCCATGGTCGGCTTCGAGGACTCGGTGAACATGGCGGAGGAGACGAAGGACCCGGTCCGCACGTTCCCGCGCATCATGCTCATCGGCCTGACGGTCACCGGCGTCATCTACGTCCTGGTCGCCATCGCGAGCGTCGCGCTCGTCACCCCGGCCGACCTCGGTGAGGGCGACACCCCGTTGCTGAAGGTCGTCCAGGCGGGCGCGCCCGGCTTCCCCATCGACCTCTTCGCGTGGATCACGATGTTCGCCGTCTCCAACTCCGCGCTGATCAACATGCTGATGGCCAGCCGTCTGCTGTACGGCATGTCCCGCGAACGCGCGCTCCCCGCGCCGCTCGGCCGCCTCCTGCCCCGGCGGCGCACCCCCTGGGTCGCCATCGTGTTCACGACGCTGCTCGCGTTCCTCCTCATCGGCTACGCCGACCTCGCCGCGCTCGGTGGCACGACGTCGCTCCTGCTGCTGTGCGTCTTCGCCATCGTCAACGTGGCGGTCCTCGTGCTGCGCCGCAGCCCCGTCGAGCACAAGCACTTCCGCGCCCCCACCGCGCTGCCGGTCATCGGCGCCGTGCTCTGCGTCTACCTGGCGACGCCGCTGTCCGGCCGCGCCGGCGACGACTACGAGGTGGCGGGCTGGCTGATGCTGATCGGTGTCGGGTTGTGGGCCTGCGTGTGGGTGGGCAACCGGCTGCTGGGCGGGCGCCGGGGCGGCCCCGGCGACGGCCCGGACGGCGGCGCCACCGGCGAGACCCCCGCCCCGGCGGCGACGCCCACGCCGTGACGCCCGTGCGTGCGCGACCCCTTGCCGTGCGTGCCCGTTGCCCCTAGATTCCACGGCCGTATCGCCTTGGGAGCGCTCCCCCCGAACGCACATACCGTCCGAAGGGAGCAACATGAGCACCACATCCGTCCGCACGGGCACGCGAGGCGCGCGGTCCCGGTTCCGCGGCGCGGTGGTCGCGGTCCTGGCCGCCGTCGCCTCCGTCGCGGGCCTGCTGACCGCCACGCCGACCGCCGGGGCCGCCGGGCCCATCGGCGCGGACGCCGTCATCTGCGACCAGTACGGCTCCACCACCATCCAGGGCCGCTACACGGTCCAGAACAACCGCTGGGGCACGAGCGCGACGCAGTGCATCGACGTCTCGGGCAGCGGCTTCCGCATCACCCAGGCGGACGGCAGCGTGCCCACGAACGGCGCGCCCAAGTCGTACCCGTCCGTCTACTTCGGCTGCCACTACGGGAACTGCTCGCCCGGCACCAACCTGCCCCGCCAGATCAGCTCGATCGGCAGCGCGCAGAGCAGCATCTCGTACCAGTACACCGGCAACGCCGTGTACAACGCGTCGTACGACATCTGGCTCGACCCGACGCCCAAGCGGACAGGTGTCAACCAGACCGAGATCATGATCTGGCTCAACCGCGTCGGCCCGATCCAGCCGATCGGGTCCCAGTCCGGCACGGCGACCGTGGCCGGCCGCAGCTGGCAGGTCTGGACCGGCAGCAACGGCGCGAACCAGGTCATCTCCTTCGTCGCGCCGTCCGCCATCGGCTCGCTCAGCTTCGACGTGATGGACTTCGTGGACGTCACGGTGAGCCGCGGGCTGGCGAACCCGTCCTGGTACCTGACGAGCGTCCAGGCCGGTTTCGAGCCCTGGCAGGGCGGCGCGGGTCTCGGCGTCAACTCGTTCTCGGCGAATGTGAACTGACCGTCACCCCGGTCGAAATCGGATGCGGGGTGCGCGGAACCGGTCACAGAATGGGCCATGCTGATCGACCACTGGCCTGTCCTGGGCATCCGGCTGCGCACCCCGCGTCTGCTGCTCCGCCTCCCCACGGACGAGGAACTGGCCGGCCTCGCCGACCTCGTCCTCCCCGGCGTCCATCCCCCGGACGAGATGCCCTTCCTCGTCCCCTGGACCGACCTGCCCCCGGCCGACCGCGCCCGCTCGGTCGTCCAGTACCACTGGCGTCAACTGGGCGCCTGGACACCCGAGTCGTGGTCGATGGGCCTCGTGGCGTTCCTGGACGACCGGCCCGTGGGCTACCAGTCGCTGGGCGCCGACGGGTTCGCCGTCCTGCGCCAGGCCACCAGCGGCTCGTGGCTCGGCCGCGCCCACCAGGGGCGGGGCTTCGGCACGGAGATGCGGGCCGCCGTGCTGGAGCTGGCGTTCGCGGGCCTGGGGGCGGCCGAGGCCGTCTCGGGCGCGATGGCGCACAACACCGCGTCGCTGCGCGTGTCGGAGAAGCTGGGCTACGAGCGCGACGGCCTCGCGCGGGTCGTCGTACGCGGCGCACCGGCCACCGAGCACCGCCTGCGCCTGTCGCGCGAGCGCTGGGAGAAGCACCGCACCGTGCCCGTGACCCTCACCGGCCTGACGACCGACTGCCTCCCCCTTTTCGGCGCCGCCTGACGCGGCGAAGCTATCACCCGTTCGGGTGTGGACAGAGAGTGAAGCCATGGGTACCGTGTGCCAAGGTGCTCGGTGGGAACGAGGGCTGGGGGCAGAGCCATCGCCGCGGGGGCGGCGCGAGGGGCGGAGGGGGAGCCATGTCGTTCGACGACGAGTGGCGCGCGATCCAGGCCGAGGCGGCACGCGCCACGCGGGACCTGGCGGTGCACCAGGACGACCTGGGACGCGTCGGCTCGGCCGCGTACGAACTGCACGGCCGGCTCGCCACCGACGCCGACCACGCGCGTGCCGCCACAGCCGAGGCCGCGACGGGGCTGACCGCCGACGGCCTCGTCACCGGCGCCGCCCTGGCGACCCTCCTGGAGACCTGGGCCGGCCAGACGACGACGCTGCTGGACGCCTGCGCGCACATCTCCAACCACCTCGACCACTCCGCCGCGGCCCACCAGCAGGACGAGGCCGACATCGCCGCATCCCTCTCGATCACGGAGATCGACCGCCGTCTGTCCGGTGAGCGGTGAGCACGGATGACCCTGACCTTCGCGCAGGTGTGGCACGCGTCGCTCGGCGGGCTCAAGGCGGCGCTCGACGACTGGTCGGCCATGGCGGGCAGGCTGGAGGACCTGGCCCAGGACGCGCGGGACACACTGCTGGCCCGTTCCGAGCAGGCACGCTGGGAGGGTGTCAACGCCTCGGTCACCCGGGCATTCGTGGCGAAAAGCGTTCGGGAGTCCGGTGACGCGGCCTCAGCCGCCCGGGGAATGGGGCAACTCCTCGACGACGGCTACGCCACTCTGAAGGCGGCGCAGGACGGACTGCACCAACTCGTCGAGATCGAGGCCCCGGCCGCGTCACTGACGGTGTCGGAAGCCGGCGGGGTCGCCGCGCTGCGCTCGGTGACCGAGGACCCGGCGCGCCAGTTGTTCGACCCCGAGTACAGCGCCCACTTCGCGGCCGAGCGTGAGGCCGTGGCGGCGATGCAGCGGCGCGTGGACGTGCTGGTGGAAAGGTTCGACGACGCGGACCGCACGCTGGCCCGCGCGCTGCTGGCCGACGCCGACGAGGACCGGCACGACTTCGGCGCACCCGTGTACACCACGCTCGACCAGGAGGAGCTGGCCCAGGCGTTGCTGCTCGCCCGGGAGGGCGACCGGATGACGTCGCGCGAGCTGGAGCAGTTCAACGAGCTGCTGGCGGACAACCGCGACTCCCCGGAGTTCACCACAGGGCTGTTCCGGGAACTCGGCGCCGAGGGGACGCTCACTCTCTTCGGTTCCCTGAGCATGAGCACCATGGGGGAGGGCTACGAGGTGGACGAGCACCGGCTCGAACAGGTGCAGGCGCTGCAACGCAACCTCGGTCTCGGCCTGGCCACCGCCACCGATCCGGACAACGGACACCACCTGCCCGCCTCGTTCGGCGAAGAGCTCAGGCGGCTGGGCACCGAGCGACTGCCACTGACCGCGCACGCCGTCGAGGGGCCCTACGGCTACCAGTTGCTCGGCGGCATCCTCCGGTACGGCGCGTACGACCCCGCGTTCCTCACCCCCATCGCCGAGCACGTCGTGCAACTGCACGCGGACGACCCGCTGCGTTTCGCCGACGCCAGACAGGGCGGTGCCGGTCCCGAGCACCCGTTCAACCCGGTGGGCGCGAACGGCGCGGGCTACGATCCGGTGCTCGGCGTCCTGGAGGCATTGGGGCACAGTCCCGAGGCTGCCACGCAGTTCTTCTCCACCACCCCGACCGCGTACCGCGAGGACGGCAGCCTCGATCCGGACGGCCACGCGGGAATCCTGCGCGGCGGCGACAGCCCGGTCGCCGGCTACCTCGACTACTTCCTCCAAGAGGGCTACACCCAGTTCCCCGACGTCAACTCGCACGACCCGGCCGCCGCCGCCGGTCAGTCCGCCGATCACCTGTCGGACGCACTCGGCCACGCGCTGGAAGCCGCGACGCTGGGCCACGCCTGGGACGAGACGTCGGTCGAGGTCACCAGGTCCGAGGCCGGGGCGGGCGTCATGGAGGACATCGCCGACCGCTTCTCGCGGGACCCCGGCCTCTCCCACCGTTTCTCCGCCCTCACCGACAGCCTGGGGAACATGGCGGCCGGCTACGTGGACGACATCAACTGGGCGCTCGACGGAGGGGAGGGCAGCGCGGGACCCTTCGCCCCCGAGTGGAACGACGTCTCCTTGCACGCCCGGTTCGGGAACGACGTGCAGCCTTTTCTCAGCGTTCTCGGACAGCATCCGGACTCCTACGCGACCCTCTCGCAGGCCGAGCGCATCTACACCGCCAGTGTGCTGGACGCCCAGGTCGGCGCGGACGGGACGGTCGAAGAGGGACCGGCGCGCAATGTGGTCCGGATCACGGCTCAGGCGCAGGGCTTCCTCGACCAGGCGCGTGCCGACCAGGTGCGGGCCGAGGGGCTGGCGAGCGACGAGGCGTTCAACCGCGCCCTGGACGAGCGGTCCGGCTGGCTGAAGTACGGCGCGGCGACGGCGGTGGCAGGCGGTGCCGCGTTCCTGCCCGCCGCGGCGGCGGGTGCGATCGTCGTTCCACTGGCTGTCACGGCGGGGAGCGGCGCGGTCAACGAATGGCTGGGCCAACTCGTGGGCGACTGGACGAGATCCGACCAGCAGAGTTCTCAGGACGAGATACAGGAAGCAGGCGCCAGGATTTACAGCTCCGGGTACAACAACCTTGCCACACCGTTGGTCGATTTCATGCTGCGGCAGCATGTCAACGCGCAGGGCGATCTGGGGCAAAGCCTCCGGGAGAGCCTGGACATCGGATATAACTTCGGAACATCAGGGGAAGGGCAAGTGGGCATTGACGCCCAAGTCGGCGGAGGGGGTGGCAGGTGAAGGAGCCGGGCAGGTGGAAGGCGGTGTCCACCGCGCTGCTTCTGTGCGGGTGTCTGACCGCTTGCAGCGCGGGCGACGAGCCGCCTGATGGGGCGGAGCCGACGACGACTGAAACAGGCCTCACGGACGAATGCGGCAACATATTCACTCCGGTTGTCGCGTCCGCCGCAGAGGAGATCACCGGCAGCACCGAGGCCGTCGCCTACAAGGTGCTGACTCCGGCCGAGATTGCCGAAAAGCTCATACATGAGGCATACGGGCCCGAGCAGATATATGAGGTCGGCGGTTACGATCTATGTCAGATCTGGCCTTCGGCAAGTAGCTTTTTCGAGTCCTTGACTATTTCGCACAGTACCGCTCGTCAGTTTGAACTGGAAGATGTCGATCTTCCGGACGGCTCCCTCGTGTTCCCCATCGGTCGCCGGGCGTACGCGACATCGGAAACGGCGGTGATCTATTTCGACTGCGTGATTCCCTCGGCCGGCGGCAGGTCCACCACCGTGACCACGGTGGCCTCCCGCATGGGCCTCCATCCCGAGCCGGGGCAAGAGAGCACTGTGATGAGGCTCGCCCATGCTGCCGCCTTCGACCTGGCGGGTGAGATGGGCTGCGAGGACGACGGCGGGTTGACGGAGGAGCCGGATCTGCGGCCCGTGGAGTAGCCGGCGCTGCTACTCCGCCTCAGCCGCCGTCCACGGCGTCACCGTCAGCAGGTCGGTCGTGCCGAGGTCGAGGCCGCCGTCCGGGAAGACGGACTGCGTCGCGCCGTCCTCGGAGGTGAGGAAGGACAGCTCGGCGCCGAGGGTCGCCGGGCGCGTCACGTCGGTCACCGTGTTGCGCCACTCCAGCACGGTGTACGCCGCCCCGCCCGGCGGGAGGACGACCTCGGCGGGGGGTTCGGCCGCCGTGGCGCTCCGTTCCTGCTCGACGTCGAGAAGCGCGGCGTCCTCGCCGAGCACGGTGAAGACGGGGTAGCCCCCGACGGTGTACGGCTCGGTCCCGCAGTTCGTCAGCGTCACCCGCATGCCACGCGCGCCCAGGGCCGCGTCCACCGGCCCGGGGGCCAGCCGTACGCCCTCCGGCGGGCAGGTCCGCCCGGCCCCGGCCGGCTCGTCCGGCGCGTTGCCCCGCACCGGCTCCTGCCCGTCCTGCTCCAGCGGGCTCGGCGTGACCGAGGGCGCCGGCGCCGCGCGGGGGTCCGCCTGTCCGGGCGCGCACGCGGCGGCGAGCAGGACCGCCGGTATCAGCAGCAGCGGGGCACGGCGGCCAGCGGTGACAAGCAGAGGCATGAGCTGATCATCGCATCACGCCTTCGTCAGGTTCCCGGCAGCGTCTCCTGCTCCACCGGGTGCTCCGGCGGCAGCGGCGCCACACGCACCGCGAGCTTCGCCCGGCACTCCGGGCCGAGTCCCCACATCCGCGCCTCGCGCCCGTACAGCCGCCGCCCGCACAGGCGGCAGGTGACGGGCGGCCGCCGCCCGCCGTCGGGCAGCGGGAGCAGCGCCGGTTCGTCAGCGTCCATGCGGCAGGTCTACCAGGAGGGGGAACAGGCGCGCCACGGCGGCGACCGGAGCGGCGCCCTCCGGCCGCCCGTGCCGGTCGCGGTACGGGGCGAGCACGGCGCGGATCGCGGCGGCGACCTCGTCCAGCTCGTCCGGCGTCAGGTGCAGGACCTCGCTGAACGCCGCGTCGCGCCGCCACTCCCCGGGCGCCCGGCCGCGGTTCTCCAGCCAGTGACGGTAACTCTCGTCCTCCAGCGCCCTGTTGAGCGTCCCGTCGCCCGCGGCGGCCTCCGGCGCGTCCGGCGCCTCCGTACGCAGCCGCCACGGCCGTACGCGCCCGCCGCCCCGGTGCGGCGCCTCCTCGATCAGCCGGTGCCTGGCCAGCTGCCGCAGGTGGAACGAGCACAGCCCCGAGCTGACGCCGAGCCGCCGCGCGGCCTCGGTCGAGGTCACGGTGTCCAGCTCGGCGAACAGGCGGAGGAGGGCGTCGCGTACGGGGTGCGGGGGGAGCGGCGCAAGGGCCCGTTCGTCGTTTTCGGTCACTTTGCAAAGTCTGGTACTTTGCAAAGCGCCCGTCAAGCAGGGGCATCCGCCGAGCAGTGAGGAGCGTGCCGGGATGGCCGTACTCGTCCAGGGACAACCCGTCGAGGGGTATCCGGCCCCGTCGCCCGAGGCCGTCCGCGGCACACCGCGGCGCGTCACCGTCATCGGCGAGGAGATCCTGCACCGCGCCCTGCGCCCCGTCACGGATTTCGGCGGCGCGGAACTGGCCGCGCTGATCGACGACATGTTCGCCACGCTCGACGTCGCCGAGGGCGCGGGGCTCGCCGCCAACCAGATCGGCGTCGATCTGCGCCTGTTCGTCTGGGACATGACCGACGAGTGGGGCACCCGTCACGTCGGCCACATCGCCAACCCCGTGCTCGACGACCTGCCCGCCGGGGACCGCAGCCTCCTGGAGGAGCCCGAGGGCTGCCTGTCCGTACCGGGACCCTACGTGCCCCTCGCGCGCCCCGGCCGCGCCGTCGTGCGCGGGGCGGACAAGGACGGCCGCCCGCTCGTCGTCGAGGGCCGCGGCTACTTCGCCCGCTGCCTCCAGCACGAGACGGACCACCTGAACGGGCAGCTGTACGTGGACCGCCTCGCCGCCCGCGACCGCAAGGCCGCCCTCCGGGAGATGGGCGCGCTGCACGACCGCGTCCTCGCCCGCCGCGCCGCGCGGGAGGCGGCCCGTACGCGCTGACCCCGTATCGCGCTCGCGGTTTCCGGACAGGCTGACGGAAGATGACCCCCACGGCCCGTCCGGGCCACCGACCACCGAGGAGCTGAGACGCACATGGCCATCGCCACCATGGGAGTGACCGTGCTGGACTGTCCCGACCCGCGCGCGCTCGCCGCGTTCTACGCCGCCGTGCTCGACTGGCGGGTGTCGGACAAGGACGACAACGGCGGCGAGTGGGTCGAGCTGAACGGCCCCCACGGGCGGCAGCTCGCGTTCCAGCGCTCCGAGGGCTACCGGCCGCCCGAGTGGCCAGGCACCGAGCACGGCCAGCAGCTCCATCTCGACCTGGACGTGCCCGCCGACCGGATGGACGAGGCGGAGCGGCAGGTGATCGCGCTCGGCGCGAAGCTCCTGGAGGACGACCACGGCGGCACCCGCGACTGGCGCGTCTTCGCCGACCCGGTGGGCCACCCGTTCTGCCTCTGCGTCCGGTGACGCGACCGCCCGCCGGGACCGGCGCGCTGCCGGTCCCGGCGGGCGGCCGGGCGTAAGGAGAAGGGGCGCGCCGCTACTCGTCCACGCCCACGGTGACGCGCTCGTCGCCCCGCAGCTGCTCCATCAGCAGCGCCGTCTGCTCCTCGTCCCACAGCACCGCCGAGCCCTCCGACGTGGCGTAGCCGGGGTCGGAGACCGGGATGTTCATCCGGTGCGCGCCGCGCATGGCCCAGAACATCGACCGCAGGTCCCACAGCGACATGTCCTCGTCCACGATCAGCGCGTCCAGGCTCGCCCCGAGGACCGGGTAGAGGCGGAACGGGTTGAGGATCGTGGAGGGCGACGCCGCCTGGTTGGCCAGCGTGCTCAGGAACTCCTGCTGGTTCTGCGTCCTGCCGAGGTCGCCCTCGGCCTCCTGGTACCGCTGCCGGTTGAACGCGAGGGCCTCCCGCCCGTCGAGCTGCTGGCAGCCCGCCGCGAAGTCGGCGCCCGAGTTCTCGTCCTGGATCGGCTCGTCGAAGCACATCTCGACGCCGCCGAGGGCGTCCACGACGCTGGCGAAGCCGCCGAAGCCGATCTCGACGTAGTGGTCGATGCGGATGTCCAGGTTGTGCTCGATGGTGCGGGCCAGCAGCCACGGGCCCTCGATCGCGTACGCCGCGTTGAGCTTGCGCTGCTGCTCGGGTATGCGGTTGCCGCTCTCGGAGCCGGTGAACTCGGGGATCGTCACCCAGGAGTCACGCGGCAGGCTCACCATCGTGTTCCCGTTGCTGCCGACGTGCAGCAGCATCATCGTGTCCGTGCGCTTGCCCTCGGCGTTGCCCGTGTGCAGGTCCTGCTGCTGCTCGCGCGTCAGGCCCTCGCGGCTGTCCGAGCCGACGATCAGGTAATTGGTGCCCTCGCCCGCCTCCGGCCGGTCCTCCAGGGCGGAGAGGTCCACCTCGCGGCGCAGCTTGCCGTCCGCCCAGAAGTACGTGCCCACGCCCGTGACCAGCAGGACGAGCACGAGGCCCAGCGCCGAGAAGCCGACGATCCGGCCCCAGCGGCGGCGCGGCCGCGGGCCGTGGTCGGGCGGCTGCGGTCCCGGCGCGACGGGCGGCGGGCCCTGCCGGTGGCCGGAGCCCCGGTAGATCTGCCCGTCGCTGTACCCGGAGTCGTACGGGGAGCCGCCCTGCGGAGCGCCGTTCCCCTGGCCCGCGTCGTACGGGGTCCGCTGGCGCGGCGGGCGCTGCGCCCGGCCAGGCGGGACGTGCGGCATGACCCGGGCGCCCTCGGGGCGTGCGTCCGCGCTGCCGCGCCCATATCTGCTGCGGTTGCCCTGCTCGTCCGTCCACCCGTCCGGCCAGTCGCTCATAACGAGGAGTCTGCCCCGCGTCGGCCGTACGGCAAAAACGCGCTACAGGGACTGTGGCGAAGCTGATGCAAAGGCCCCTGCCTACCCTGACCCCCATGACCGAACTGCCACAGGACCTGTCCGGAAAACCCACCGCCGCGTCCCGCACCACGCTGTCGCACATCATGACGCAGAACGACGTGAACCTCCTGGGTACCGTCCACGGTGGTGTGATCATGAAACTCGTGGACGACGCCGCGGGCGCCGTGGCCGGGCGCCATTCCGGGGGCCCGGCGGTGACCGCCGCCATGGACGAGATGGTCTTCCTGGAACCGGTCAGGGTCGGCGACCTCGTCCACGTCCGCGCCCAGTGCAACTGGACCGGCAGGACCTCGATGGAGATCGGCGCCCTCGTCCTCGCCGAGCGGTGGAACGAGGCGGCGCCCGCCACCCGCGTCGCCACCGCCTACCTCGTCTTCGCCGCGGTGGACGAGGACGGCAGGCCGCGCCCGGTGCCGCCGGTGCTGCCGGGCAGCGAGCGGGACAAGCGCCGCTTCCAGGAGGCGCAGATCCGCCGCACGCACCGGCTCGCCAGACGCCGCGAGATCACCGCACTCCGCGCGGGCCGCCCCTTCCCGCCCGACGCCCCGGCCGCCTAGGTGTATTGATCACGAGCGTTGTTGACACGTGCCGGTGCTTGATCATGGTGAAGACCTCCGGTGTGGTGGAGCTGTCTAGGTGTTCTGTCCACGGAGGTTGGTGACAGGTTTCACGGCGGGGTGATCTTGAGTGAGTGAGGGCCTTCCGGGTTCGGTGTGGATTGCGACATTCACCCGAACGACCAGAGGGCCCTCATGCCCCACCGTAATGCGCCCCTGACCAAGACCGGACGTCCGCGTCCGGCCCGCTGCGTCGTGGACGACGGCCGGCCGCCGGGCCGGCGGGGGAGCGTCGCGAGCAGGGCGACCCCTCGGAGGACGGGCCCTCCCGTCGCCCGGGGGTGGCCCGTACGGGCCGGCGCCCCGCCGGCCGGGCCGGACGGCGTCAGCCGAGCGCCTGCCCGTAGAACTCGGCGGGGTCGGCCGCCAGCGACGCCTTGACGTGGGCGCTCCACTCGTCGACGACGACTTCGACGCGCCCCCGCTCCACACCGTCGAGCACGGCACGGGCGACATCGGCGGGGTCGGTGAGGGGACCGTCGTAGGCGGCGCCCGCCATCATGTCGGTGTCGGCCGCCCCCAGCACGACGCCCGTGACGAGGGTCTTCTGCTCCGCCAGTTCCAGACGGATGCCGTTGGTCATGCTCCACTCCGCCGCCTTGGCTACCGCGTAGGCGTTGCTGCCGTCGTACGAGAACCACGACAGGGCGGAAAGCATGTTCACGATCGCGCCTCCGCCGTTCGCGGCGAGGACGGGGGCGAAGGCGCGGACCATGGCGAGGGTGCCCCAGAAGTGGGTGTCGAGTTCGCGTCCGATGGCGTCGGTCCCGCTGCCGATGAGGTTGGTGCCGGTGGAGATCCCGGCGTTGTTCACCAGCAGATCGACGTCCGGCGCCGCCGCGGCGGCGGCCGCGACGGACTCCGGGTCCGTGACGTCGAGCCGGAGGACCTCGACGCCCGGGAGGTCGATGCTGCCGGGTCTGCGGGCGGTCGCGTACACCTTGGCGCCCCGCTCGGCGAGCTGCGCCGCGAGGTGGCGTCCGATTCCGCGGTTCGCGCCGGTCACCAGCGCGGTCGCTCCGGAGAGGTTCATCCACGTGCCCTTTCGGCATGGCCGGCCCGGGGTGGGGCCGGTGTGCTGATCCGCGCGGTTCCCGGCGGTACCGTCAACGTAGAACCTGACACCGGCGTGAGGTTCAAGGGCAGGGAAAGTGACCTGCGTCATACGCGCCGGGCAGTTGTCGAAGTCCCGCCCGCGGGGGCCCACCGCCCGTCCACGACACCCCCGTCCACGCGCCGGCCGGAAGCAGGGCCGACTCCGACGTGCTCTCCACGCCCACGCCCACGTCCGCGCCGGGCGCCGCCGCCCGGCGGCACCTCGGCGGGCTCGACCGGCTCACCCAGGAGCGCGACCGCATCTCCGGGCGCGTCCGGAACGTCGGGACCGCCGCGTGACGTCGCACGCGTCGTCCGGCCGCAGGGGAGACCCGGGGCGGTCAGAGCCGGGCGATCCGGGCGTGACGCTGGCGCGGCGCCCGGCGTGCGGGGACGACACCGGACAGCAGGATCAGCCGTGTCGCCCGGTAGCGCTGTCCGGCGTAGGGGGCCAGCAGCTCCAGCATCCGGGCGTCGTCGGCCTCGCGCTCCCCGGCCAGCGCGTGGCCGACGACGCCCGGCAGGTGCAGGTCGCCCACGGTGACGGCGTCCGGATCGCCGTTGCTGCGCTGGAGGGTCTCGGCGGCGGTCCACGGGCCGATGCCGGGGACGGCCTGGAGCCGCGCCAGCGCCGCGGGCAGCGGCAGACGCGCCGCCTCCTCCATCCGCCTGGCCAGCCGTACGGCGCGGACCACCGCGGCCGAACGCTTCGGGTCCACGCCCACCCGGTGCCACTCCCAGGACGGGAGCAGGGCGAACGTCCTCGGCTCCGGCATCACCCACAGCTCGGGGGCCGCCTCGCCGCCCGGCCCCGGCGCGGGCTCGCCGAAGCGCCGCAGCAGCAGCCGCCAGGCGCGGTAGGCCTCCTCCGTGGTCACCCGCTGTTCGAGGATGGTCGGGATGAGGGACTCCAGCACGAGCCCCGTCCTGATCAGCCGCACCCCGCCGTGGCGGCGGTGCGCCTCGGCGACCAGCGGATGGCACGCGGTGAACGCGTCCGGCGCGTCGTCCGCCCCCAGCAGCGCGGGCAGCCGGTCGAGCACCCAGCCGGCGCCCGGCCCCCAGGCCGTCGCGCGCACCGGGCGGCCCGGCAGCAGCCGCACCGTCGCCGGACCCAGCGGGGTCCGCGTCGCCCGCCACACCGCACCGTCGCGTGTCTCACGGAACGCCGGGTCGTACGGCCCGCGCCGCAGCACGAGCATGCTGCGGCGCAGGTCGTACGGTTCGGGCGGCGCCCAGCTTCGGTCCGGCACGACCGGCAAGGCTATCCGCCCCGGTCACCTGCCCTGGAGGCGGGCGGCGGTGGAGCGGATGGTGCCGAGCGACGCGTACAGCTCGCCACCGGGGCAGTCCGTGCTGTACGCGTCGCGGTGGCCCGAGACGTTCTTCAGCTTGATCGTGGTGCCGGCCGCGTGCTTGCCGCCCGAGGACGTGCGGTTGCGCGTGCCCTGCGGGTCGCCGCCGTGCAGGCCGAGCTTCCAGGCGGTGAGCAGGGACAGGTTGTCGGTGATGTCCTTGTTCGGCTTGGTGCTGGAATAGGTCCCGAGGACGGCCACGCCCATGCTGTTGTGGTTGAAGCCCAGCGTGTGGGCGCCCTGGACCGGTTCGGCGACACCGCCGGCCCGCCCCTCGTAGATGGTGCCGCAGCGGTCGACGAAGAAGTTGTAGCCGACGTCGCGCCACCCCTGACTCTCCACGTGGTAGCGGTAGATGCCGCGCAGGATCGACGGCGCCTCCGAGCAGGAGTAGTCGTTCGTTCCCGCCGTGTGGTGCACGAAGACGGTCTTGACCGTGTCGGTGTACACGAAGCCGCTCTCCCGCAGGCTCTCGTCGGCGCCCCAGCCGGAGCGGATGACGATCGGCGGGCGCGGCCCCTCGTGCGCCCCCGCCGCCGCCGCGGGCGCGACCGCCTGCGGTTGGGTGACCGCCTCGGGCGCCGCGTCCTGCCCGGTGTCGATCAGTTCGAGCCGCAGCCCGTCCGGCAGGCCCTCCGCCGCCGCCCCGTCGTCCGGCAGCACGCGGACCTGCACCCCGTCCGAAGGGCCGACCCACAGCGGGGCGGTCCCGCCGCGCACCCCCGGGTCCGCGGCCTCGGCCGAGTCCGGGTCCGGCGTGTGGGCGGGGTCGGCCTCCAGGTCCCGCCAGGGCGACCACTCCTCCCCGCCGTCCTCGCCGTCCCCACCCGCCTCGTCCGTCCCGCCGTCGCCGATCGCCCGCGTCCTCACCTGCGCCCGCCCGTGCAGTTCGGCGTCCGCGTCGGTCCAGACGATGCCCAGCAGGGAGAACGGCTCCGTGGCCGTGGCCGGAAGCCCCTGGCCCGCGGCGGAGCCGGACCCGCCCGCCGCGCCCTCCGCCGCGTCGCCGGCCGCCCCACCACCCGCGTCGAGGGGCTGGAGGGCTTTGAGCGGCTGGAGGGGCAGGGACTGGAGGCCGCCCGCCGGGACGTCCGCCGCCTGGGCGGCGCTCCCGGGCAGGAGGACGAGGGGCACCGCCAGGGCGGCCGAGCAGGCGGCCCCGACGGTCGCCATGAAGGGCGAGGCGAACCGGGAGGCGGCGAAGGGGGAAGCAGTGAATGCACGCATACAGCTGATCTTGCGTACAAGCGGCAAATCTGTCTATTCATGGCGTACTCCTTTCGCTACACAGCGTAACCATTGCCGCTTGTCGCAGGTCAAGGGAGTTTTCCCGCTGTAGCCCGAAAGAGGTTCCGTACCGCCCCCGCGGGCCGCCGTTGCCCGCGGCTACGCTGACGGCGATGAATTCCACCGAACGCGTCCCCGCCGACCTCCTGCGTTCAGCGCTCGCCGCGGACCCCGCGCGCCCGCTGCTGACGTACTACGACGACGCCACCGGCGAGCGCGTCGAACTGTCCGCCACCACCCTCGCCAACTGGGTGGCCAAGACCGCCAACCTCCTCCAGGACGAGCTGTCCGCGGCACGCGGCGACCGCCTCGCCCTCCTCCTCCCCGCCCACTGGCAGACCGCCGCCTGGCTCCTCGCCTGCGCCGCCACCGGCGTCATCGCCGACGTCGGCGGCGACCCCCGCGACGCCGACCTGGTCGTCTCCGGCCCCGACCGGCTCGCCGAGGCGCGCGCCTGCGCGGGCGAGCGCGTCGCCCTCAGCCTCCGCCCCCTCGGCGCCCGCTTCACCGACCCCCCGGCCGGTTTCACGGACTACGCCGTCGCCGTCCCCGCGCAGCCGGACGCCTTCGACGCGTACGACCCGCCGGGGCCCGACGACGTCGCCCTGAGCGTCGGCGGCCGCGACCTCACCGGCGCCCAGGTCCTCGCGCTGGCGCACGCCGACGCCGCCGAGCGCGGCCTCGGCCCCGGCAGCCGCCTCCTCTCCCAGGCCGGCTACGGCACCTGGCCCGGACTGTCCGCCGGTCTCTTCGCCCCGCTCGCCGCCGGCTCGTCCCTCGTCCTGTGCCGCAACGCCGACCGTCTCGACGCCGCCGCCAGGGCCGCCCGGCGGGAGAGTGAGCGCGTCACCCACTTCGCCGAGTGACAGTGGCCGCCCGGCGGCGGCGCCCGCAGGATCGTCCCCATGAGGGTGCCGCGACAACCTGCCTACCACCCGCCCGCCGGACCAGCGGCCGAGCCGCCGGAGCCACCGCGGCGGCGCCGTCCGCGCGGCCTGCGCTGGATCGCGCTGGGGGCGGCGGTCCTGGTGCTCGCCGGCGCGCTGGCAGGCTGGCTGTCCCTGCGCGGGTTCGACGGCAGGCTCACCACCGACACCACCACCGCACGTGAGCTGGACCGGCACCGCGCGGAACGCCCCGCCCGCGCCCCCGGCAAGGCGGAGAACGTCCTGCTGATCCGGTCCGACGCGACACCCGACGGCTCCCCCCGCCGTGCCGAGTCCCTGGTCCTCCTGCACCTCGCGGGCGACGGCCGCAGCGCCACCGCGCTCGGCGTCCCCCGCGACCTGACCACCCAGATCCCCGCCTGCACGGGCGCCGACGGCACGGACCTCGCCGCCCGCCGCGGCCCCCTCGCCCTCTCCTTCGAGAGCGGCGGCACGGCCTGCGCCATCCGCACCCTGGAACGCCTCACGGGCATCCGCATCGATCATCATCTGATCGTCGATTTCACCGCCCTGCGGAAGGTCGCGGACGCGGTGGGCGGCGTCAGGACCTGCACCCTCGACGCCCTCGCCCGCAAAGTCTCCAGCAGCGGCGTCCTGCTCAACCCCGCGAAACTTTTGCCGGTCCTTGACGCACTCACCTCGTCCATCACATCCGACACGGAACTCGACTCCCTTGTCGAACTGTACGAACTCGTCCGCCAGGTCCGCGCCGTCCCGGACGACGGCCTCCGCTTCCTCACCGTGCCGCTCGACAACGGCCTTCCGGCCCAGCCGGACGCCAATTCTTTGTTCACCGCCCTGCGCGCCGACACGGAAGTCGATCCGGAATGGGGCGGCGACAACTCCGTCCGCCCCACGGGCGCCGACGACGCCGCTTTGTGCGGACGATAGGGAAATCTGAGGATTGCCGGGGGGAAGAGGTGACGCGTCCGACCCCGGGCGCGCGCCGGTCCGCCTCGAAAGGGGTGGAATGCGTCACCGAGATCCCCCGTGCCTGAAACCGCCCGCTAGTGTGTGCCGTCTGATCCTCTAGAAGGCACACGGAGGGCAAGCCGAAACGTGGACGGGCAGGGACGTGGGGGCGCGGGCGACATCGACCCCGCGGATCAGTGGGTGTTCAACCCGGACACCGGCAGTTACGAACTGCGACTGCCGGGGGCGCGGCAGCCGGCACCGGCCGACCGCCCCCCGGCGGACCGGGGGACGGGCACACCCCGTAACGCGCCGCCACGGCAGCGTCGCGCCCCGTCCGTCGAGAGCACCGGGGACCGCTCCGCCCCGACGACCAGCGGCACCGGCAGCGGCCCCGCGACCGGCCCCCGCCCGGCCCGCCGCCCCGGCGGCGACACCCCGGCCGAACGGGTCGGCACCGCGCCGCCCGGCGGCCGCCGCGCCGCCCGCGGCCGCCGCAAGGCCAAGCCGCGGCGCTCCCGCACCAGGAAGGTCCTCCTGTGGGTCGGCGGCTCGACCGCCTTCGTGGTCGTCGTCGCCGCGGGTCTCGCCTGGTACGCGTGGGACCGCCTCAACGGCAACATCGACAAGGTCGACACGGGCATAGACAACCCGTTCTCCCACGACGAGGCCGTCAACCTTCTGATCATCGGCACGGACACCCGCACCGGCGACGGCAACGACTCGTACGGCGGCGAGGCCAGCGAGGGCAACGACACCACGATCCTGATCCACTTCTCCAAGAACCGCGAGCACGCCACCGCCCTCAGCATCCCGCGCGACCTCGTCACCGACATACCCGAGTGCCAGGTCACCCACGAGGACGGCAGCAAGGAGACGATCGCCGCCACCTACGGCCAGCGCTTCAACACCAGCATGGGCGCGTTCGGCCGCGACCCCGGCTGCGTCTGGCGGTCGGTCGAGCAGCTCACCGGCGTCTCGATCAACCACTTCATGATGGCGGACTTCGACGCCGTCAAGGACCTCTCCACCGCCGTCGGCGGCGTCCCGGTCTGCGTGAGCGAGCACATCGTGGACGAGAAGTCCGGCCTCGACCTGACGCCCGGCGACCACATCCTTCAGGGCGAGGACGCCCTGTCCTTCGTCCGTACCCGCTACGGCGTCGGCAACAGCAGCGACCTCGACCGCATCCGGCTCCAGCAGCAGTTCCTCGCCTCCATGGCCCGCCAGGTCACCGACTCCGACGTGCTCTCCAGCCTCACCGACTTCTGGGACCTCGCCGACACCGCCACCAAGGCGCTGACCGTGGACACCGGCATCGGCAACATCGAGCGCCTCTACGACCTCGCCTCCGACATCGGCCGCATCCCCATGTCGGATGTCAACTTCGTCACTCTCCCGGTGCGCGACAACCCGGACGAGGCCCCGGACGAACGCGCCACCGTCGTCCTGGACGAGGAGCGCGCCGCGCCGATCTTCCGGATGCTCCAGGAGGACATCGACCCGGACCGGGCCGCCGAGGAGGAGGCCGCGGCCGAGGCGGCGGCCGAGGAGGCGAACCGCGCCGCCCCCGAGGACGTCCGCGTGGACGTCTACAACGGCGGCGGCGTCATCGGCGCGGCCCAGGACACCCTGACCTGGTTGCAGAACGAGCACGGCATGCGCCTCGCGACCAACAAGAGCAACGCCCCGGAGCCCCAGGAGACCACCACTCTGGAGTACCGTGCGGACCAGGCCGACCAGGCCGCCACCCTCGCCGCCGTCATGGGCCTGCCTGACTCGGCGCTCCAGGAGCTGCCGGGCGAGTCGGGCGAGCGCGAGGCGATGGTCCTGGTCCTGGGTGACGACTTCAGGGGCGCCGGTGAGCCCATCGAGGTTCCCGCCGAGATCCCCGAGGGCGTGGACAGCATCCAGGCGGACGAGGATGTCTGCGCCTCCTGAGACGAGCGGCGCCACCCCCGTGGCCCGCGCCCCGCGACCGGAGAAGAGTGGAGGTACCCGTGCGGCGAGGCGGAATGCGCGGCGACGATGACGGCGGGTCCTCCGCCGGCTCCGCCCACGCGGCGGAACGCGGCTGGGACGAGGACCTCCACCGCGACCAGGGCACGGTCCCGCTCCAGCGGGCCGCCCCGGACGCCCGGCCGGGCGGCGCCCCGCCGTCCCCGGCCCCGGCCACCGGCGGGCGGGCGCAGCGCCGCCGCAAGAAGCCCAAGCCGCGCTGGCGCCGCGTCCTCGTCTGGGTCGCGGGCTCGCTGGCGTTCGTCGTCCTGGCCGTCGCCGTGGGCGCGTACCTCTACATACGCCACCTCAACGGCAACCTGGACAAGGAGGAGCTGAACCTCGGCAACAGCCAGGTCGAGCGCTCCCGGCCCAACGCCGCCGGCCAGACGCCGCTGAACATCCTGCTGCTCGGCTCCGACTCCCGCGAGGGTGCCGAGAACGCCGCGCTCGGCGGCGGTGGCGACGGCGGTCAGCGCGCCGACGTCCAGATCCTCATGCACGCCTCGGCCGACCGCAGCAACGTGACGCTGATCAGCATCCCGCGCGACACCATGGTCTCCATACCCGAGTGCACCGACCCGGAGACCGGCGAGGTGTACCCGGCCGTGACGAAGGCCGCCATCAACTCCTCCCTCGGCCACGGCGGCCCCGGCTGCACCGTCGCCACCTGGGAGGAACTGACCGGCATACCCATCGACCACTTCATGATGCTCGACTTCGCGGGCGTCGTGAGCATGGCCGACGCGGTGGGCGGCGTCCCCGTCTGCGTGGACAAGAACATCGCCGACCCCGACTCCCACCTCCGCCTCCCCGCCGGGGAGAGCGTCGTGGAGGGCGAGCAGGCCCTCCAGTGGCTGCGCACCCGCCACGCGTTCGGCGACGGCAGCGACGTCGGCCGCACCAAGGCCCAGCAGATGTACCTGAGCAACATGGTGGACGAGCTCCAGGGCAGCACCTCGCTCACCAACACCGGGCAGCTCATGGACCTCGCCGAGGCGGCGACGAACGCCCTGACCGTCGACCACGGCCTCGGCAGCGTCCAGAAGCTCTACGACCTCGGCCAGGACCTGCGCGCCGTGCCCGGCGACCGCATGAACAGCGTCACCCTCCCGTGGCTCCCCGACCCGGACGACGAGAACCGGATCATCCCCGATCTGGCGGAGGCCGAGGCGCTCTTCGCCCTCGTCCGCGACGACATCCCGCTCGACGACCAGGACGCCGCCCCCGCCGAGCCCGACGCGGACGCCTCGGCCGAGGCCACCGCCGACCCCGAGGACACCATCCCCGTCGCCGTGCGCAACGGCACGGGCGCCGACGGCCAGGTCCCGGTGGACGGCCGCGCCGCCGTCATCACCGACCACCTCCTGAGCCTCGGCTTCACCCAGGCCGCCACGGACGCGACGATGTCGAGCGAGGTCACCTCCCGCGTCCTGTACGCCGACGAGGCCGACAAGCCGAACGCCCAGGCCGTCGCGGAGGCCCTCGGCCTGCCGGGCAGCGCGGTGCGGATCTCCACGAGCGTGGACCAGGTGACCCTCATCATCGGCGCCGACTGGCGCGAGGGAACGGAGTTCGTCCCGCCGTCCGAGGCGCCGGCCCCGGACGGCGGCAGCGGTGACGGCGGCAGCGGGG
The DNA here is from genome assembly GCF_047200595.1 of Streptomyces sp. MS19. Classification (NCBI taxonomy): domain Bacteria; kingdom Bacillati; phylum Actinomycetota; class Actinomycetes; order Kitasatosporales; family Streptomycetaceae; genus Streptomyces; species Streptomyces sp. MS19. The sequence continues at coordinate 20,740 of NZ_JBJZOH010000013.1, read as the reverse complement.
GCGAGGCGAGCGGCGGCGGTCAGGCCGTCGACGAGGAGGACATCCTCTCCGGCGCCGACTCGGACACGTGCATGGAGGTCAACCCGCTGCCGATGTACACCTGGTGACGCCCCGCGCTCCCGCCGCGACGCGATGACCTCGTGTGCCGGGTCAGCGGGGTCGGCCTGGGACGGACACGCGCCCCCGGCCCGTCGGTACGGGACCCCGCCGTGACCGCCGTGTCAGCGCGATTCCCATGACGGGACCGGCGACGGGTCGCCATGCGGCGCCGACGCCCGTGGCCCGGGTAGCGCTTGGCCGGGTCCGGGCCGGGCCGGTACGGCACCGGCAGCTCCCGCGAGAGCGGACGCGGCGGTCCGGTTCCCCGTCCCGCGCGCGGGCCGGCTCCTCGTCGCGGCGGCCTTGTCGCTGCCGCTCCGACCGGCGGAAGACGCCCCGGGCACGGAACGCCGCGTTCCGCACGCCGACGCGACCGTGCCCGGCACCTCCGGCAGCCCCGTTCCGCCCGCCCGCCCCGAAGCGCCACGGCACGCCGACCGTCGCGTCGAGCCGGGCGCGGGTGCGGCGGCCCGTCCCCGGCGCGACCGGTCGTGCGGCGATTCCGCCCGCCCGCTCCCGCGAACGGGCGAACCCGGCGCGCGCCGCCCCGGTCGGTAGATCGTATGGCCATACCGTGACGTCGGGAGGTGGTGCACCATGCCGGCACGACGCACCCGCCGCCGGGCCCTGCGCGCCGCCGCCGGCCTGGCCGCCCTCGTCCTCGCCACCAGCGGCGTCGGCCACAGCGTGGTCGGCACGGTCACCGGCGGCGTGCACCGCGTCGATCCGTTCGACGACCTGGCGGGCCGCCCCGAGGCGGGCCGGGGCCTGAACATCCTCCTCGTCGGCACCGACACCCGCGAGGGCCTCACCGACGAGGAACGCCGCGCCTACCACCTCGGCAGCACCGCCTGCCACTGCGCCGACGCCGTCCTCCTGCTCCACGTCTCCGCCGACCGCGACCGCGTGGACCTCATCGGCCTCCCCCGCGACTCGTACGCCGAACTGCCCGCCCACACCTTCGCCGTCACGGGCGACCGGCACCCGGCCCACCCCGACAAGCTGAACGCCGCGCTCTCCCACGGTGGCCCCGGCCTGCTCGTCCGCACGGTCGAGGACCTCACCGGCGTCCGCGTGGACCACTACCTGGAGGTCAGCTTCGTCAGCTTCATGCGGGCCGTGGACGTCGTCGGCGGCGTCCGCGTCTGCGCGGAGCGCCCGCTGAAGGACGACTACGCGGGCCTCGACCTGCCCGCCGGGACGAGCACCCTCGACGGCGCCGAGGCCCTCGCGTACGTCCGGGCGCGCCACGTGGACGGCGCCTCCGACCTCGGCCGGATGGAGCGCCAGCAGCGCTTCCTCGCCGCCTTCCTCGACCAGGCGCTCGGCAGCGGCACGCTCCTCAACCCAGGACGCCTGTCCGACACGGTCGACGCCCTCATCGGCTCGGTCAGCGCCGACCGCGGCTTCGGCGCCGAGGAGATGCTGACGCTGGCCCGCGCCATGGGCAGGCTCACGACCGCCGACACCCGCTTCGGCTCCGTCCCCATCGCCGACACCGCCCGCGACGTCCCCGGCCTCGGCTCCACGGTCGTCTGGGACGGAACGGCGGCCGACCGCCTGTTCGACGCCGTACGCGAGGACGAGCCGCTGCCCGACGAGCCGGGACGCACCGGCGCGCGCGACAAGAACGACGGCGCGCCCCCCGCAGGTCACGCCCCGCCCACCACCACGGCCGACGACGTCCTGTGCTGACTCACCTGACCTCGACGAACGCCGCCACGTCCCGCGCCGGCCGCGCCTTCGCCTGCCCCGCGGCGTACCCCACCGCGACCGCGCCCATCGGGTCCCAGTCGTCCGGCAGCCCCAGCTCCGTCCGTACCGCAGCCCGGCAGAACATCGTGGACGACACCCACGCCGAGCCGAGGCCCTCGCCCGCGAGCGCGACCAGCAGGTTCTGCACCCCGGCGCCCATCGCCACGACGAACATCTCCCGCTCCGCCGCCGCCCGCCGCTCGTCCGGGTAGGCGTGCGCCCCCTCGGCGACCAGGCACGGCACCACCAGGTACGGCGCCGCACGCAGCACCTCACCACGCCGCACGCGCCGGGCGACGCTCTCCTCGGACTTCCCGTCCCGCCGCAGGTCCGCGACCCACGCGTCCCGCATCACGTCGAGCAGCCGCTTGCGCGCCCCCGCCGACTCCAGCAGCACGAAGCGCCAGGGCGTCGTGTGGTGCGGCGCGGGCGCGGTCACCGCGGCGGCCACCGCCCGCCGCACCGCCGCCGGGTCCACCGGCTCGTCGGTGAACTCGCGCACGGTCCGCCGCAGCGTCACCGCCTCCCGCACGGCCTCCGACGTCCCCAGCCGGAACATGTCCCCGGCCGCGTCCCTGATCAGGTCGCGCGCCGTCTGCCCGGTCTCCCCGACCCGGTTCCCGAGCCCGCGCAGGACGGCGACGGGCAGCCCGGCCGTCTTCCCCTTCACGAGGTCACCGGCCCCTGCCAGCTCGTCCGCGAGCGCCGTCACGGTGACGCCGAGCGGGTTGCCGTACGGGTCGGTGCCGCCCCGCAGGTCGTCCACGACCTCGATCCCGGCCGCGCCGATCGCTACATCCGTCTGCCCCTCGCGCCACGGCCTGCCGAACGTGTCGGTGACCACGACACCGACCTCGACGCCCAGCAGCTCCCGCAGCCCCCGCCGGATGCGCTCGGCCGACGCGTCCGGGTCCTCCGGCAGCAACAGCACCGTACCCACCGGGGTGTTGGACGCGTCCACCCCGGCCGCGGCCATGATGAACCCCTGCCGCGACTCCACGATCCTGGCCTGCCCGCGCCGCGCGACGACCCGTACGGTCTCCTCGTCGATCGCCGCCTGCCGGTCGTCGGCCTGCCGCAGCCGCCCCTCCGCCTTGCTCACGATCTTCGACGTCACGATGACGACGTCCCCGTCGGCGAGGCCGGGCAGCCCCGCCCCCGACGCCGCGTCGGCGACCAGCCGCGCCACGTCGTCCCCGGCCCGCACCTCGGGGATGCCGGGCAGCGCCCAGACCGCGTACGAGGGCGCGTCCCCCGCCGGCTGTCCCTCGCCTGTCATGGGTTCACGACCTCCCCGGCCAGTGCCAGCGCCGCCCGCGCCATGTCGGTGGTGGCGTCGAGGTCCGTCATCAGCAGCGGCACGGCGCGGCAGCGGATGCCGTCCTCCTCCACCGCCCCGACCGCGTCCGCGTCCACCGTGTCCACGAGCCAGCCGTCCAGCAGGCCGGACCCGTAGTGCCGGGCGACGGCCGCCGCCGTCGGCTCCACGCCCACGGCCGCCAGCACCTTGTCCGCCATGCCGCGCACCGGCGCACCGCCGATCACGGGGGACAGGCCCACGACCGGGACCCCCGCGCCGGCGATCGCCTCGCGCATGCCGGGGACGGCCAGGATCGTGCCGATGCTCACCACGGGGTTCGACGGCGGGAAGAGCACCACGTCCGCCGCCCCGATCGCCTCCAGCACGCCGGGCGCGGGCTCGGCCTGCTCGGCGCCGACCGGCACGATCGCGTGTGCGGGCACCTCGGCGCGCAGCCGCACCCAGTACTCCTGGAAGTGGATGGCCTTGCGCCCGCCGTCGCCGTCGTCGGTCAGCACGTGCGTCTCGACGCGGTCGTCCGTCATGGGCAGCAGGCGCACGCCCGGCTCCCACCGGCGGCACAACGCCTCGGTGACGGCGCTGAGCGGGTAGCCGGCCGCGAGCATCTGCGTCCGCACGATGTGCGTGGCGAAGTCGCGGTCGCCGAGCCCGAACCACTCGGGCCCGACGCCGTACGCGGCCAGTTCCTCCTTGACGGCGAACGTCTCCCCGGCCCGGCCCCACCCCTGCTCCTCGTGGATGCCGCCGCCCAGGGTGTACATCACCGTGTCGAGATCGGGGCAGACCTTGAGGCCGAACAGGTGGATGTCGTCGCCGGTGTTGCCGATGACGGTGATGTCCGCTTCGGGGGCGGCACGGCGCAGGCCCCGCAGGAAGCGGGCCCCGCCGATGCCGCCGGAGAGAGCCACGATACGTCGCATGCGTGCCAGTCTGTCAGCAGCCCAGGGCGGCCCGTGAGACGGGTGCGGCGGCCTCCCGGGGGTACATCCGCATCTCCGTCAGGCCGGGGAAGTAGATGTGGAGGCTGACGGCCGGTTCCAGCGACGCGTTGACCATCTCGTGCACGTAGCCGGGGCCGAAGACGCGCAGCGAACCGGGCGTCAGGACCCGTGCGCCGCGCGCTCCCGCGTCCTCGGTGAGCGCCCCCGACAGGACGGCGCACACGCCGCTGGACGCGCCGTGGTCGTGCCGCCCGCTGCCCTGCCCGGGGACCCAGCTCAGCAGCCACACCTCGTACCCGGGACCCGTCCGCAGCCGGTGGTACCAGCGGCTCACCGCGTCGTACCGCACCAGCGGCGCCCAACACTCCCGGTCCCCGGCCAGGGCACCGGCGAGGCCGGCGAACTGGGCGACGGTGGTGGGGTGCCCCGTGACGGGCGGCAGCAGGTGGGGGATCGCCAGCGGGTCGCCGGCGATCGCGTTGTCGTTGTCCATGGAGTGCGGTGCGCCTCTGGGTGCTCGGTTGCTCGGGTCGCTCGGACGGCTGGGCTGTTCTGACGTCGGGAAAGATGAACGGCCGCCTGGCCGGGAAGCGTCGGACCGGACCCGGCCGGACGGGACCGGCGGGTACGCGCGGACGCGCGCGTCCGCGTACGTCCCGGTCAACGGGGTACACGGCCACGGGCATTGTTTCATCACTTCCGGTCCGGCTGGATGCGGAAAGGTTTATGCGCGGCGGGTCCGGGACAGGTGCCCCGTTGCTCATCCGTGATGCGGCTGTGATCCCTGTCGCTGTCGTACGCCGGTGGCAACGCACCGGCGCGCGCGGTCGTCCTTCTTTGCACAAGGAGACCCGAAGTGAATGAGATCGACCGGGTTGGGAGACCGGTGGTGGGGTGGGCGAGCATAGTTTGTGCCGATTTGAACACTTTCCGTATGGCTGTGGTGCCGCAGGGTGAATCATCTGGTGAATGGCAGACCGTGGCTTGACTGCCGCAGAGCCCCACACTTGTAATTTCACTCATGTCGTTCGAGCGGGATCGATAACGACGGCATCACGGGGACGCAAAGAAGACGAGGGGCGCGCATATGACCGAGCTGTTCCAACAACTGCTCGTCGAAGAGGCGGACGAAGAACTCGGCTGGCAGGAGCGCGCGCTGTGCGCCCAGACCGATCCCGAGTCGTTCTTCCCCGAGAAGGGCGGTTCCACACGCGAGGCGAAGAAGGTGTGCCTCGCCTGCGAGGTCCGCTCGGAATGTCTCGAATACGCCCTCGCCAACGACGAACGTTTCGGTATCTGGGGCGGATTGTCCGAGCGGGAACGCCGCCGTCTGAAGAAGGCGGCCGTCTGACGCGGCCGGCGCGCCGACCGGCGGGACGGGCCCGCCGGACAGGAGGGGCAGGCCGTTCCCAGCCGCTAGTGTGGTGCGACGTCCACCACCGTCCAGCGAACCGGGGCCCGCCCTCGATGTCCGTGCAAAGCCATCCCGAATTCCCGCGGCACGTCGTCACCGCTGTGCTCGTCTCGCACGACGGCGAACGCTGGCTCCCCGAGGTTCTGCGGGGACTGCTCGGCCAGGACCGGCCGGTCCAGGACGTCATCGCAGCCGACACCGGCAGCGCCGACTCCTCCGCCACCCTGGTCACCGAAGCCCTCGGCGCCGAGCGTGTGCTGCACCTCGCCCGCCGCACCGGCTTCGGCGCCGCTGTCGCCGAAGCGACCCGCACCGCACCCGTCCTCACGCCGGACGAACTGCCCTACCTCAAGCGGCCACCCGCCTGGGACCCCGTCACCCGCACCTGGGACAACAGCACCTACGACCTGCCCGAGTTCCCCCACGGCGAACCGGTCCACTGGCTGTGGCTGCTGCACGACGACTCGGCCCCGGCGCCCGACGCCCTCCTCGAACTGCTCCGCCAGGCCGACGCCGGCCCCTCGGCCACCGTCATCGGCGCCAAGCTCCGTGGCTGGTACGACCGCAGGCAGCTCCTGGAGACCGGCGCGAGCGTCGCCAACAGCGGACGCCGCTGGACCGGCCTCGACCGCCGCGAGCAGGACCAGGGCCAGCACGACCAGGTCAGGCCCGTCCTGTCCGTGTCCAGCGCGGGCATGCTCATCCGCCGCGACGTGTACGAGCAGCTCGGCGGATTCGACCGCCGCCTGCCGCTGATGCGCGACGACCTCGACCTGTGCTGGCGCGCCCACGCCGCCGGACACCAGGTCCTGGTCGCCCCGGCCGCCGTCGTCCGCCACGCCGAGGCGGCCGCGCGCGAACGCCGCTCCATCGACTGCGCGGGACGGCTCGGCGGCAGCCCGCACCGGGTGGACAAGGCAGCCGCCGCCTACGCGCTCCTCGTCAACGCGCCAGGACGCACCCTGCCCTGGGTCGTCTTCCGTCTCGTCCTCGGCACCCTCCTGCGCGTCCTCGGCTATCTCGTCGGAAAGCTCCCCGGCCGCGCCCTCGACGAAACCGCGGGACTGCTCAGCACCTTCCTGCGGCCGGAACGCATCCTCGCCGCGCGCCGCAACCGCAAGCGCGCCACGGCCCCCGGCTTCGACCCGCGCGAACTGCGCCCCCTCTTCCCCCCGGCCGGCGCCACTCTCCGCACCACCGCCGAACAGGTCGTCAGCAACTTCGGGGGACGCAACGACCCGGCCGCCTCCTCCGGCGGACGCCACGGCGCCGTCGAGTCGGGCCCGACCGACGACGACGCCGAGGACCTCCAGGTCGAGCAGTTCGCCCGCGTGCGCCGCCTCGCGCGGCGCCCGGGACCGATGCTCTTCCTCGGCCTCCTCCTCGCCTCGCTGCTCGCCTGCCGCGACCTGATCGGCGGCGGCGCCCTCACCGGCGGCGCCCTCCTGCCCGCCCCCGCCGAGGCCGCGGCCCTGTGGGACCGCTACCTGGAGACCTGGCAGCCCGTCGGCACCGGCGGCACCGAGAACGCCCCCCCGTACCTCGCGCTGTTCGGCCTGCTCTCCACGCTGCTGCTCGGCAGTCCGGGCGGCGCCGTCAGCCTGCTGCTCGTCGCCTCCGTCCCCCTGGCGGGCGCCAGCGCCTACTTCGCGTCCCGGCCGCTCGTCATGTCCCGCCTCCTGCGCGCCTGGGGCAGCATCGCGTACGCCTTCCTGCCCGCCGTCACCGGCGCGCTCGCCGGCGGCCGCATCGGCACGGCGGTCCTCGCCGTCCTGCTGCCCCTGATGGCACGCTGCGCCGTCCTCGCCGCGGGGCACACCAGCGGCGGGCGCGGACCCTGGCGCGCGGTGTGGGCGTACGCGCTCCTCCTGACGGTCACCACCGCGTTCACGCCCGTCGTCTGGCCGCTCACGCTGCTGCTCGCCGTCGTCGCGCTCGTCCTCCCGCTGCGCCCCGCGCCCGGCGTGCTGAAGGCGAAGGCGCTGCGGGCGGCGGCCGTGCTCCTGACCCCCGCTGTGCTGCTCGGCCCGTGGTCGTGGTCGGTGCTGCTGAGCCCGGCCGAGTTCCTCCACGAGGCGGGGCTGCCGTTCGACACCGGCCGGCCGGGCGCTGCGCAGCTGCTGAACGCCAACCCGGGCGGCCCCGGCACCCCCGGCACCTGGCTGCTGATCGGCGTCGTCCTCGCCGCGCTCGGCGCCCTCCTGCGCGCCGAGCGCCGCCCCGCCATCCTCACGGCCTGGACGGTGGCGCTCGCCGGCCTGCTCTTCGCGGTCTGGTCGAGTGGCGAGACCTGGTCCGGGCCCGCGACGCTCGTCTACGGCCTCGCGCTGCTGTGCGCGGGCGTCCTCGGCGCGGACGGCGCCCGTTACCGCGTCGCCGCGCAGAGCTTCGGCTGGCGGCAGCCGCTCGCTGTGGCCGTTGCGGGCACGGCGGCGGCCGGTCCGCTGCTGGTCGCCGCGGGCTGGGCGCTCGGCGGTGCCGACGGGCCCCTGGAACGCGGCAACGCCGTGCAGGTGCCCGCGTTCGTCGCCGCCGAGAGCACCACCCGCGACCAGGCCAGGACCCTCGTCCTCGCCGGACGCCCCGGCGGCGACGCCGAACCGGCGGGACACGTCACGTACACCCTCGTCCGCGGCTCGGGCGCCCGCCTGGGCGACGCCGACCTCGCCGACGCCCTCGGCGCCAACGACACCCTGGGCCAGGCGGTCGGCGAACTCGTCGCGGGCTCGGGCGCCGACCAGACGGCCGTGCTCGCCGGATACGCGGTGCGGTACGTGCTCGTGCAGGACGGCTCGCCCGAGGAACTGCGGCGCGTGCTCGACACCACCCCGGGACTCCAGCGGCTCAGCCAGGAGGACGGCACGTCCCTGTGGCGCGTCGACCGCGAGGTGGCCCGCGCCATGGTCCTGCCCGCGGGGGCGGACGCCCCGGACGCCGACGCGGTCCCCGTCCCGGCGGACTCCGTCGAGATCCACACCGACCTGCCCGACGGGCCGGAGGGCCGCACGCTGCGGCTCGCCGACAGCGCCTCGGACGCGTGGCAGGCCACGCTGGACGGGCGGGCCCTCACGCCGGTCACGCTGGACGGCTGGGCCCAGGGCTTCGAACTCCCGGCGGGCGGCGGGCGGCTCGACGTCGTCCACGAGACGCCGTTCACCCACACGGTGTGGGTGTGGGCGCAGGGCTTCTGCCTGCTGGTGCTGTGCGTGCTCGCCCTGCCGGGCCGCCGCCGCGAGCTGGACGACGACCTGCCGGAGGCCGAGGAGCAGGCGGAGCCCGCCCAGGGCCGCAGGGCACGCCGTACGGCGACCGTCCCGGCCCAGCAGGGCCCGGACACCGACCTCACCCCCGACGCAGTGCCCGGCGCGCCGGCGCACGAGCCGGAGCCCGAGGCGGAACAGCAGCCCGACCCCGCGCTCGCGTACGCCCCGGAGCCCGACTACGCCCCCGACCCGTACGGGCAGGGCGCGTACGGCGACCCGTACGCGCAGCAGGGCCCCTACTACCAGGACGGCGGCTACCAGGACGGCGGCGCCATCCCGCAGCAGCAGGACGGCAGCTGGAACGGCCAGGAGCGCTACGGCCAGGACGGGTACGACGGCAGTCCCTACGACCCCCAGCACGTCAGGCCGTACGACTACCCGGCCGACTACGGTGACGGGAGCAACCAGCGGTGAACCGCACCCTCATGTCCCTCGTCGCGGTCGTCGCCGCCATCGGCGCGATCACCGGCGCGGCCGCGCTGCGCCCGGCGGACGGCGAGGCGGCGGCCCTGCCGACCGAGCCCCGCCCGGTCGAACGGTCCACGCTCGCCTGCCCCCGCCCCACGGCCGCGGAGTCGGCGACGACCTGGTACACCGCGTACACCCCGCCGCTCCCCGGGGAGTCGGCGCCCGACGTGCCCGACGGCGAAGCGGAGGAGCAGCAGGAGAGCCTGGCGGCGCTCGTCCCCGCGCCGGAGTACGCCCCCGGCACCGAGGAGGACGCCGGGGAGACCGAGGAGTCGGAGGAGTCGGAGGAGCCCGACCCCGTCCTCCCGCTGGCCGCCCCCGGCATCCCCGTCACCGGCCGCGTCACCGGCCCCGACCACCCCGCGCTGACCGGCACCGCCGAGGAGGCCCTCGCCCCCGGCTGGACTGTCCAGCAGACCACCAGGACGGAGGGCGACAGCGGCGACGCCCTCCTCGGCACCGCCTGCCAGGCCCCCGACACGGACTTCTGGTTCGCGGGCGCGAGCACGAGCGCCGCCCGCCACGACTACGTCCACCTGACCAACCCCGACCCGGCCGCCACCGTCGTGGACATCGAGCTGTACGGCCCCGAGGGCGCGGTCGAGAGCGAGGCGGGCCAGAACATCGCCGTCCCCGGCGGCAGCAGCGTCCCCGTCCGCCTCGCGACACTGACCGCCGAGGAGATCCCGGCCCTCGCCGTCCACGTGACGGCGCGCAGCGGGCGCATCGGCGCGCAGATCGAGGCGGTCGACACGGCGGGCGGCGCCGACTGGCTGCCCCCGTCCGCCGCCCCCGACGGCGCGCTCGTCCTCCCCGGCATCCCGGCGGGGGCGCGCAGCGTCCGGCTGTTCGCCTTCACGCCGGGTGACGCGGATGTCGTCCTCGACGTCGGCCTCGCGGGCGGCGGCGGCACGATCACCCCGGCCGGCCACGAGACGGTGGACGTCACGGCGGGCGCCGTCACCGCGGTCGACCTCGGCGGCCTGACGCAGGACGAGCCCGGCTCGCTGGTCCTCACCCGCGCGGCGGGCACCGGGACAGGGCCGGTCTTCGCCGCGCTCCAGGTGATCATGGGCGGCGACGACGAGGACGCCCCGCCGGAGACGGCGTTCATCCCGGTCACCGCCCCCGTCGGACACCGCGCCACCGCGACCGGCAACACGGCGTCCGGCACCCTCCTCGCCCTCACCGCCCCCGAGGGCGCGGTCGATGTGTCGGTGACCGTCTCGGCGGGAACGGACGGCGGCGAGCCCGTCACGGAGCAGTACACCGTGGACGGCACGACGACGTTCGCCCTCGCCCCCGAGCTGCCCGACGGCACCGAGGCGCCGTACTCCCTCACGGTCGAGACGGACGGCGGCCCGCTCCACGCCGCCCGCATCCTCACGATGGGCGGGGGCGACGCGCCGCTCGTCACCGTCCAGACGCTGCCCGACGACCGCTCCACGGTCGCCGTGCCCGGGACGGAGCAGGACCTGTCCATCCTCACGGACTGAACGCGGACCGTACGGGCGGGGCCGGACCTCCGGGTTCAGTCCTGCCCGTACCTCGGGTCCACGGACTCGGGCGCGAGCCCCAGCAGTTCGGCCGCCTGCTCCACCACGACGTCGTGCACGAGCTGCGCGCACTCGTCACGGTCCCTGCTGCGCAGTTCCACCGGCCGCCGGTACACGACGATCCGGTCCGGCCGCGTGCCCTTCCCGCGCAGCACCCCGCCCAGCGGTACGGCGTCCGGCGTCACCCCCCGCGTACCGCCCTCGCCCTCCGGCGGCAGCAGCGGGACGTCCAGGACGGCGAACACCACGTCGTCCAGCTCCGGCAGCCGCCGCCGCAGCCGTTCGGCCGAGTCGTGCACCAGCGAGTCGAACGTGTCCGCCCTGCTCACCGCGAGCGGCACCTGCGGCGGCGCCACGGGTCCGCGCATGCCGCGGCCGTGCCTGTCCCGGTGCCGGTGCCTGCCCGCCGGACCCGGGGGAGCCGGGGATGCGCCGCTGGAATCGTCCATCAACGTCCGACCATAGATGACGGGGCGCCAGATGGTGAGCACACGGTGCGGTACCGTCCCGGGGGAGGACAACACCGAACCTCCGGGCGAATCCGTACAGGCCGGACGCCCCTAGGGCGACACGGCGGGGTGACGCCGCCCCGAGTCGTCGCGGCCCGCTCAGGAGTGCGGTACGGTCCAACATCGTGAGTCCCGTCCGCCGCTGTTCGCGCACCGCGTGCGCCCGCCCCGCCGTGGCGACCCTGACCTATGTCTACGCGGACTCCACCGCAGTCCTCGGCCCCCTGGCCACCTATGCCGAGCCGCACTGCTACGACCTGTGCGCCGAGCACTCCGAGCGGCTCACCGCGCCGCGCGGCTGGGAGGTCGTCAGGCTCGCCGTGGACCCGGCGGCGGTCCGGCCCAGCGGGGACGACCTCGAAGCGCTCGCCGACGCCGTCCGCGAGGCCGCCCGCACCCCGCCGCCCCGTCAGGACCCGCCCCCCGGGCCCCCGCCGCGCGGCGCGGACCCGGTTGAGGTCGCCCGCCGCGGGCATCTGCGCATTCTGCGTTCCCCGGAGCAGTGATCGGCGGCCGGTACATTGAACGGTGGAGCGCTCCCGACCGGACCGTCCGCCGAACGCCCCGTCAGCGGACCACAGGACGGCCCGGACACCGCCCATGAAGCCACCGCCAGACAAGGGGTTAGCTGTGCCGGACCTGTCACAGATCGTGAAGGCATACGACGTACGCGGTGTGGTCCCCGATCAGTGGGACGAGCGGCTCGCCGAGCTGTTCGGCGCCGCGTTCGCCGAGATCACCGGCGCCACCGCCATCGTCATCGGACACGACATGCGTCCGTCGTCCCCCGGTCTCTCCCGCGCCTTCGGCAAGGGCGCCGCCGGGCGCGGCGCCGACGTCACCGAGATCGGCCTGTGCTCCACCGACGAGCTGTACTACGCCAGCGGCGCCCTGGACGTGCCGGGCGCCATGTTCACCGCGAGCCACAACCCGGCGCAGTACAACGGCATCAAGATGTGCCGCGCCGGAGCCGCCCCCGTGGGGCAGGACAGCGGCCTCGCCGACATCCGCGCGCTCGTCGAGCGCTGGGCCGCCGACGGCGCGCCCGACCCGGTCACCGAGCCGGGCGCCATCGGGCAGCGCGACGTCCTCGGCGACTACGCGGCCCATCTCCGCACCCTCGTGGACCTGTCGGGCATCCGCCCGCTGAAGGTCGTCGTCGACGCGGGCAACGGCATGGGCGGCCACACCGTCCCGACCGTCCTCGCCGACCTGCCCGTCGAACTGGTCCCGCTGTACTTCGAGCTGGACGGCACCTTCCCGAACCACGAGGCCAACCCCATCGATCCCGCCAACATCGTGGACCTCCAGGCGAAGGTCCGCGAGACGGGCGCCGACATCGGCCTCGCCTTCGACGGCGACGCGGACCGCTGCTTCGTCGTGGACGAACGCGGCGAGCCCGTCCCCCCGTCCGCCATCACCGCCCTGGTCGCCGCCCGCGAGCTGGGCAAGACGCCGGGCGGCACGGTCATCCACAACCTCATCACGTCGTGGACCGTCCCCGAGGTCGTCAGGGAGAACGGCGGCACGCCCGTCCGCACCCGCGTCGGACACTCGTTCATCAAGGGCGAGATGGCCCGCACCGGCGCCATCTTCGGCGGCGAGCACTCGGCGCACTACTACTTCCGCGACTTCTGGAACGCCGACACCGGCATGCTCGCCGCCCTGCACGTCCTCGCCGCGCTCGGGCAGCAGGAGGGACCGCTCTCCGGCCTCGTCTCGGCCTACGACCGGTACGCCGCCTCGGGCGAGATCAACAGCCGCGTGGACGACCAGGAAGGCCGCACCGCCGCCGTCAGGGCCGCGTTCGCCGACCGCGAGGGCGTCACGCTCGACGAGCTGGACGGTCTCACCGTCACCGCCGCGGACTGGTGGTTCAACATCAGGCCGTCCAACACCGAGCCGCTGCTGCGCCTCAACGTCGAGGCCCGCGACGCCGGCACCGTCGAGAAGGTCCGCGACGAGGTCCTCGCCCTCGTCCGCGCCTGACCGCGTCACCCGCCGCCCCGGCTCGCCGCGCCGGGGCGGCGGACCTGCGGGTAGGGTGATCCGCGACAACAGCGACACCATCCGACACCACCCGCGTACGGGCCTCCCGCCCGCACCGCACAGCCGCAGGGGAGACGCCATGCCGCTCGTCGAGGCCGCTCTGCTGGAGATCCTGGCCTGCCCCGCCTGCCACGCGCCGCTGCGCGAGGAGGCCGAGGAGGGCACCGGGGACGGCGAGTCCGGCGAACTCGTCTGCACGGGCGACACCTGCGCACTGGCCTACCCCGTCCAGGACGGCATCCCCGTCCTCCTGGAGGACGAGGCCCGCAGGACCGGCTGACCCCGGCCCGACACGCACGCCGCACGGCGACCGGAGAGAGCTCCCGCATGATCGACGAATCGCTGCTCGACGCCCCGGACGAACTGCTCCGCGCCGACCCGCACGGCATGCTCCGCGCCGTCGCCGCGTCCGGCGCCCAGGTGCGCACCGCCGCCAGGGGAGCGGAGGAGTCCGACCTCGGCCGCCTCACCCCGCAGGGCCGCCCGGGGACGCTCCTCGTGGCGGGCACGGGACCGGCCACCCCGCTCACCGCGGGACTGCTCACCGCCCTGGCGGGCGACTCCGTCCGCGTCACCCACCTGCGCCCCACCGGCCCCCTGGCCGCGCACGGTGCCCTCACCTGGCCGCTGCCCCGCTGGGTGGGCTCACTGGACCTGCTGCTCCTGACCACGTCCGACGGCTCCGAGCCCGGCCTCGCGCTGCTCGTCGAGGCCGCCTTCCGCCGTGGCTGCGCGGTCGCCGTCATCGCCCCGGCGGACAGCCCTCTGGCGGGCGTCGCCGCGCACCGGCGCAGCCCCGTCATCCCCCTCACCCCGGCGCCCTACCTGGAGACGGGCGGCCCCGCCGCCACCCCTGGCCACGCCTGGGCCCTCGTCACCCCGGCCCTGATGCTCGCCGACCGCCTCGGCCTGCTCGACCCGCCGCCTGGCGCGGGCCCCGACGAGGACCCCCACGCGAGCCCGGCCGCCCTCCAACTCCTCGCCGACCGCCTGGACTCCGTCGCCGAACGCTGCGGACCCACCGTCCGCATGACCGACAACCCCGCGAAGACCCTCGCCACAAGCTTCGCCGACACCCTCCCGCTCCTGTGGAGCGAAGGGCCCGTCGCGGGCGCCGCCGCCCGCCACGCCGCCGCCATCCTCGCCTCCCTCGCCGGACGCCCCGCCCTCACGGCCGAGCTGCCCGAGGCGCTCCTCACCCACCGCGCGCTGCTGTCCGGCAACCTCGCCGCCTCCACCGGCGACCCCGACGACTTCTTCCGGGACCGCGTGGACGAGCCGGCGCCCCTCCACGCCCGCGTCCTGCTGCTCCGCAGCCCACTCCCGGCGACCGACGAGGGCACCGGCAGCGCCGCCGACACCGCCCGCGACCTGGCACAGGCACACGGCATCGCCTTCGGCGAACCGGCGATCGCCGAGGGCGGCGGCCTCCTCGCCACCGCCGCCGAGCTGATCGCCCAGCTCGACTTCGCCGCCGTCTACCTCGCCCTCACCTCAGGCGCCCGCGGCTGACCGAGCCCGCCGCGCCACCGGCAGAACCGCAAAGGAACGACGCACACGTGGACCGCCTCACCAACACCGTCCGGCCCTACGCCTGGGGTTCCCTCACCGACATACCCCGCCTCCTGGGTACCGAGCCCACCGGCGAGCCCCAGGCCGAACTGTGGATGGGCGCGCACCCGGGCGCCCCTTCCCGCCTCGAACGCCCCGGCGGCCCGCTCTCCCTGGCCGACGCCATCGCCGCCGACCCCGAGGGCCAGCTCGGCGAGGACACCGTGCACCGCTTCGGCCCGTCGCTGCCGTTCCTCCTCAAGGTCCTGGCCGCCGGGTCACCGCTCTCCCTCCAGGTCCACCCGGACCGCGCCCAGGCCCAGGCAGGCTACGCGGCCGAGGAGGCGCGCGGCGTCCCCGCGGACGCGCCGGAGCGCACGTACAAGGACGCCAACCACAAGCCCGAACTGATCTGCGCCCTCACCCCGTTCGACGGCCTCTGCGGCTTCCGCGACCCCGCCGCGACCGCCGGCCTCCTCGACGGCCTCGGCGTGGACAGCCTCAAGCCGTACGCCGACCTGCTGCGCGCCCGCCCCGCGACCGACGCCCTGCGCGAGGTCCTCACCGCCGTCCTGACGGCCGACCGCGACGCCATCGCCGCCTCGGCCACTCAGGCCGCGGAGGCCGCCGCACGCCTCGGCGCCGACGACCCCGAGGGCCCGTACGCCGCCTACGCCGACATCGCCCGCCACTACCCCGGCGACCCCGGCGTCATCGCCGCGATGCTGCTCAACCACGTACGGCTCCAGCCAGGCCAGGCGCTCTACCTCGCCGCCGGCGTCCCGCACGCCTACCTCAAGGGCCTCGGCGTCGAGATCATGGCCAACTCCGACAACGTCCTGCGCTGCGGCCTCACGCCCAAGCACATCGACGTGCCCGAACTCCTGCGCATCGTCCGCTTCGAGCCGACGGACCCGGGCGTCATCGGCCCCGCCGGCGACCCGGCCGACCGCGCGGACCACACGTACGACGTGCCCATCGACGAGTTCCGCCTCTCGCGCCACCTCCTCACCGACGGCGCACCCCCGCGCGCCCTGCCGCACGGCGGCCCGCAGATCCTGCTGTGCACCGAAGGACACGCCGACCTGCGCACCGCCGACGGCACCACCCTCACCCTCGCCCCCGGCAGGTCCGCCTGGGCCACCGCCGCCGACCGCGTGGAGGTCTCCGGCGCCGGAACGCTCTTCCGCGCCGCCGTCGCCCCCTGACCCCACCACCCCGGGACGGCGGAACGCGCCGCCCCGGCGCGACGTGTGGCCGGTATCGACCGCCGGGCCTTGAGTCACCCCGGGGGCCGCGGTGTAGATTCGGCGGCGGAGTCACAGTCGATGCTGATGGCAGTCGGGCGGTCGCACACCGCCCGGCCGAGGGGTAAGAAGGCCCTCCGACGGACCGCGGAAGCACGGTCGCGCCCTCCCGCGCGCCCGACGCCGCACCCTGTCCGCCATCCGCTCACCTCCACAGGAGCAGACGTCATGACGTCGAACACCTCCGGCGACTTCAAGGTCGCCGACCTCTCCCTCGCCGAGTTCGGCCGCAAGGAGATCACCCTCGCCGAGCACGAGATGCCGGGCCTGATGGCCCTGCGCGAGGAGTACGGAGCCGCCCAGCCGCTCGCCGGCGCCCGCATCACCGGCTCCCTGCACATGACCGTGCAGACCGCCGTCCTCATCGAGACTCTGGTCGCTCTCGGTGCCCGTGTGCGTTGGGCTTCGTGCAACATCTTCTCCACCCAGGATCACGCCGCCGCCGCGATCGCCGCAGCCGGCATCCCCGTCTTCGCGTGGAAGGGCGAGACGCTGGAGGAGTACTGGTGGTGCACCGAGCAGGCCCTCACCTGGGCCGACGCGCCGACCGGCGGCCCCAACGCCATTCTCGACGACGGCGGCGACGCCACCCTCCTCGTCCACAAGGGCGTCGAGTACGAGAAGGACGGCAAGGTCCCCGACCCGTCCACCGCCGAGAACGACGAGCACCGCGTCATCCTCGAACTGCTGACCCGCACCGTCGCCGAGAGCCCGCAGAAGTGGACCCAGGCGGCCTCCGAGATCCGCGGCGTCACCGAGGAGACCACCACCGGCGTCCACCGCCTCTACGAGATGTTCCGCGAGGGCACTCTGCTGTTCCCCGCGATCAATGTGAACGACTCCGTGACCAAGTCGAAGTTCGACAACAAGTACGGTGTCCGTCACTCCCTGATCGACGGCATCAACCGCGGCACGGATGTCCTCATCGGCGGGAAGACCGCTGTCGTCTGCGGCTACGGCGACGTCGGCAAGGGCTGCGCCGAGTCCCTGCGCGGCCAGGGCGCCCGGGTCATCGTGACCGAGGTGGACCCCATCTGCGCCCTCCAGGCCGCGATGGACGGCTACCAGGTCGCCCGCCTGGACGACGTGGTGGAGACGGCTGACATCTTCGTCACCGCCACCGGCAACCGCGACGTCATCATGGCGGCGGACATGAGCCGTATGAAGCATCAGGCGATCGTGGGCAACATCGGGCACTTCGACAACGAGATCGACATGGCCGGTCTCGCCCGCATCCCCGGCGTCGTGAAGGACGAGATCAAGCCGCAGGTCCACACCTGGACCTTCCCGGACGGACACACCATCATCGTCCTGTCCGAGGGGCGTCTGCTGAACCTGGGCAACGCCACCGGCCACCCGTCGTTCGTGATGTCCAACAGCTTCGCGAACCAGACGATCGCCCAGATCGAGATCTACACCCGGACCGACGAGTACCCGACCGGCGTCTACACGCTGCCCAAGCACCTGGACGAGAAGGTCGCCCGCCTCCACCTGGACGCGCTCGACGCGCGCCTCACCGTGCTGCGCCCCGAGCAGGCGTCGTACATCGGCGTCCAGGTTGAGGGCCCGTACAAGCCCGAGCACTACCGCTACTGACCAGCCGTCCCAGTGCCCGGCCCCGTCCGCGGGGCCGGGCACACCGGCACCCCACCCCATGCCCAGAGGCCGCTACCGCCTGCACGACCCCGACGACCGCACCCCTCCGGCCGACGAGCACTTCCAGTGCGCGCCCGGCCCGACCGGATGGCGGTACGTCTCCCGGCGCACGACCGGGACCGGCGCCCCCACGGGCTCCGTGGACCTCACCCTCGACGCGCTCGGCCGCCCCGTACGCCTCGAACTGGCCGCCGCCCACTGGCGCGTACGCGGCGCCGCCCTCGACGGCCTGACCTGGGTCCGCATGGGCGCGGACGGCACGGACGCCGACGAGCAGCGCACCCCCGGCGCCCGCGCGTTCTCCGGCGAGTCCCCGGCCTTCCTCATCGCCACCGCCCGCCTGCTGCGCCTCACCCCGGAAGCCCCCACGGCACGCGTCCGCACGGTCGCCTTCACCGCACCGCACCTCGCGCCCCGCACACTCGACCAGGGCTGGACGCTCCTCGGCTCCGAGGACCACGCCACCGACACCGGCACGCTCACCGTCGACCACTACCAGCTGGACGACCTGGAGACGGGCGCGCGCGGCACGGTCCACCTCGCGGGCGACGTCGTCCTCGCCGCACCGGGCGTCGAACTGGCGGCACTCGACTCACCTCCGTCCGTCCTCACCCAGGCGGAGTGAACCCACCCCCGGACGGCGGCTCCTGCACCGGTATCTCCCGCGGCCCGGCCACGGGCTGCGCCTGCGCCTGCTGCTGGGGCTGGAAGTACGGCTGCTGCGGCGCGTACTGCGGCGCCGCGTACTGCTGTTGCGGGTACTGCTGCTGGGGGTACTGCGCCTGCGGCCACTGCTGTACGTGCTGCACGTGCTGCCCTGCGGCGTACATCCGCGCCGCCTCACGCCGCTGCCGCTCGGCCATCACCGCGGACAGGTAGTCCACCGGCTGCACCCCTGCGGGCGCCGCGACACCGACACGCGCCATCAGCTCCTGCGACAGCCGCACCCCCATCGACCAGGCCACGGTCCGGTCCAGCTGCGGCAGCCTGGTGAGGAACTGCCGTACGGACAGCCACAGATCGTCGGGCACCCGGGACAGGTCGAGTTCGGTGAAGTGGCCCGCGAGCCAGTGCGGCGCGGGCGGCACGGGCCGCGACGCCGCCCCCGGCAGCCGCTCGCGCACCACCAGCGCGCCCGCGAAGACGTCCCCGAGCCGCCGCCCCTCCGCCGACACGAGCGACGCGATGACACCGACCGTCCCGAGGGTCAGGAGCAGCTCCACCACCCCGACCGCCCCGCGGACCAGCGCGTGCCGGAAGCGGATGGGCCCGCCGTCGGTCCGCACCACCCGCAGCCCGAACGCCGCCTTCCCCACCGAGCGCCCCCCGCTCAGCGTCTCCACCGCGATGGGGGCACCGACCAGCAGGAGGACGAAGAGGGCGACCTGCACGGCCGCCGTCGCGGCCGTGCCGAGGGAGAACACGGAGCTGAGGAGCAGCATCGAGACCAGCAGATAGGCGCTGAAGACGATCAGCAGATCGAGCAGCACGGCCATCGCCCGGCTCGGCAGACGCGCGGGCTGGAGCCCCAGGACGACCGCGTCCCCCGTCACCAGTTGACTCATCGTGACCCCCTTCCTCTGGACAGTGTGGCATTCCCGTCTGACAAGCTCTGTCCCATGGACCTGGACGTCTTCGTCGCCACCCACCGGGCGGAATGGGAACGCCTCGAAGCCCTGCTGCGCACGCCCAGGGGCAGGCTCGGCGGCGCGCAGGCCGACGAGTTGGTCACGCTCTACCAGCGCACGGCCACCCATCTCTCCCAGCTGCGGTCGACGGCCCCCGACCCGGCGCTCATCAGCCGGCTCACGACGCTCGTCGCCCGCGCCCGCAGCACCGTCGTGGGCACCCGCCGCGCGACCTGGCGGGACGCGCTCGGCTTCTTCACCTCCGCCTTTCCCGCGGCCTGCTACCGCACGTGGCGCTGGTGGCTGCCCGCCGCACTGGTCAGTGTCCTGGTCATCGCCGTGACCGGCTGGTGGATCGCCGGGAACCCGGACGTCCAGGCCGCTCTCGGCGCCCCGGAGGACCTCCGCGAGATGACGCGGCCAGGCGGCCAGTACGAGACGTACTACTCCAGCAGTCCGGCCGCCGCCTTCTCGGCCCAGGTCTGGACGAACAACGCCCAAGTAGCCGCGATGTGTCTCGCCTTCGGCGCGTTGCTCGGCATCCCGGTCCTGTGGGTGCTCCTCCAGAACGCGGTGAACGTCGGCATCGGCGTGGGCCTGATGGGCTCGGCCGGCCGTCTCGACGTCTTCTTCGGCCTGATCCTGCCGCACGGCCTGCTGGAGCTGACGGCCGTCTTCCTCGCGGCCGGGGTCGGCCTGCGCCTGGGCTGGACGGTGATCGACCCGGGCCCGCGGACGCGCGTGACCGCCCTGGCACAGGAGGGCAGGGCCGCCCTCGGCATGGCCGTCGGGCTGGCCGTGGTCCTGCTGGTCTCCGGACTGATCGAGGGCTTCGTGACACCCTCGGGTCTGCCGACCTGGGCGCGGATCGCCATCGGCGTGGTCGCGGAGGGGCTGTTCCTCCTCTATGTCTTCGTGGTCGGCAGGCGTGCCGCCGTGGCGGGGGAGACGGGTGACGTGGTGGCCGCCGACCGCGAGGCGGAGGTCCCCGTGGCCGCCTGAACAGCCGGTTTGACGCGCCCGCCACAGCGGCGTAACGTTCTCCGAGCTGCCACCGAGCCGCCGTGTACAACGGTGATTCCGGTAAGCGGCTTCCGCCACTGAAGTGGCACTCTCTCGCTCGACCTCTCGAAACCCGCAAGGGTCTTGTTCGGCATGGCCCGAATAGACCGCGCGGGGGCCGATTTGGAAAAGCCGGGGAATGCCTCTAAAGTAGTGGACAC
>NZ_JBJZOH010000012.1:0-177498 GCF_047200595.1 Streptomyces sp. MS19 | reverse complement strand
GTGGTCTACAACCACACGTACAGCCAGGACGTGTTCGGCCCGATCACCGGCGCGTACTATACGCCCACCGACCTGTCGGGCACCGGCAACTCCCTCGACGACGGCAACCCGATGGTCAGCCGCATGATCCGCGACTCCCTGGAGTTCTGGGTCCGCACCTACAACGTGGACGGCTTCCGCTTCGACCTGCTGGGCGTGCACCACCACGAGTCGGCCGCCGCCTGGGGCACGTACCTGCGCGAGACGTACCCCGACCGCGGCCTCCAACTGCACGGCGAGCCGTGGTGCGGCGGCTGCACCGACGCGCAGGAGCCGTCCAAGGTGCGCTACGGCACGGTCCCGACGCTCGCGGACGCGGGCATCGGCGTGTTCAACGGCGCGTTCCGCGAAGCGGTGAAGGGCGGTTCGCGCGACACGGCCATGGCGTACATGAACGGCGACGGCGACCCGGCGGCGGTCGTGCGCGGCGTACGCGGCTCGCCGCTGGAGACGAAGAGCACGGCGCCGCTGCCCGACCTGTGGAACCCGTCCTTCGCCCACGACCCGGCGCAGACCCTCAACTACGTGTCGGCGCACGACGACCTGAACCTCTGGGACAAGATCATCTACTCGGGCGCCACCGGCGGCGAGGACGGCAGGGCGGGCCGGATCGACCGCTTCGCGACCGGCATCGTCATGACGTCGCAGGGCGTCCCCTTCTTCCACGAGGGCGACGAGTTCCTGCACTCGAAGGTCGTGGACGGCGACTGGGAGACGGCGAAGAACTCCTACCGCGCCGGGGACGACGTGAACGCCCTCGACTGGTCGGAGAAGGCGGCGCACGCCGGCACGTTCCGCTACTACCGCGACGCCATCGCGCTGCGCCGCGCCACGCCCGCGCTGCGGCTGACGAGCTGGGAGGCGGTGCGCGACCGGATGGCGACGCGCGCGGACGGCGAGGTCGTGGTCTCGGCGATCAGCGCCGACCCGGCCGCGCCGACGGCGTACGACACCGTCGTCGTCCTGAACCCGACGGACGCCGACTACACGGTGGCGCTGCCCGCCGGGTCGTGGACGACGGTGTTCGACGCGGGCGGCGCGGCGGACCGGCCGGGCGACCGGACGGCGGGGAGCCTGTCGGTGACGGTCTTCTCGCGCACCGGCGACGGCGGGGAGGGCGCGGACGGGGCGGCGTTCTCCGTGCGGGCGACGACCGTGTGGGGCGAGCACATCGCGGTGGTGGGTGACGTGCCGCAGCTCGGCGGGTGGGACCCGGCGCGGGCGGTGCCGCTCGACCCGGGGTCGTATCCGCTGTGGCAGGCGGGGATCGACCTGCCGGCGGGGACGGCGTTCGCGTACAAGTACGTGCGCACGGCGGACGGGCAGCCTGGCGTGGTGTGGGAGACGGGCGCGAACCGTACGGCGACCGTGCCGGGCGGCGGGGGCAGGGTGCTGCTGAACGACGTGTGGCGCGGCTGAGCGCGGACGGCCCCCGCCTGCCCCGGCGGGGGCCGTCCGGTAGCCTCCGGGCATGACGGCGGGCGCGGGCGCCGGGCCGTCCGCACAGCGAGGAGCACGCCCCGTGACCGATCCCACGCCGGACCCCGGCCCGCGGCCGGGCGAGGCCTTCTGGCGCGAGCGCAGGACGTGCTTCCTCACCACGCGCCGCCCGGACGGCACCCCGCACCTCGTGCCGGTCGGCGTGACGTACGACGCCGCGACGCGGACCGCGCGCGTCATCACGAGCGCGAGCAGCAGGAAGGTCCGCAACCTGCTCGCCGCCGGTCCCGGCGCGGCCGTCGCCGTCAGCCAGGCCGAGGGCCGCCTGTGGTGCACGCTCGAAGGCACCGCCGTCGTACGGGACGACCCCGCGTCGGTGGCCGACGCGGAGCGCCGCTACGCCGAGCGGTACCGGCACGCCCCGCGCCCCAACCCGGAGCGCGTCGTCATCGAGATCGCGGTCACACGCGCCCTGGGCACGGCGAAGCCGCCCGGCTGGTGACGCGGCCGGGAGCGGCGCTCTACCAGGAAGACTTGGTGACCCCCGGCAGGTAACCGGCGTGCGCCTGCTGCCGCATGCTCACCCGCGAGAGGCCGAACGCGCGCAGGTGCCCGCGCGGGCGGCCGTCCACGGCGTCGCGGTTGCGCACGCGCGTGGCGCTGGCGTCGCGCGGCTGGCGCCTCAACTCGCGCTGGGCGGCGGCCCGTTCGTCCTCGGTGGAGGCGGGCGACCGCAGCACCTCCTTCAGTTCGGCGCGGCGCGCGGCGTACCGGGCGACGACGGCCTTGCGCTGCTCGTTCTTCGCGATCTTGCTCTTCTTCGCCATCAGATCTTCTCCCCACGGGCCCTGATGCGCGCGACGGCGGCCTCGACGCCGATGCGGTCCACCGTCTTGATCGAGCTCGCGCTGAGCCGCAGCCGCACGTACCGGCCCTCGCTCGGCAGCCAGTAGCGCTTGGACTGGATGTTGGGGTCGAACCGGCGGCGGGTGCGCCGGTGGGAGTGGGAGATCGCGTTCCCGAAGCGCGGGTGCGCGCCGGTCAGCTGGCAGTGGGCGGACACGGTGTTACCTGCCTCTCTCGGCGCGGGAGCGCCTACCGCTAATGGAAATCATTGTCATAGAGTACCTGCCATGGCCCGCAACGACATCCGCCCCGTCATCCGGCTGCGCTCCACCGCCGGGACCGGCTACACGTACGTCACCCGCAAGAACCGCCGCAACAACCCCGACCGCCTCGTCCTGCGCAAGTACGACCCGGTCGTCCGCCGCCACGTCGATTTCCGCGAAGAACGCTGAGGACCGAACCCCCATGTCGCACCGCCCCACCCGCCCGCTGCCCGTCGCGATCGTCGCCGGGCTCCACGCCGACGCGCGCAGGACCGTGACAGCCCGGCTGCTGAGGGCCGTTCCCGGCAGCGTCGCCCTGCACCACGACCTCTCCGGCGCGGCGGACGGCACCGATCCGCGTACGGTCCAGCGCATCGTCCGCGACGCCTCGGGCGAGCTGTCCCACGGTGTCACCCCGTTCGTCAACGACTGCGCCTGCTGCGCCCTGCGCGCCGATCTGGTGCCCGAGCTGCGCAGGCTGGCCGACGAGGGTGACACCCGGCTCGCCGTCCTCGAACTGTGGGACTCCGTCGAACCCCGCGGCATGGCCGAGGCGGTCGCCGCCCACGCGGACGGCGCCCTCGTCCTCACGCAGGTGTTCACGGCCGTCGATCCGGCGCTCGCCCTCGCCTGCCTGGCGAACGGCGACGACCTCGCCGACGCCGGACTCGCCACCGCCCCCACCGACAACCGCACGGTCGGCGACACCTGGGCCAGGCAGCTGGAGTACGCGCCGGTCCTCGCGCTCGTCGAGGACGGCACGGCCGACGCCACCGACCGTGCGCTCCTCACCCAACTCCATCCCACCGCACGGCAGGTGCCCGCCGCGTCCGGCGAACTCGCCGCGCTGGCCTTCGCCGGCTTCGACGTCGCCGCTGCCGCCGACGCCCAGGACGCCGCCTGCGCGCTCCTCCCCCAGCAGGCGGACGAGGCGGGCGTCGCCACCCTGGTCTGGCGGCGCCGCCGCCCGTTCCACCCGGGAAGGCTGCACGCCGCGCTGGAGGACCTGAGCTGCGCCGCCGCGCGCAGCCGGGGCCGCTTCTGGCTGGCCGACCGGCCCGACACCCTCCTCGCCTGGGACGCGGCGGGCGGCGCGCTGTGCGTCGAGAGCGCGGGGCCGTGGCTGGCCTCCCTGCCGGACGCCGCCTGGGACCTGGTCCCGCCCGTACGCCGCGCCGCCGCCGCGCTCGACTGGCATCCGCAGCACGGGGACCGCTGCCAGCACCTCGTGTTCACGTCGCCCGGACTCGACCGCGACGGGCTGACGCACGTCCTCGAATCGTGCCTGCTCACCGACGCCGAGCTGGCCGCGGGACCGGACGCGTGGAAGCGCTGGCCGGACGCCTTCGACGGCCTCCTCGACCCCGTTTCCTGACCCGACGCCTTCCCGACACCCCGACACCCCGACAGGAGCCCCCATGGCCCGCCGCACCGATCCGCGCCGCCAGCAGAAGCCCCGCCCCAACCCGCTGGACGCCGCCGGGATCACGTACATCGACTACAAGGACACCGACCTGCTGCGGAAGTTCATCTCCGACCGGGGCAAGATCCGCAGCCGCCGCGTCACCCGCGTGACCGTCCAGCAGCAGCGGCAGCTCGCGAAGGCCGTCAAGAACGCGCGGGAGATGGCCCTCCTCCCGTACGCGAGCCGCTGACACCCGCCCGTCCACCGCCCCTCACCAGGAGGTTCCCATGGCCGTACCCAAGCGCAAGACGTCCCGCAGCAACACCCGTCACCGCCGCGCCCAGTGGAAGGCGGCCACGCCGGAGCTGGTCCCCGTCACCATCGACGGCGTACGCCACCTCGTTCCCCGCCGCCTGCTGAAGGCGTACGAGCGCGGCTACCTCCGCCCCGGCGGCTGAACGTCACCGGAGCGCGGACCGCTCCCCCACCGCCGCGAACAGCCGCGCCGGCCTGGGCAGGCCGGGGTCCTGGGCGGCGTTGAGCGCGGCGCGCCGGGCGTCCATGCGCCGTTCGGCCGCCTCGACGGCCGTCTCGCTCCGGGCGAGCACCGCCAGGTGGTGGCCGGGGCGGTTCCAGCCGTGCCGCCCCGGATGCCCTTCCTCCCCGGCGGGGACGGGCAGCGTACGGCCGCCGCTCAGGCCGGTCCGGCGAGGGGTACGTCCACGCGGGTGCTGACCATGCGGGCGACGCGGGTGGCGCGGCGTTCCTCCTCGAAGAAGTTCGGCACCAGGCACAGGAACAGCGTCCGCCCGTCGTCGCCGCCGAGCGCGAGGGCGAGCACGTTGTCCTCGCCGGTGGGGATCTCGTCCAGGATGTCGCCGCCCGGGGCGATGCGCAGCGCGCGGTGGTGGATGGCGTCGGCGACCCACAGGTTGCCGTCGGCGTCGAGCGCGGAGCCGTCGGCGGCGACGGTGAGGGAGGCCATGATCTGCATGACGTCGTCGGTGTCGGGCAGCGAGCCGAAGTCGGCCCAGACGCGCCGCCCGCCGAGGGTGCCGTCCGGGTGGATGTCGAAGGCGGTGACGCGGTTGCCGCACGACTCGTTGACGATCAGGGTGCGGCCGTCCGGCGTGATCACCGGCCCGTTGGGGAACTTGAGCCCGCCCGCCGCCTCGCTGACGGTCCCGTCGGGGTCCACGCGCAGCAGCGCGCCGTCGCGCACGGGGGCGAGGGCCATCAGGTCGAAGCCGAAGGTGGTGATGTACGCGCGGCCCCGCGCGTCCACGGCCATGTCGTTGAGGTGCGTGTCGCTGAACGCCGACAGGTCGGCGTGCTCGGCGAGTTCGCCCGAGTGCTCGCGCCGCAGCAGCCTGCGGTCGCGCATGGACACGATCAGCATCCGCCCGTCCGGCAGCCAGCCGAGGCCGGACGGCTGCTGCGGCACGGCCGCGACGACCTGTGTCGCCCCGGACGGCTCGACGGCCAGGACGCGTGCGGTGTAGAAGTCGGAGACCCATATCCGGCCGTCGCGCCACCGGGGCCCCTCCAGGAAGGACCAGCCGTCGATCACAGGGGTGAACTGCATGCGCACGCACTCGCTTTCGAAGACAGAACAGTCTTGCGCGCGCATCCCATCACACGTTGCAGTCCCTCTGTAAGTCCCGGGCCCCACGATCCGGAACACCCGTCCCGCCCGGCCGGACCGGTCAGGGGCGGCGCCAGGCGGCGAGCAGGTCCTCCGGGCCCCAGTGGGCGGCCAGCGGCAGGCTCTCCGCCACCCCCGAGCGCGAGACGGCGACCAGCGGCGTGTCCGGGCCGGCGCCGGGCACGGCGAGCACGTCGCGGACCAGCGCGTCGTAGTCGTGCCGGCCGAAGGGCTGTGTCTCCAGCCACTTCACCGACCCGGCGAACCGCACGCGCCGCGCCACCGGTTCGCGGTCCGCGCCCACGAGGTCGATCTCCGGGTTGTTCCGCCGGTTCCACCAGCCGCCGACCGCCTCGATGTCGGGCCAGTCCCCGTCCGGCAGCAGCCGCAGCAGCGCCTCGCGGACGAGCGGCTCGACCGCCCGCCCGCGCCACGCCGTCCAGGAGCGCTCGACGCGTTCGAGCGCCAGATCGCCCCGGCCGCGCTCGATGAGCGGGATCGAGCGCTGGAGGAAGGCCAGCCAGAACCGCAGGTACGGATCGGCGATGCGGTACCGCTTGTTCTTGCTGTCGGGCTTGGTGGACAGCGGGAGGTCGGCGGCCAGTATGCGCTTGTCCCGCAGCCTGGTGAGCAGCGGCGTGAGCGTCCCGGACGGCAGGGCGCCCGAGCCACCGGCCTGGGCGGCGATGGCGCCGAACGTGCGCTCGCCGCTGCCGACCGCCTCCAGCACGGCCCGCGCGTGCGACGCCGTGGGGAACTCCGCCAGCAGCGACAGTTCCCCGGCCGCCAGCAGCGGGGACAGCGGATGCGCGAACGAGGCGCGCAGGAAGTCCGCGCGCCCCATGCCGGGCCGCCACGACTGGACGATCTCGGGGAACCCGCCGGTGATCAGGTGGGCGTCCACCGCCTCGGCCGCGCCCAGCCCCGTCATGTCCCGGACGTCCGCCGGGTCGAGCGGCCGGACGGTCATGGGCGTCGCCCGGCCGAAGAACGGGCGGCCGTAGGTCTGGAGCGCCTCCATCACGGACACGTCGCTGCCGACCAGCAGCAGCAGGACGGGCCTGGCGGACAGGTACTGGTCCCAGACGGTCTGGAGCGCGCCCTCGAACTCCCGGTCCTGCCCGACCAGCCACGGCACCTCGTCCAGCACGACGACGGCGGGCCGGTCGTCGGGGAGGGCAAGCGCCAGGGAGCGGAGCGCCTGGTTCCAGTCCTGCGGCCGGAGTCCGGCGACCAGCTCCGCGCCGGGGAACGGGGCGCGCCCGACGGTCGCGGCGAAGTCGGCGCGCTCGGCCGCCGGGTCGCGGTCGCGCGTGGCCTGGAAGACGACGTACGGGGCGCCCGAACGGTCGCAGAACTCCTGGGCGAGCCGCGACTTGCCGACCCGGCGGCGCCCCATCATGGTGACGGCGCGCCCGCGCGTGCTCCCCTCACCGTCCGCGACGATGCGGTACTGCTCCGCGAGCAGCGCCAGATCCGCGCCCCGGCCTTGGAACTCCACCCGCACCCACCGCCTGAAAAGGTAGACCAAATCTTACGTAGATCGAATCTACCATTACATGCCGCGGCGTGCCTGTCGGCGGACCGCTGTTACGTCGGCGGCGGCCCGTTCGTCATAGTGCTGACGTAGCGCGTGCGAGAGAGGTGACGCCATGGTGGCAGCGGGCCCGGACGACGTACTCGCCGGAGCGTTCGAGGAGCAGCGCGGGCGGCTCGTCGCGGTGGCGTACCGGATGCTCGGCTCGCGGGCGGACGCCGAGGACGCGGTGCAGGAGGCGTGGCTGCGCCTGGCCCGCCAGGACGCGGCGGAGATCGGCAACCTCGGCGGCTGGCTCACCACCGTGGTCGGCCGCATCTGCGTGGACGTGCTGCGGTCGCGCCAGGCCAGGCCCGAGGAGTCGTACGAGGAGCGGCTGCCCGAGATCACGGTGGCCGAGGACGGCGGCGGCGCGTCGCTGGAGGACGACTCGCTGCTGGCGGAGTCGGTCGGGCTGGCGCTGCTCGTGGTGCTGGACACCCTCGGCCCGGCCGAGCGGCTGGCGTTCGTGCTGCACGACATGTTCGGCGTGCCGTTCGCGGAGATCGGCCCGGTCGTCGGGAAGTCGGCGGACGCGACGAAGACGCTCGCCAGCCGCGCCCGCCGCAAGGTGCGGGGCACGTACCGCCCGGCCGACGAGCGGCGGCGGCAGCGCGAGGTGGTCGACGCGTTCCTCGCGGCGGCGCGGGAGGGGGACTTCGAGGGGCTGGTGCGGATTCTCGACCCGGGGGTGACCTGGCGTTCGTACACCGCGCGCGGCGTGGTCGTCCGCGTGGGCGCGGAGGAGGTGGCGGCCCGGGTCCGGCACGGCGCCCGCGCGTCGGTCACGGCGCGGCCGGCACTCGTCAACGGCGAGGCGGGACTCGTCACCTGGAACAGGGCCGGGAAGCTGCTCGGCATCATGTCGTGCACGGTCGTGGACGGCCGGATCACCGAGATGCTCTCCGTCAGCGACCCGTCCCGCCTCGCCACCATGACCCTCCCGTCCCACCCGGGGTGAGGTCCTCGCGGTAGCCCGCGCGGCTTCCGCGACGTCCGGGCCCTCCGCGCCGCCCCGCCCGGAAGGGCCTCCGACCTGGGCGTTGTCACGTCTGGGCGGGCTGGGCCGTCATAAGGAGTGAAGGACCCACCACCACGACGGAGGTCGTCATGGAAGCCCGGCTCAACGTCTTCGGCAGCGCGCTCGCCCCCAAGCTCGTGAAGTACCTGGTCTCGGCCGACAAGGTCGTGACCGACTCGACCCTGCCGCCCGCCGTCCTTGAGCTGGTCAAGATCCGCGCCAGCCAGATCAACGGCTGCGGGGGCTGTCTGGACATGCACACCAA
This sequence comes from Streptomyces sp. MS19, assembly GCF_047200595.1. NCBI lineage: Bacteria > Bacillati > Actinomycetota > Actinomycetes > Kitasatosporales > Streptomycetaceae > Streptomyces > Streptomyces sp. MS19. The sequence goes on along the minus strand of NZ_JBJZOH010000012.1, from coordinate 168,998 downwards.
GGAGGCCGCCGCCGCGGGTGAGTCGGTGCTGCGGCTGAGCCTGATAGCGGCCTGGCGGGACACCAACGTCTTCACCGAGGCGGAGCGCGCCGCGCTGGCCCTGACGGAGGCGGGCACCCGCCTCGCCGACGGCGGTGGTGTCGGCGACGAGGTGTGGGCGGACGCGGCCAAGCACTTCGACGAGCACGAACTGCTCGCTCTCACCGCGCAGATCGCGATCATCAACGCCTTCAACCGGCTGAACGTGATCACCCGCCAGGTCGGCGGCGACTACGCCGTCGGCGCGCACGCCTGACCCCACGGCCCACGCCACCGGGCGGGCCCGGCTGTCCCCGGACCCGCCCGGCCTCCGACCCCCGAGGAACGCACGCATCATGAACACCGCACTGTGGACCGTCGCCTGGCTGCTGTCCGTCGCCTATCTGTTCTCCGGCAGCACCAAACTCCTCATACCGCACGGGAAACTCGGCGGCATGAACGACGCCTCCCGCTGGGCGACGGAATTCCGCCCCGGCACCGTCAAGGCCATCGGGGCGCTCGAAGTCCTGGGCGCCGCCGGGCTCGTCGTGCCCGCCCTGCTGGACATCGCACCGGGTCTCGTGCCGTCGGCCGCGCTCGGCCTGGCCGTGATCATGGCCGGCGCGACGGCGCTGCGCATACGCCGTCACGAATTGACCTACATGCTGATCGACGCGGCCTACCTGGCCCTGGCCCTCTTCGTCGCCATCGGCCGCTTCGGCCCCGAGCCCCTCACCGGCTGACCCGCGTACGCCCGCCCACGGGCCGCCGGTAGATTCCCCGGTATGACCGAACCGCAGCGCTTCGCCTGGCCGCCCGCGCCGATCAGGACGGAACGGCTCGTGCTCCGCGAGTCGGAGGCCGGGGACCGTACGGCATTCGTCGAACTGTTCGCCTCGCCGGAGGTGGGCGCCCACGTGGGCGGCGCCCGGCCGCGTGACGAGGTGGAACGCGCGATGCCGGAGATCCCCGGCAGGCGCCCCGGCCTCTTCGTGGTCGAGCGGGACGGCACGATGATCGGCACAGTGGAACTGAACCGGCGCGGCGAGCAACACCGCAGTCGGGTCCGCCCGGACGGCGGGGAGGCCGAGCTGGGCTTCCTGTTCCTGCCGCAGGCATGGGGACACGGCTACGCCGCCGAGGCGTGCGCGGCGGCACTCGCCTGGTACACCGCCCAACTCCCGGGCGAACCGGTGGTGCTCTGCACCCAGACCGCCAACGACCGCGCGCTGCGCCTCGCGTCGAGGCTGGGTTTCACCGAGACGCTGCGCTTCGAGGAGTGGGGCGCCGACCAGTGGATGGGCACCCGAACCCCGCCGCCGGGCGGAACCGCCTGACGCCGCCGGAGGGTTGAGAGGCCCCGACGCGGCGTTCACCGGAGGTGTCGCCCGCACTCGGGAGCCCGGCGCGGAGCGGGCGGCATTTCCTCGCGCCCGAGCCCGCGGAGCACCGGCGGCTCTCGCCCTCCCCCGACTCCGGATTCGTCAGGACCCTCCAGGTCCAGCTCCGCGACGCCAAGGGCGTGGACACGCTGCGCGGCCGCGTGCCGCGCCGGATCGACGCCGGCGGAACGGACGAGCGGATCAACGACACCGTCGCCGAGTGGACGACATCCTGACCGACATCGACACCGCCGCCCCCGTCAGGCCGTGGCAGCGCGTCCGCGCCGAACACCGCGAGCGGGAGGCCGCGAGGCAGCGTGCGGCCACGCCCTGACGGGGGCGCGGTGAGCCACCCCGCGTCCGGCGGACGCGCGCGCACCCGCCGAGGACCGACGGCCGCCACCACCCGGACGGCTCGCCACGGGGTCCCGCCGGCTCCGGCGTCCCCGCGACGGTGCCGGAGGCCGGGGCCCGTGCCGTCGCGCCGGGCGCGGCTACAGGTCGTCGAAGGCGTTCATCTGCACCGCCATCACACCGCCCAGGTACTGGCCGAGGAGGGCGGAGACGTGCGGGCTGTCCTCATCGGCGGAGATGCCCCGGTCCCGCGCCCACTGCTGGACCATGGCGAGGACCTGTGCGTGGCCGTCGAGGTGGTGTCCGGTGTCCGCCGGTCCGCTCGCGGGCCGGGAGGTGGCGGCGCCGGTGAGACCGGGGGCGTCGGGGTCTCCGGTGGCGGGGGTGCCGGGCGCGAAGGTCCCCCGCGTGTGGTCCAGCACCTGGCGGTCGTAGTCGTCCACGTCGGCACCGCTGTCCAGCAGGGCGTGCTCGCGGCCCGACGCGAGGACGGCCAGGCCGATGGTGACCTCGCCGAACTGCCCGTACCGCCCGGGGGCCAGCGGTTCGCCGTCGGGCTGGACGACCCGTCCCGAGGAGTCGATCCGCGTGCTGTCGAGCCACGCGGCGGTGTCGGCCCTGAACGCGTCGTCCAGGACGGCGTACGCCAACGGGTCGGCGGCGAGCTGCCGGACCAGGGCCCCGGTCACCCAGCCGGGGCGCTGCGGCTGCGGATGGAACTCCGCCTCTCCCTCCAGGACCGGGTCGGCCGTCTCCGGCTGGTCGTACAGCTCGGCCAGCCACAGGACCGCCGAGACGTCCCGCGCGTACGCGGCGAGCACCCGCGCCATGTGCACGGCCAGCGGGCCCTCGATCCGGAGGTAGCGGCCGGCGACGTCCTCCACCACGCGCGTGGCGGTGCGGGCCATCGCCTCCGTGTGGGGCAGCGGCGGCTCGTCCTGCTCCGCCACCGTCCGGCCGGTGGCGGCCGCCACGAGCGCCTGTCCGAGGAGGTCAGCGCCGTCCGGCCCGTCCGCGCACGACGGCAGCTCGGCCATCCGCAGCAGGACGGGCAGGTCCGTGGCACCGGGCCGCGACGGTGTGCCGGGGTCCAGCGCGGCCGTGGCCGCGGCGGGGTCCTCTGCCCACTCGGCGACCGTCTGCGGCGGTCTCCAGCAGAGGTGCGGCACCGACAGGACCGGCACCGCCACCACGATCGAACCGAGCACCACGGCGCCGCTGATCAGCCGACGGAGATTCCGTGATCCCATGACGTCCCCTCCCCTTCCGGTGGTCACTGCCCTGGTGCGGGCGGCAGTTGCAGATCCGTGCAGTCCCGTGCTCCGGCCTGCTCGCGGGCGAACGCCACCAGCGCCTCGTGCGCGAACTCCAGGTCGGGCGAGTCGTTCGCGTACGACACGATCCGGCCGAGGAACACGGCGGGTTCGCCGTCGCACCGCGCGAGCGCGTAGCTGTCCCAGCCGGCGGAACCGGCCGCCCATGCCCCGGCCACCGGCACCGGCCGGTCCTCGTCGTACAGCGTCCCGGACAGCCACGGCAGGCTCCACCCGCCGAAGACGCCGCTCAGCGCGACGCGGGTGTCCGCGTCAGGGCTCTCGCCCGTCGCCACGGCGCAGCCGGTCAGCGGTGCGACGAGCGACCGGGCCCCGGCTTCGAGGACCAGCTCCGCCGCCGGGACCGACCCGACCGCGTCCCCTCCGAATGCCCAGCAGCCGCCCGCCTGACCCGTCCCGGGCTCCTCCCGTTCGAACGGCGCCGACAGGGGGGTTATCTCACAGCCCATCCGCCGCGCCCCGTCGTTCGCCGCCGCGACGGCCAGGGCGGTCAGGAGCCGCGGGCCGAGTGAGCTGTGCATCCCCACGCTGGTGAGGACGGCACCCGAGGGGACCTGCGGGCAGTCCTGCACCAGGACGACGCCGTTCTCCCTGCTCACCACGCCGGGCAGTCCTGGCGCGACAGGCGCGGGTACCCCGTCCCCCGGCACCAGGGTCTCCCGCGTCAGCCGGGCCTCCACCGCCGCGCGGTCCGTCACCGTCACCGCCCGGATGTCCGGCCCTCCCCGGGAGCCGAACGTCATGACGCAGTCGTACCGGCCCAGCTCGGGCCCGCCGGAAGCCTCGGACGCCTCCAGCGGCATGCCCGTCTCGCCCAGCAGTTCGTCGCCGAACCCGGCGCAGTCCTCGGCCCGGGACCCGCCGTCCGGCCACCACACGACGGCGCCCGCCCCGGCCAGCACCAGCGCCACCACGCCCACGGCCCCCGCCGTCCAGGCGCGCCGCGTCATCCGTCGTCCCATCAGACCCCCCTGATCGCACGGAACAATACCCGGAGCGCACACGGGCGTTGACAGCGGGTGTGCGACGCTGTGCGAAGCTGGGGCCCGGGATCGGTGACGCGATCGGCGGAGCGCCGGACAGCAGGGGGGATCGTACTGGTGAGACGACAACTGCGCGCACGCCGCCGGGCCGCCGCGCGTGAGCGCGCGCCCAGGGCAGCGGTGTCCGCCGTCCTCCTGGCCGTGCTCACCGCCTCCTGCACGGATGACCGCGCGCCCGCCGAGCGCGAGTACGCGCTGCCCGACACCCTGTGCGGCCTCCGCGTCGAACAGGCCTTGTACGAGGGCTTGTTCCCGCCGGGCCGCAGGCTGGAGGTCAGTGGCGGCCGCCCCGGCACCACGTGGTTGAGCTACTGCACCGTGTCCGTCGATGACGAGACGGTCCTGCGGTTCGACATCGGCCAGTCCGACGGGCGCGCCCCGGACATGTACCTGCTGGCCTGGGGCGACGAGTACGAGATGCGCGACGGGAAGATGATGCCCGCCGAGTACGAGACGGTCGTGTGGCCGCACGCCGCCGTGGCGCGGGGAACGTGCGACAACCGGGGAACGGACACGCGCTACCCCCAGGACGCGACCTCCCACTCGATCGTCCTGGAGACCTTCCACCCCCAGGACGACGAGGAATCGGCCCGCATCCTGAGCTACCTCATCACCCCGATCGTGGACGCGGACCGCGACGAACTCGGGTGCAGGGGAACAGCTCCTGGCCGACCGTAGCGGTGAAGGAACCTTGCAGCGGCAGCGCCCTCTCGTGGAGGCAGACGGGTGACGGAGCCGACCCGATTGCCGCAAGCTTGTTCGATTGACCTCAGGCTTCGTTCGCAGTGCACCCGCTTGGCACCGCGTGCTAGCGTCGGCATCAGGTGACATCGCATCGGAACTCAGTCCTGATGCCGATGCCCGGTTCGCCTCAGGCCCCGCTTGCGCGGGGCCTTTGTGCTGCCCGAACGGGTCAGAGGCTCCCCCGCTCCGGGCCAGGGCTCCAGCATCGATGGTGCACCAGACAGGGCTGCACATAGGACCACAGCTTTTCGTTCGCCCGGCGGGAGCGTGGATCGCCATCCTGTCCGCTCGCCAGACGGCGATGCAGGTAGGCGATCAGATCTGCGGCTTGAAGGAGGCGGCTTGCCTTCGACGGAGCGAAATGGATGGTGTCCACGAGGCACGGCAGCATGCTGCTGATGACGCCACCGGTTCCGACACGCTGATAGTCGCGGAAGTGCAGTCGATGGTCGTCAGCCCCCTCCACTTCGTCAGCGATGACGAGAGCCAGCTCGTTCCGCGCCTCCACATGACGGCACACTTGTTCGAGTAGATGCCGCAGAACCAGTTGATACTCGGAAGCGCCCGACGGCCAGGCACGATGCGCGTTCCGGTCAACCCCCCTCACAACCACCCGCGCCTCGTGGTCCCGAATCGCCTTGAGCGCATCGCCGTAGACACCGATACGGGCACGCACCATGTCCCGCCCCTTGCTGCCCATCCACTCCCAGTCGTCCTGCGCCTGCACCAGCGCATGGCCGTGAAGTTCGGCATGCCGATCCACGGGGTAGCTGTCGGCGGCCTTGTCGACCACCGCGTCCAGGGCGCGCTGCAACGGTCTGAGCCGTCGCTCCGCGACCATCAACGCAACCATCCAATAGCGGTTCCGGTCGTACGACTCATCAATGTAGGTCAACAGCACAGACGGATATTTCCACGGCGCCGAGTCCCGATTCTTACGAGCGCTCGTCTCACCGTCGCTCATTCCAAAGTGGGCATACCAAATGGCACAAACTCCACGGGCGAGTGGGACGGTAGCGTCAACGCCCGCAGTAGCAACCCGACTCGGTGAGTGTCAGGCGCCAGAGAGGTCGGGGAACGAGTGGTGCTCGTGGGCCACGGTCCAGCGGCCCGCCTCCTTTCGCAGGCCGAGGGTCAGCCGGAGGCGGAAGCCCGGTCTGGCGGCGAGTTCGTCGGGGGTGCCGCAGCGGAGCAGGGCGTGGGCGAACGCGACGTCCGCGCCCGCCGTCACCTCGATGTCCTCGACGGCGAAGGACGCGCCCTGGGCCTGCCAGGCGAAGAACGGCGGCCACACCTCCCGGTAGGCGGCGAGGCCACGCACGCCCTCGTACGGCGGCGGCACGTCGAACATCACGATGTCCTCGGCGTGATCGGCCACCACCGTGTCGAGGTCGCCCGCGTGCACCGCCCGTGCCCACCTCTCGACCAGCTCGCGGATCTGCGTCCTGTCGTCGGTCATGTCTCTCCCTCGCGCGGCCGGGTCGCTTCGAGGGAAGTGACTCCGGCCGCGCCGGGGACTCATCGCCGTGCCGGTACCGTGCCGTGAGCGAGTGGAGGGGTGAGCCTGTGGGCGCGGGGCGTGTGGTGGGGATCGTGGGTGCTGTCGTGATCGCCGGGGGTGCGCTGGGGCTGTGGTGGGGGGCGGGGTGGTGAGGAGGAACCGGAGGCCGTGGACCGTGAGTTCGCCGTGGCCTACATCCCGCCGGACCCATCCGATCCGCGCCAGGTGGAGCTGCGCGCCGGCGGCGTGGTCCTTGCGGTGTCCCTCACCTGGTCGGTGAACGGGCGGTCGGGCGAGGACCTGCGTGGTCTGCCGACGGGGCCGGTGCTGCTCGAAGCCGCGCGCGGGGACCTGATCCTGTTCAACGTGCGGGTGGCGGGCGGTGGTTCGGGCGACGTCAGCTGTCAGATCGTCGTGGACGGCACGACCGTGGCGACCGATGTCGCGGGCGGGCCCGGGGTCAGGGCGTCGTGCGAGGGCACGGCGCCATGACCCCGCCGCCGTCAGGGTGTGGTGAGGACGGCGAGGCGCTGCGTAGCGCGCGTCATCGCCACGTAGCGGTCCACCGCGCCCTCGATGCCGTCGCCGAAGCCGTCCGGGTCCACGACCACGACCAGGTCGAACTCCAGGCCCTTGGACAGCTCGGGGGTGAGCGACCTGACGCGCGGCGTGGCGCGGAACGACGGGTCGCCGATGACGCAGGCGATGCCCTCGGTGTGCGCGGCGAGCCATGCGCCGAGGATGGCGTCCCGGTCGGCGGGGGTCCCGTGCGTGACGGGAACTCCCGTGCTGCGGACGGACGTCGGCACGTTCGCGTCCGGCAGCGCGGCCCGGATGGCGGTCTCCGCCTCCGCCATGACCTCCTCGGGCGTGCGGTAGTTGATGGTGAGGGAGGCGACCGTGACGCGCTGGAGGCCGACGCGCCGCAGCCGTTCCTCCCAGCTCTCCGTGAAGCCGTGCCGTGCCTGGGCGCGGTCGCCGACGATGGTGAAGCTGCGGGACGGGCAGCGCTGGAGGAGCATCTGCCATTCGGCGTCGGTGAGTTCCTGCGCCTCGTCCACGACGATATGGGCGAACGGCCCGGCGAGGGGTTCCGGATCGCCGGCGGGCGGGGCGAGGCCGTCCACGAGGGTGTCGCGGAGATCCTGGCCGTGGAGCATCGTCACGGCGCCCTCGCCGTCCGCGTCGGCCGCGATGATGTGGTCGATGACGTCGGTCATGCGGGCGCGTTCGGCGGCGAGTTCGGCCTCGCGGCGGCGCCGGCGGCGGTCGGCGCCCAGGTCGCCGAGGCGCTGCCGCGCGGCGTCCAGGATCGGCAGGTCGGAGGCTGTCCACGCGTGCGGGTCGTCGCGCTGGAGCGCGCGCACCTCGTCGGCGCCGAGGTGCGGGGCGCACAGCCGCAGGTAGGCGGGCACGGTCCACAGGTCGCCGACGAGGTCGGCCGGGTCGAGCAGCGGCCAGGCGCGGTGGAGGGCCGTCACCAGCGCCTCGTCGCGGAGCAGGGCCGCGCGGAACTTCTCGGGCGTGACGTCCTCGTCGTCCTCGTCGCCGTACTTGTCCCACAGGATCTCGATCAGCGCGTCCCAGATCTGCTCGCGCGCCTCGTTGTGCGGCGTGCTCGGGCCCGGCGCGTCGAACGCCTCGGCCCAGTCGTCGGCGCCCAGCCACATGTCGGCCCAGCCGGTCGAGACCGTCAGGCCCTTGGCGGGCGGCTCCTCGTAGATCCGGACGGCCCGTTCGACGGCGCGCACCATGTCCGCCGACGATTTGAGGCGCGCCACCTCCGGGTCGGTCTCGTCGGCCGCCGCCGCGCCCTCGGCGACGAGGTCGCGCAGCGTGCACGTCCGCACGCCGTCCTCGCCGAGGCTGGGGAGGACGTCGGCGACGTAGGCCAGGTACGGCCGGTGCGGGCCGACGAACAGGACGTCGCCGCGGCGCTGCCGCAGACGGGGGTCGGCGTACAGGAGGTAGGCGGAGCGGTGGAGGGCGACGACGGTCTTGCCCGTGCCGGGGCCGCCGTCCACGACGAGGGCGCCCTGCGCACCGGCGCGGATGATCGCGTCCTGGTCGGCCTGGATGGTGGACAGGACGTCCCGCATGCGGTCGGAGCGTTCGCCGCCGAGGCTGGCGATGAACGCGGACTGGTCGTCCAGCGCGGCGTGCCCTTCGAGTCCTTCTGCGGTAAAGACCTCGTCCCAGTAGTCGGTGATCCGGCCGCCGGTCCAGCGGTAGCGGCGGCGGCTCAGGAGGCCCTGGGGGTGGGCGTGGGTGGCGGCGAAGAACGGTTCGGCGGCGGGCGCGCGCCAGTCGAGCAGCAGGCGGCGGCCGGTGCTGTCGGTGAGGCCGATACGGCCGATGTGGACGGGCTCGGGGGCGTCGGCGTGGACGACGCGGCCGAGGCACAGGTCGAGGCCGAAGCGGCGCAGGGTGCGCAGCCGGCCCGACAGGCGGTGGACCTCGGTGTCGCGGTCCATGGCGGCGCGGCCGATGCCGCCCGGGGCCTTGCGCGCGGCGTCGAGCTGGGCGGACAGGTCGGCGACGGCTTCGGCGACGCTGCGGGCGACGGCCGCGAAGTGCCGCTCGTCGTCGGCGATCATGGCCGGGTCCGCCTTGGCGGCGAGGGTGTCGGGGAGGGCGAACGCGCTGGTGGCGGGGTCGTCGGTGGGGGTGAGCGGGGACAAAGGGGTGCGCACTTCGCGTATCTCCTGTTTCGGCGGTTTCCGGCCTGCGAGAGAGCGATTGTGCGGCACCATGGGGGCCTTGCCGCAAGGCCCCCCTTGCGCTATACCTTGAGTATGGCGAGGGGAAGTGTTCTCCCCCCGCCTTTTCTTTTTGCCACCCGGCGTCAGCGGATGTCGTGCCCGGGGTGGGCGAGGTCGTATGCCTCGCGGGCGTCGGCGATGGCGGGGCGGTGCGCGAGGGACCAGTCGGTCAGGGCCTTGATCAGATGTGTCAATTCCGCACCCCTCTCCGTCAACCGGTAGTCCACCTGCGCCGGGACGGTCGGGTAGACGGTGCGCAGGACGAGGCCGTCGCGCTCCAGCCGCCTGACCGTGAGGGTGAGCATGCGCTGCGAGATGCCGTCGATCGCGCGTTGCAGCTCGCGGAAGCGGCGCGGCCCGTTCGCCAGCTCCACGACGACCAGGACCGTCCACTTGTCGCCGAGGCGGTCCTGCACGTCGCGGATGCCGCAGTCGGGGTGGCCGGCGCGGCCGCACGGGTCGAGCGCGGCGGGCTCGACGACCGGTGTGGTTACTTCCCTGTGCGTGGGTGACATCGAACTGCCTCCTTGTGGCGGTTCCCGGCGCGTTCGAGGATCGATCGTAGTTACCGGAGCGAAGCACGACGGAGGACAGCGCGATGATCCTGGTCACGGGAGCGGGCGGACACCTGGGCTCGGCCACCCTGGCGGAGCTGCGGGCGCGGGGCGTGCAGGCGGCGGGCGGCAGCCGCACCCCGGCCGACGGGCAGCGGCGGCTCGACTTCGACGACCCGGCGGGCATCGACCTGACCGGCGTCTCGACCCTGCTGCTGGTCTCCGCCGGGTACGCGGAGGACGACCGGGTCGTGGCGCGGCACGGCGCCGTCCTCGACGCGGCGGTGCGGGACGGCGTGGGGCACGTCGTCTACACGAGCCTGACCGGCGCGGGGGACCACCTCGCGTTCGCCCTGGCGCACCGGGCGACCGAGCGGCTGGTGAAGGCGAGCGGCCTGCCGTGGACGATCCTGCGCAACGGGCTGTACGCCGAGCTGTTCGGCGGCCTGCTGCTGTGGGCGGAGGACGGGGACGTCGAGTCGGCGTTCGGCGACGGCGCCCTGGCGGCGGTCGCCCGCGCGGACCTCGCCGAGGCGGCGGCGGTGGTCGCTGCCGACCCGGCGGCGCACGCCGGGCGGACGTACGACCTGGTCGGCGCGCCGGTCACGGCGGCGGACGTCGCCGGGCGGCTCGGGGTGGCGCACCGGGCGATCGGCCTGGGCGAGTACCGGCGCAGGCTGCTGGCGGAGACGCCGGGGCTGCTGCCGTTCCAGCCGCCGATGCTCGCCTCGATCGCGACGGCCGTGCGGCACGGCTTCCTGGACGCCACCGGCCCCGGCCTCGCCACGTTGCTGGGCCGCCCGGCCACCGACCCGCTGCCGGTGGCCACGGCGGCGGCATCCGCCGGACGGCCACGCGGCTGAGGCGCCCTCCCCCGGGGCGCGGAACGCGGTGCCCCGGCCGCCCGGCCGGGGAATCGGCGGTAGTCCCCTCGCGTCCTGCCTGGGAAAGTCAGGGAAGTCACGCGGGCGATGCCCGTGGATGCCCGTGGACGAGGGGGAATGATGGCGCGGCCTTCTGATCGGTCTCCGGTGGGGATGGATTCTGATCCGACGCCGGGTGATCGCCTGGGAGGGCGGCATCCTCTGCGAGCGGACGACCCGCTGCGCGTCCCAGCCGCGCTCCGTCGCGCTGAGCCGGGAGTACGACGGCCCCGGCCGCTGTTCCGACGCCGTCGGCGGACCGACCGAACTGAGCGGGGACGCGAGGGAGATCACCCAGCGCGTCCGTTCCACCCCGCGGCGCCGGACGGCCAGGCGGGGCGACGCGACCACTCCCACCCCGGGCCCTCGCCGGACTCCGGCGGATCGGCCCGGACGGACAACGCGGCGCCACCTGCACCGCAGACGACCCCGCAGATGTCGCAGGACGCCGCCGGCCACCGCAGCCTGGTCACCCGTTCCGGACGCGGACAGCGTGATCGCCGGCCACGGGCGCCGACGACTTCCCTGGCGCGCGGCCGCAGTCCTCGCCGGACCCCTGCCTGTCCGGCATCCCCGGAAATCGACTGGCGCCGGGCCCCGGCACATGGTGTCGTCGGTGCGAGGAACGTCTTTGAACGGAGGCCGCGTTGTCCGGCGACAGATGTGTCTTCTGCGCGATCGCGCGAGGCCGGGAGGAAGCCAGCGTCGTCTTCGAGGACGACACGGTCATGGCGTTCATGGTCCTCCAGCCCGTGACCCCGGGGCACCTGCTCGTCATCCCGAAGTCCCATGCCGAAGGGCTGGCGGATCTGCCGGATGACGCCGGACTGCGGGTCTGGGCGGTGGCGCACCGGCTCGGCCGTGCACTGCGGCTGTCCGGCCTGCGGTGCGAAGGAGTCAACCTCTTCCTGGCCGACGGCGAGGCGGCGTTCCAGGAGGTCTTCCACGTCCACCTGCATGTCTTCCCGCGCTTCGCAGGGGACTCGTTCCGCCTGCAAGCGGACTGGCGGGTGCACGAGCGCCGCCGGCTCGACGAGACGGCGGCGGCGGTCCGCGCGGGAATGGCCGCCCTCGATGCCGATCCGCGCTGACGCGCGCAAGCCGCTGGAGACGGCACGGGTCAGGGGGGCGGCGCGGCGCGGATGCCGGTGAGGAGGGCCGGACGCGCCAGTACCCGGGCGAGCGCGGCGGGGAGCCGGAAGTCCTCGACGCTGTCGGGCGGTTCGGGTGTGGCGTCCGGGCCGAGCGGCTGACCTCGCGCGCTGCCGGGGCGGGCACAGGACCGCATGTCCCCACCGTGCGATTCGCACGGTCCGCCGGTGACATCGGCGACTGTTCCCGGCCCCCGGCGCTCCGGCACCGTAGCTGTCGTCACCGGCCGCGGGACCGATCGAGGGGGACGAGTGAACCCGGAGTACGCGCTCTACTGCGACGCCGACCGCTGGTTCTACGACGCCCCGCGCCGCGTCACCGAGACCGACGACCCGCGCGGCGCCCTGTACCCCGCCGCCCGCCGCCCCGCCCCCGAGGGCTGGGAACGGCGGCGGCGCGGCGACTGGCTCTCGCTCGCCCCGCTCGGCCACCGGCTCCCCGACCAGGGCTGGAAGGTCCACGTCTCGGCCACGCCGGACAACGCCGAGCGCGTGCTGGACCGGGTGACGGCGGTGTGTGTCGAGCGGGGCGCCGCCTTCAAGTTCCTGCCGAGCCCGTACCTGCTGCTGCACCGGAACACCAAGTACGCCGACCGCGCGGGCAGCGGGAAGTTCGTCACCGTCTACCCGGAGGACGACGAGCGCTGCCGCGTCCTCGCCGAGGAGCTGGCGGCGGCCCTCGACGGCGAGCCGGGCCCGTACGTCCTGAGCGACGTGCGCTGGGGCGCGGGGCCGGTCCACGTGCGCTACGGCGCGTTCGCCCAGCGCTTCGCGCAGGGGGCGGACGGCGGGACGGTCCCGGCGGTGGCGGACCCGTCCGGGCGGCTGGTGCCCGACCTGCGCGGCCCGGCGTTCCGCGTGCCGCACTGGGTGGAGGTGCCCGCGTTCCTCGCCCCGCACGTCGCGGCGCGCTCGGCGCAGGACGTGACGGAGCTGCCGTTCACCGTCGAACGCGCCCTGCACTTCTCCAACGGCGGCGGGGTCTACGAGGGCCGCGACCGGGCGACGGGGGCGCGCGTCCTGCTGAAGGAGGCGCGCCCGCACGCGGGTCTGGCCGCCGACGGCGCCGACGCGATCGAGCGTCTTGAGCGCGAACACCGCGCGCTGGAACGGCTGTCGGGCCTGCCCTGCGTCCCCGGGCTGTACGGGATGCACGCGGTGGGCGAGCACTGCTTCCTGGCGATGGAGTACGTCGAGGGCACGACGCTGAACACCGTCTTCGCCCGCCGCTTCCCGCTGTCGCACGCCGAGCCGTCCGCCGGTGACCTGGCGGAGCACACGGCCTGGGCGCTGCGGACGCACGCGATGGTGGCCGAGGCGGTCGCGGCCGTGCACGGGCGGGGCATCGCGTTCGGGGACCTCCACATGAGCAATGTGATGGTCGCCCCGGACGGCGGGTCCGTGACGCTGCTGGACTTCGAGGCGGCGGCCCCGGCGGACGAGCGGCGGCGGCAGATCGTGGCCAACCCGGCGTTCGTCGCGCCGCCCGACCGGCGGGGCACGGACATCGACCGGTACGCGCTGGCGTGCCTGCTGCTGGCGCTGTTCGTGCCGCTGACGACGCTGCTGCCGCTCGACCGGAGGAAGGCGGCGCACCTCGCGGACCTGGCGGCCGCCCGTTACCCGGTGGACCGTGCCGTGCTGGACGAGGCGGTGCGGGAGATCGGCGGCGGGCGGGCGGACGGTCCCGGCGGGTACCTGCCGGTGGGGCCCGGGGAGTGGCCGGCCGGGCGTGACGCGATGGTGGCGGCCGTCCTGGCGTCGGCGTCGCCGGAGCGGGAGGACCGTTTCTTCCCCGGCGACATCGCGCAGTTCGCGTCCCCCTGCGGCGGCTGGTCGTTCGGCTACGGGACGGCGGGCGTGCTGCACGCGCTCGCGTCGGCCGGTGCGCGCTGCGACGAGGCCGAGGAGTGGCTCGTCCTGCGCGCCAAGGAGCCGGCGTCCGGCAGCCCGGTCGGCTTCTACGACGGGCTGACGGGCGTCGCCTGGACGCTGGACCGGCTGGGGCGCCGCGAGGCGGCCGTCGAACTGGGGCACCTGATCGCGCGGCAGCCCCTCGAAGCCCTCGGGCCGGGGCTGCACTCCGGCACCGCCGGGGTCGCCCTGGGCCTGCTCGACCTGGCCGACGCCACCGGCGACGAGGGCCTGCGCGGCGCCGGACTCCGCTGCGCGCAGGCCGCCCTCGACGCCCTGCGCCGCCCCGTACCCGGCGACCGCGCGGGACTGCTGCACGGCCCGACCGGCACCGCGCTGCTGTGCATCCGGCTGTACGAACGCACCGGCCAGGAACCGCTGCTTGACGCCGCGGCCGACGCCCTGCGCCGCGACCTCGCGCGCTGCGTCACCGGCCCCGACGACTCCCTCGTGGTGGACGAGGGCCGCCGCACGATGCCGTACGCGGGCGCGGGCAGCGCCGGGATCGGTCTGGTGCTGGACGACTGGCTCGCGCACCGCGCCGACGACGCGTTCGAGACGGCCAGGCAGGGCATCCTGCGGGCGGCCCGCTCGTCCTTCTACGTGCAGCCGGGCCTGTTCCGTGGCGTCGCGGGCCTGCTGCTGCACCTGGCGCGCACGACGGCGCCGGGCGCCCCGGGCGACCCTGACGGGCGGGCCGCCGACGTACGCCGCCAGAGCGCGCTGCTCGGCTGGCACGCCGTCCCGTACAAGGGGCATCTCGCCTTCCCCGGCGAGCAGTTGTCCCGCCTCTCCATGGACCTCGCCACCGGAACGGCCGGCTGCCTGCTGGCGCTCGGCGCCGCGCACGGCGCCCCCGGCGCGCACCTGCCGTTCCTCCCGCCGCCGCACCGGCGGCCCCAGGACCGGCCCTGACACCAGGGCCGCGCACCACCACATCAACCCACCGAACAGGAGACGGACATGGCTCTTCTCGACCTCCAGGCGATGGACACCCCCAAGGACGAGGCGCTGGGCGACCTCGCCACCGGTAGCCAGGTGTCCCTGCTGATCTGTGAGTACAGCTCCCTGAGCGTCACCCTCTGCACCCCGTGACACTGCGGCTCTGACGCTGCTGTCGTCGCGGTATGCGGGCGGGCGCCCTTCCGGCGCCCGCCCGCCCGTGGTCCCCAGGTCCCGGGTGGTCACCGACCGCCCGGGGCCTGCCCATGCCCGCCGCCACTCCCCACTCCCCACTTCCCACTCCGCCGGAGCCGCCCGTGAAAGCCGTCACGCCCACCCTGCTGCGCAGGACCCTGCGGTACGGGCGGGCCCCGGCCGCCGCCGTCCTCGCCTGCTCGGCGGCAGGCGCGGCGGCGGCCGTCGCGTTCCCGCTGGTGCTGGCGCGCACCGTGGACGCGCTGCTGGCCGGGGAGGGCGCAGGGCGGTGGGCCGCGCTGTGCGCGCTGCTGGTGGCGGGCGAGGTGGCGCTCGACGCGCTGGCCGCGTGGGCGGGCGGCGCGGGGAGCGCGCGTACGACGGCGTGGCTGCGGCGGCTGACGGGCGACCGGTTCCTCGTCGCAGCGGGTGGCGCGGCGGCGGGTACGCCGGGCGGCCTTGCCACGCGGCTGACGGTGAACGCGCTGGACGCCGGTACGGCCCCGGTGGCCGCGGCGGGGGCGGTGGCGTCGGTGCTCGTGCCGCTGGGCGGTCTTGCCGGGCTGTTCGTGCTGGACGTGTGGGCGGGCGCCGCGTTCCTGGCCGGATTGCCGCTGCTCCTGCTGGTGCTGCGGACGTCGGTGCGCGACGGCGCGGGCGCGCTGGCCGCGTACCAGGAGGCCCAGGCGCAGGTCGCCGGGCGGCTCGCGGAGACACTCGGAGGCGCCCGTACGATCGCGGCGGCCGGGACGGAGGAACGGGAGCGGGAGCGCGTGCTCGCGCCGCTCGGCGGGCTGGTGGCGGCGGGGCGGCGTACGTGGCGGGTGCAGGGCAGGGCGGCGGGCTCGGCGGGGCTGCTGATGCCGCTGCTGACCGCCGGGGTCCTCGCGGTCGCCGGGCTGCGGCTGACCGGCGGGCACCTGACGGCGGGTGAACTGCTCGCCGTCGCCCGGTACACCGTCCTCGCGGCGGGCGCGGGCGCGGTCGTCGGCGCGCTGAACGGCTGGGTGCGGGCGCGTGCCGCCACCGACCGCCTCGCCGCCGTCACGGAGCTGCGGCAGACCGCGTACGGGACGGACGCGCCGCCGCCCGGCGGGAACGGCACGCTGGAGCTGCGCGGTGTCCGGGTCGTGCGGGACGGGCGGACGCTGCTCGACGGCGTGGACCTGGTGGTTGACGGCGGGTCGACGGCGGCGGTGGTCGGCGCGTCCGGGGCGGGCAAGTCGCTGCTGGCGGCGGTCGCGGGGCGGCTGGAGGAGCCGGACGCGGGGACGGTGCTGCTGGACGGCGTGGACCTGCGGGCCCTGGGCGAGGGCGCGTTGCGGCGGGAGGTGACGTACGCGTTCGCGCGGCCTGTGCTGCTCGGCGGGTCGGTGGGCGCGGCGATCGGCGCCGGGGCGTGGGAGGCGGGGGAAGAGGAGGTACGGGCGGCGGCGCGGGCGGCGGGGGCCGACCCGTTCGTCCGGCGCCTGCCGGACGGCTACGGGACGGCGCTGCGGGACGCGCCGCTGTCGGGCGGCGAGCGGCAACGGCTCGGCCTCGCGCGGGCGTTCGCGCACACCGGACGGCTGCTGATCCTGGACGACGCGACGTCGAGCCTCGACAGCGTGACGGAGCGGCTGGTGACGCGCGCGCTGACGGAGGACGTGCGGCCGTGCACGCGGCTGGTGGTGGCGCACCGGGTCGCGGTGGCGGCGCGGGCGGACGTGGTGGTGTGGCTGGAGGCGGGCCGGGTCCGGGCGGTGAGACCGCACGCGCGGCTGTGGCGGGAGGCGGCGTACCGGGCGGTGTTCGCGGCCGGGGGCGGGGAGGCGGGGAGATGACCGCCACTGTCACCCCCGCCGCGCAGGCCGCCGCCACCCGTGCGGCCCGTGACGGTCAGCCGCCCGCCGGGCGGGGTGCGTTGCGGCGGCTGCTGCCCGGTGCGCGGCGGTTCCTGTGGGGGCGGCGGCGCGCCCTCGGCGTCCTGGCCGGGTGGTCGGTGCTGGAGTCGGTGCACACGTTCCTCACCGGCCTCGGCGTCGCGCGGGCGCTGGACGACGGCTTCCTCGCCGGGCGGCCGGGCACGGGCCTGCTGTGGCTGGCCGTGTCGGCGGTGGGCGCGCTGCTCGGCGGGCTCGCCGCCAGGGGCGTGTTCGGCGCGCTCGGCGGCGTGGTCGAGCCGCTGCGGGACGCGCTGGTGCGCCGCGTCGTGGCGCGGGCGCTCGCCGCGGCGCTGGCCGACCCGGCGCGCGCGGACACGGCGGCCGTGTCGCGGCTGACCGCGCAGACCGAGATCGCCCGGGACGGCGCGGCCGGACTGCTGCTGACGGCGCGGGCGTTCGTCTTCACGGCGGCGGGTGCCGTCGCCGGGCTGGCGCTGCTCGCGCCCGTGCTGCTGCCGGTGGTGCTCGTGCCGCTGCTGGCGGGTCTCGCCCTGTTCGCGGCGACGCTGCGCCCGATGGCGGCGCGGCAGCGCGCGCTGCTCGACGCCGACGAGGAACTGGCCGCGCACGCCGGGCTGCTGGACTCGGGCGCGCGGCAGATCGTCGCGTACGGGGCGGCGGGCACCGCGTCGGCACGCACCGCGGAGCTGGTGGCGGCCGAACGGCGCACCGCGGCCGCGCTGGCTCGGTGGGGCGCCGTGCGGACGGTGGCCCTGGGTGCCGCCGGGCAGCTGCCGGTGCTGGCGCTGCTCGGCTGCGCGCCGCTGCTGCTGGAACGGGGAGTGAGCAGCGGGGAGTTGATCGGCGCGCTGACGTACGCGGCGTCGGCGCTGCTGCCCGCCGTGCACGCGCTGCTCACCGCGCTCGGCGCGGCGGGGACGCGGCTGGTGGTCGTGCTCGACCGCCTCACGGCACCCGGTCCCCCGGCGCCCAGGACCGTACCGGCCGCACGCACCGCGCCCCGCCCGCGTTCGCCCCGCCCGCGTTCGCCCCGGCGCGACGCCCCGGCGGCCGAACTGCGGTCCGTCACCTTCGCCCACGGCCCGGCGGCGGAGCCCGTCGTCCGCGACCTCGACCTGACGCTGCGCCGGGGCGAACGCCTCGCCGTCGTCGGCCCGAGCGGTATCGGCAAATCGACTCTCACCGCCCTGCTGGCCGGGACCCTCGTCCCGGACACGGGACGCGTGTGCCTGGGGGATCGTCCCGTGGCCGGTCTCGACCGGCGGGAATTGGCCGGTCTACGCGCGCTGGTGCCGCAGGAGGCGTACGTCTTCTCCGGACCGCTGCGCGACAACCTCGCCTACCTCGCCCCGGACGCGCCGCCGGAACGGGTGCGCGCGGCGGTCGCCGCGTTCGGACTGGACGGGCTCGTGGACCGCCTCGACGGCCTGGACGCGCCGCTCGACCCGGCGCGGCTGTCGGCCGGGGAACGGCAGTCGGTGGCGCTGGCCCGCGCCTGGCTGTCCCCCGCGCCGCTGCTGCTGCTCGACGAGGCGACGAGCGGGCTCGACCCGGCCGCCGAAGAGCGCGCGGAGACGGCGCTCGCGGCGCGGCCGGGCACGCTGCTGGTGGTCGCGCACCGCCTGTCGTCCGCCGCGCGGGCCGACCGCGTGCTGCTGCTCGACGGCGTGCGGCCCGCGCTGGGCACGCACGCCGGGCTGCTGCGGGAGTCGGACGCCTACCGGGCGATGGTGGGGGCGTGGGAGGACGGCGGCTGACGCGCGCGGGCCGGGGCCGCCGTCCCGGCCGTCACATCCAGCCCGCCAGGCGGCTGATGCGGATGGCGTCCACGCGGTTGCGGGCGCCGACCTTGCGGGTGGCGGCGGCGATGTAGTTGCGGACCGTCCCGTCGGACAGGCACAGGCTGCGGGCTATCTCGGCGATGGTGTCGCCCTCGGCGGCGCGGGCCAGGACGCCCAGTTCACGGGGGGACAGGGGTATCTCGGTGGCGCGCAGGAGCGTGAAGGCGAGGGAGTCGTCCACGTACCGCCCGCCGTGGGCGACGCGGCGTAAGGCCTCCGCGAGGCGGGGGGCGGGGCCGTTGCGGTCCACGAAGCCGGCGGCTCCGGCGGCGTAGGCGGTGCGCAGGACGCGGGGGTGGTCGGCGCTGCCCAGGACGACGAGGGTGGCGCCGGACGTGCTTGTGCGGGCGCCCTGCCTCCCGCCGCCGCCCAGGGCGCGGTGTTCGAGGTAGACGGAGCCGGCGGGGCAGCCGCTGTCGAAGAGGAGCACGTCGAAGTCCGCTCCGCTCTTCAGGTCGCCGGGGCCCGCGGCGGCCGTCGCCGTCGGCTCGAAACCCTGCTGCTCCAGCAGCGCCACCAGCGCCGACCGCAGCAGATCCGCGCTGTGCACGACATGAACTCGGACCATTCCCGTACCTTCCGCCGCCCCGGCGCCGGGCGGCGCCGCCTCGTACCGTCCGCTGGCTCGTTCACCCTCGGACCAGGGGGACCGGTACCCATGTCGCGATGTAACAGAACGCCAAGTTTTGGTCACTTCGTAGCAACAAAGATGCAGATGGGGCGGTAAAACATCACCAGATCCTCTGCATCTCTCCATGCCCGACACGGCTGTGGGGGGTGGCGGATCCGGGGTGTCAGCCGAAGACGCGCGTCTGCCAGTTCCTGACCTCGTCGGCGCTCAGGTGGCCGGCGATGACCGCCGCCCGGTCGAGCGCGCCGGTGAGCCGCTGGCCGCCGTCCTGGTCGGCGCCGAAGCGCAGCTGGCGGTTGGCGCAGCCGTTGATGCCCGCGTCGGAGACCTGGGCGGTGGCGGCCTCGTCGCCGTCCACGTAGACGGTGAGGCGGCCGCCGTCGCTCATGGTGATCACAAGGTTCACGAACCGGCCGGTCGGCAGGACGGCCGAGGTCGTGACGCCGGTGCCCGCGCCGATGAAGCGGACCTGGTTGGACGGCGTGAGGTCGATCAGCACGCCGTCGCTGCCGTCGTTGCCGCTCGGCTGCCAGTCGAACAGCCGCCGGTAGCCGCCGCTGCCGTCCACCCGCACCTCGGCGGCGAACGTCGCGACGCGCAGGAAGCCGAGGGTCGTCGGCGCGGTGCGCAGGAACGTCTGGCCGTCGAGGCGCAGGGCGGTGCCGGTCGGGCCGGCGGACTCGTACGACGCGTTGCCCTGGACGGTGGCGTGCCGGTTCTGGCCGCCCCGGTCGTCGACCGTCCCGCCCGAGGTGGCGTCCCAGGCGACGAGGGTGAGGCCCTCCTGCGGCACCGGGCAGGGCGGCCCGACGTCCACGGTGACGAGGGCGACGGCGGCGGTGCGCCAGTTGCCGCCGTTCAGCACGGCGCGCAGCCGGTTCTCCGGCCGCTCGCCCGTCCTGGGTGTCACCTGGAATGTGAACGTGCGGTTCCCGCCGCTGGCCAGCTGCGGGACCTGCTGCGACGCCGGGGCGGCCGTCCAGCCGTCCGGCAGGTCGAGTGCGAGCGTGGCCGCCGGGACGGTCCCGCCGACCGCCTCCACCCGCACCTGCGCGGTGAACGGCGTTCCCTGACCGCCCTGTTCGGGCGCCGTCAGCGTCATCCGCACCTGGGAGACAGCCGAGTAGACACGTCCGCCGGTGGCGCGGAAGGTGATCGTGTCGCCGTCGCGCGTCGGCGTGATCCGCCGGCCGTTCTGCTGGTCGCGCAGTTCGAAGAGGCCGCCGAACAGCCCGCTGCGGAACGTGAGGTCGCCCGTCCTGCCCGCGCGCAGCGTCGCCTGGGTGGGCGTGCCGCCCTGCCAGTCCACGTCCACGGTCACGTCGCCGCGCGCCCGCAGGCCGCGTACCGAGCCGGTGGCCCAGAACGCGGGGAGCGCGGGCAGCAGTTCGATCGCGGGGCCGTGGCTCTGGAGCAGCATCTCGGCGACACCGGCGGTGGCGCCGAAGTTGCCGTCGATCTGGAACGGCGGGTGGGTGTCCCACAGGTTGTCCAGCGTGCTGAAGCGCAGCAGTTCGGAGAACATGACGTGCGCGTGGTCGCCGTCGAGCAGCCGCGCCCAGAAGTTGATCTTCCACGCCTTGGACCAGCCGGTGCCGCCGTCGCCGCGCGCGGTCAGCGAGACGCGTGCCGCCTCGGCGTACTGCGGGTGCTCGCGCGGCGTCACCTGGCGGCCGGGGTGGACGGCGAAGAGGTGCGAGACGTGCCGGTGGTCGTTGTTCGGGTCGTCCCAGTCCTCCTTCCACTCCTGGAGCTGGCCCCAGGAGCCGACGCGCAGTCCGGGGTCGAGCCGTTGCAGCGTGCCGTCCAGTTCGGGCACGAACGAGCTGGTGTCGCCGACCTCGCGGGCGGCCGCCCGGGTGCTGGTGAGCAGGTCGTGGACGATCTGCTGGGAGATCGACGCGCCCGCCGAGAAGTCGCCCTGCTCGGGCGAGTAACTGGGCGAGACGACCAGCCTGTTGTCGCGCGGGTCGGTGACCAGCTCGTCTATCCAGAACTGGGAGAGCGCCTTCATCAGCGGGTAGGCGCGCTCGCGCAGGAACGCGGCGTCGCGCGTGAACAGCCAGTGCTCGTAGAAGTGCTGGGCGAGCCAGGCCCCGGCCTCGGGCATCCAGAAGGACGTCGCCCAGTTGTGCAGGCCGGTGAAGCCGAAGGGGTTCGTCTCGTTGTTGACGACCCAGCCGCGGTTGTCGTAGATCTCGCGGGCCGTGACCTGGCCCGGCGGCACCATGGACTCGGTGTACTCGAACAGCGGTGCCGTCAGTTCGGAGAGGTTCGTCGTCTCCGCCGGCCAGTAGTTCATCTGGAGGTTGATGTTGACGTGGTAGTCGGCGCTCCACGGCGGGCTGGTCGAGTTGTTCCACACGCCCTGGAGGTTCGCGGGCAGCGTGCCGGGGCGTGAGGAGGCGATCAGGAGGTAGCGGCCGTACTGGAAGTGGAGCACTTCGAGGGCCTTGCGCGCGGCCGGGGTGGCGCTGCGTTCCTGGTAGGCGGCGAGCAGCGCGTCGGTGGGGATACCCGGGTCCTGCTGGCCGATGTCGAGCGCCACCCGGCCGAACAGGGCCCGGTGGTCGGCGACATGGGCCGAGCGCAGCGCGGAGAAGCCCTTGCCGACCGCGGCGTCCACACGCTGGGTGACGGGCCCGTGCGGGTCCACGCCGTTGCGGTAGGTGGGGTACTGGACGGAGTAGTCGGTGGCGGCGGCTAGGACGATCGTCACCGAGTCGGCGCCGGAGACGGTCACCGAGCCGTTGCCGTTGTCGGTGCGGGTGCCACCCTGGTTGACGACCTGGATCTGCGACTCGAAGCGCATCCCGTTGTCGTCGAGCCGCCCCGCGAGGGTGATCCGGCCGCCGCGCGCCGCGATGTTGCGCGTGCGGTTGGCGGGCGCGGTGACGGAGACGGTGAGGCTGATCCGGCCGCCCTGGCTGGCGGTGAAGCGGCCGACGAGCACGTTGTCCGGCGCCGAGGTGAAGTACTCGCGGGTGTAGGTGACACCGCCGGACGCGTAGGTGACGGAGGCGACGGCCTCGCCGATGTCCAGGCTGCGGCGGTAGCCGGTCACCCCGGTGGGTGTCTGGGTCATCGTCACGAACAGGTCGCCGAAGGTCTGGTACGCGCCGAAGCCCGTCTTGCCCTGGCCGAGGCGCTGGGCGACCCAGTCGGGGCCGACGCGCCGCTCGTCGCGGATGCGCTGCTGGACCTCCTGGACGGCACCGGGGCGGGGCGACGTCCAGTTGCCGAAGTTGTAGCCGGGCGAGCCGGGGCCGCCGGTCCACAGCGTCTTCTCGTTGAACTGGAGCTGCTCCCTGGCGGTCGCGCCGAACACCGCCGCGCCCAGCGCGCCGTTGCCGAGCGGCAGGGACTGGGACTCCCAGTCGGCGGCCGGTGCGTCGTACCACAGCGTCGGGCCGGTGGCCTGCGGACGGGGCGGCCGGCCGGGACCGGCCGCGAGCGCGGAGCCCGCGTTCACGGCCGGGAGGCCGAGCGCGGCGGCGGCGGTGGTGGCGCCGGCCACGAAAGCACGTCTGGGGAAGCCTCGTTCGGTCATCGGATCCTCGTCCTCGGGTGACGGCGGGGTGCGGGTGACGTTGATCACAGCGGAGGCTATAGATCCGATGTATGGAGCGTCAAGATACTGTAACGGCCGGATTTCCCGGCCTTCTTCATACAGACACCCGATCAATGATCGTCCAGACAGGGGCAGTCGCCGCCTCCCTGAGGACCAGAACCAGGGCCAGGGCCAGGCGAAGGTGACAGCCCGGTTCACACACCGGGGGCCGCCGCGTACCGCCCGCGGGCGTGCCGGCCGGGAGGTCTCCCACCGTTCACCCGTCCGGCTGCCGACCTTCTCCCCCGGCCGCCGCGGCGGCGCAGCGCCCGGCGAGACGTGCGAAGGCCGCCCGCAGTGCGTCAGGACCGACCACCTCGATGTCCGCGTCGAACGCGCCGACGGCGGCGGCCAGGCCGGCCCAGGACCAGGAGCCGAGGACGAGCCGGCAGCGGTCGGGGCCGAGCGCCTCGACCACGCCGTCCCGCGCGAAGGGGAAGACGTCGGCGGCGGGCAGGCCGAGGACGACCTCGCCGCGGCAGGGCATGCCGTCCTGGCGGCCGTACCCTTGGAAGCGGCCCGCGACGAAGGCCGCCACGTCGCCGCCGGGCAGCGCCCGCGGCGTGAAGCGCGGCCCGGCCGGGGTGCGCGGGGTGATCCGGTCCGCGCGGAACGTACGCCAGTCCCCGCGTTCGAGGTCCCAGGCGACGAGGTACCAGCGCCCGTCCCACGTGACGAGATGGTGCGGCTCCGCCCGGCGTACGGCGGACTCCGCGCCGTCCCGGCCCTTCCGCGCGTAGTCGAACCGCAGCGTCTCCCGCGCCCGCACGGCGGCGCTGAGCGCCATCAGCACACCGCTGTCCACCGGGGAGGGCGCGCGGACCCCGGACCGCTCGACGGCGGTCACCTGGAACGTGTCGATGCGCCGCCGCAGCCGGGCGGGCATCACCTGGCGGACGGTCCCCAGCGCGCGTGCCGCCGCGTCCCCGATCGCGGCGCCGCTGACGGAGGCCGTCCCCAGGGCGACGGCGAGCGCCACGGCCTGCTCGTCGTCGAACAGCAGCGGCGGCAGCTCCGTCCCGGCGCCGAGCCGGTACCCGCCGTCCGGCCCCTTGGCCGCGGCGACCGGATACCCCAGCTCGCGCAGGCGCTCGACGTCCCGGCGGACGGTGCGGGTGCTGACGCCGAGCCGCTCGGCCAGCAGCGCCCCGGGCCACTCCCGGCGCAGCTGGAGCAGCGACAGGAGGGACAGCAGGCGCGCGGAGGTCTTCGGCATGCTCCCATCCTGCCTCCGGTGGCGGACACAACCTGTCCGCCACTGCTGCGACGGTGGTCCCCAGGACCGGCGGGAACGTTCCGCCGGCGGACGAGGAGACGACCATGACCGTCAACGCTGTGACCCATCTGAACTTCCGGGGCGACGCCCGCGCCGCGCTCACCTTCTACCAGTCCGTGTTCGGCGGCGAGTTGACGGTGGTCACCTACGGGGACATGGGTGACACCGCCGACCCGTCGCCGGCAGACCAGGTGATGTGGGGCCAGGTGGTCTCGCCCGGCGGGATCGGCGTGATGGCGTACGACGTGCCGCCGCAGCTGCCGTGGGACCGGGGCGCGCACGCGTTCTATGTCTCGCTGCGCAGCGAGAGCGCCGACGAGCTCGCCGCCCTGTGGGAGCGCCTGGACGACGGCGCGACCGTGCTGCGACCGCTCGGCCCGGAGAAGTGGACACCGCTCTACGGGATGCTGGAGGACAAGTTCGGCGTCATCTGGGTCATGGACGTCGTCACCGCGTACGCCCCCTCCTGAGGACGGCGGACCGCGCGCACGGCACCTGCTCCGGCCACGGCCACCGCCCCTCGGCGTCTGGGAGGACGGGCAGGGAGGGTGGCCGTGGCCGGAGGGGCGTTCAGTCCTTCGCGTTGAGCGCGGGCAGGTAGCCGCCCGAGTGGCCGCGGGCCGTCGGGTGGTACGCCTCCCAGATGGGCAGGGCCAGGTCGTGCAGCCAGTCGTCGCCCGAGCACAGCTCATGGCCGGCGAACGTGCCGCGCACGTCCGCGAACGCGAACCCGTGCGCGGCGGCACGGGCGGAGATCACCGTGTTGAGCACGTCGGAGGCGTCGTTGATGGCCTCGCGCTTGGTCTCGCCGATGCCGATGCACCACCAGGAGGGCTCGATGTACATGCGGGGGTAGCCCAGCACCACGACCCGCGCGTTCGGCGCCTTGGCGCGGATGGCGCCGTACACGGCGTCGAGCCGCCCGGGGAGTGTGCTGTTGACGAAGTTCCGCGCCGTGTTGACGCGGTTGACACAGGTGCTGTTCGAGCCGGTCACGCAGGTCGTCATGACATCGGCGAACCCGGCGTCGTTCCCCCCGATCGTGAGGGTGACGAGCCCGGTGGACGCGTTGAGCGCGCCGAGCTGCCCCGACGTCACATCGGAGGTGACGGCGCCGGAGCAGGCGGCGAACGTGAACGACGCCGGGCTGTTGGCCCTCGCCCACAGCGCCGGGTAGGCGTTGTTGCTCCGGTGGCAGTCGCCACTGGCGCTGATGTAGCTGCCCGCGCCGTTGCCGGACGAGTACGAGTCGCCGAGCGCCACATAGGCGGGCGCGGCGGCGTTCGCCGGACCCGTGCCCAGCAGGGCGAGGACGAGCGTGAACAGTAGAACGGACGCGGCTGTCAGGGATCTTGGCAGTCTCACGGGGGCCTCCATCGGCAGGATCACTGCGCGACCGGTGTACCAAGCAACGCGCGTTGACGGAAGTGGGCATGCCAACTCCACCCCACCGCGCCACCACCCGCCGCCGGCATCACCCGGCGGCCGCGTCACCCCGCAAGTGGCCCACGAGCCGCGTGGACCCGCCCCACCCTGCGCCGTCCAGCGCGTAGGGGAACCCGGGCCGCGCCACGGGCGCCGACCCGCTGCCGCCCGGTCGACTCCGCCTCGGGAACACCCTCCAGGGGCGGCGGGACGGTCAGCACGAGAAGGGACACCGGGCCGTGCCCGGTGACCAGCTCCTCCGCCGACTCCCGCGTCCGCGCGGCGAGTTCGGCTGGCGGCGGCTCGGTGCCCGGCGGCAGGCCGAGGACGAACGTCGTGTCCTGCTCGACGCCGCCCGCCTACGGGACACGGGCCGGTTCCGCCGTGCCCCACCCGGCGGGCGGCCGCCCCGTCAGGCGGCACCGCACGGCCCTCCACGCCGCCGCGAGCACCAGGTCGCGGGCGGCGCGGTCACGCGTGAAGCATCTGCGGAGCACGCCTACTCGGCGGCGGGCACACTGGCCGACGCCGGGACCGCCGGGAGCTGGTGGGCCTGGGCGCCGCGCTCGCCGCGTTCGTCGGGCAGACGCGGGCGATTCTGGCAACGTCGCGCTGCACGCGGGCGCCTCGTTGCAGGGCGCGTCGTCCGCGACCATGGCGCACCTGGACGGTGGCCTCGCGATGACCGCCGAGGCGCAACGCAACGCCCTGACCAGGTCGATCCGCCGGGCGTCCCCCGGTTCAGCGGGAATCTCGCCCAGCCGGAGCTGGATCACGCCGCGCTGACGGGCGACGTGGGCACGGTCCGGGGCATCGGTGGGCCGGAGCACACGCGTTCCGGCGGAGCAGCTGTTCGCGACGACCGCGCCGCCTCCCGCAGGGCCGTCCGGCCGGATTCCCCGGCTCCCGGGTCTACCATTTCGCCCTCCTGGGCCGGCACCTGGCTGGACGGCGGCGGCGCGCACAGGACGTCTGGGGGCCGTACGCCTTCGACGGCACGCCGCCGTCTCGCGGCGGCGCTGCGGAAGACCGAGGCCGCCACCGGACCCAACGGCTACCGCGTCGCCGTTCCCGAACCACAAGCGGACGGACGAGGTCCGGACATGACCGGCCACCTCTGGCCCACCGGGGCCGCCCCACCCGTCAGGCCGTGGCGGGCTCCTGAGGTGGGCGCCGTGCCGGGCGAGTCACCTCTCATACAGAGTCTGCGGGCCGCCGTCGCCGCCGTGCCGCAGGATGTGCCGTTGCGTGTTCACCTGGGCGAACTGCTGCTCGCCGACGGGGCGGCGGACGCGGCTGTCGCCGAGGCGGCCGTCGCGCTCCAGCACGCGCCGGGCCCGGAGGACTGAGACACCGCGGGGCGTGCGTGCCGTGACCGAGACGACGCCGCACGGTGGCGCCCACCGCGTTACTCGCCCACCGTCCACGCCCTCACCGGCGGAACGGCCACGCCCAGAAGCACGGCACCCGGATCGAGCCCTGCGCTGCCGTACGCACTGGAGGCCGTCCCGCCTTCCACCGCGTCGCCTGTCGGCGCACCAGGCGTTGCCCTGCTGACGGGGAACGGCGGAAGGCCGCGTGGCGAGACGCTCGGACACGGCCCGGCCGCCGACCGGCGCTGATCTGGCGTTTGACCGTACGCCAACAAAACAGTGGTCCAGACCTATTGACCGATTGGTTCAGACCTTTCTATCGTTCGGCGCACTGCTTGTGTGAGGCCCAGCAGGTCCCGACTCCCTTCGAGAACAGGGAGGCGCTCATGCGCTTCAGGCACACGCGTTCCCGGCACAGACTCGTCGCCGCCCTCGCCACACTCCTCCTCCCGCTCGCCGGACTCGTCGGACTGGCGAGCCCCGCCGAGGCCGCGGCGTCCGCGACCGCCACGTACACCAAGGTCTCCGACTGGGGCTCCGGCTTCGAGGGCAAGTGGACGGTGCGCAACACCGGCACCACCACCCTCACCAGCTGGACCGTCGAGTGGGACTTCCCCTCCGGCACCACGGCCGGCGCCTTCTGGGACGCCGACCTCACCTCGTCCGGCACCCACTGGACCGCCAGGAACAAGTCCTGGAACGGCACCCTCGCCCCCGGCGCCTCGGTCTCCTTCGGCTTCAACGGCTCCGGCACCGGCTCACCCGCCAACTGCCTTCTCAACGGCGCCAGTTGTGACGGCTCCACCCAGCCGGGCGACCAGCCGCCCTCCGCTCCCGGCACCCCGACCGCCTCCAGCGTCACCAACACCTCGGTGACGCTCTCCTGGACGGCGGCCACCGACGACCGCGGCATCCGCAACTACGACGTCCTGCGCGGCGGCGCGACGGTCGCCACCGTCACCGGCACCACCTGGACCGACACCGGGCTGACCGCCGGCACCGCGTACTCCTACACCGTCCGCGCCCGCGACACCGCGAACCAGCTCGGCCCGCCCAGCGGCGCGGTGTCCGTCCGCACCACCGGCGGCGGCGAGGACCCCGGCCCCGGTCCCGGCGGCGACAAGATCAACCTCGGGTACTTCACCGAATGGGGCGTCTACGGCCGCGACTTCCACGTGAAGAACCTCGTCACCTCCGGCACCGCCGCCGAGATCACGCACATCAACTACGCGTTCGGCAACGTCAGGAACGGCCAGTGCGTCGTGGACGACACCTTCGCCGCCTACGAGAAGACGTACACCGCCGACCAGTCCGTCAGCGGCACCGCCGACACATGGGACCAGCCGCTGCGCGGCAACTTCAACCAGCTCCGGCAGCTGAAGCAGCGCTACCCGCACATCAAGATCCTCTACTCCTTCGGCGGCTGGACCTACTCCGGCGGCTTCGGCCAGGCCGCGCAGAACCCGGCCGCGTTCGCGGACTCCTGCCGCGCCGTGGTCGAGGACCCGCGCTGGGCGGACGTCTTCGACGGCATCGACATCGACTGGGAGTACCCGAACGCCTGCGGCCTGACCTGCGACACCTCGGGCCCGGCCGCGTTCCGCAACCTCGTCTCGGCGCTGCGCACCGAGTTCGGCCCCGACTACCTCGTCACGGCCGCCATCACCGGTGACGGCTCCACGGGCGGCAAGATCGACGCGGCCGACTACGGCGGCGCCGCCCAGTACCTCGACTGGTACAACGTCATGACCTACGACTACTTCGGCGCCTGGGCGAGCACGGGCCCGACCGCCCCGCACTCGCCGCTCACCTCGTACAACGGCCTGCCGACGCAGGGCTTCACGTCCGAGGCGGCGATCAACAAGCTGCGGGCGCAGGGCGTCCCGGCGGCCAAGCTGCTGCTCGGCATCGGCTTCTACGGGCGCGGCTGGACCGGCGTCACCCAGTCGGCACCCGGCGGTACGGCCACCGGCGCCGCGCCGGGCACGTACGAGGCGGGCATCGAGGACTACAAGGTCCTGCGCAACTCCTGCCCGCCGACCGGCACCGTCGCGGGCACGGCGTACGCGCACTGCGGCAACCAGTGGTGGTCGTACGACACCCCGGCGACCATCGCGGGCAAGATGAACTGGGTCAACCAGCAGGGCCTCGGCGGCGCGTTCTCCTGGGAGTTCAGCGGCGACACGACCAACGGCGAACTGGTCCGGGCCATCGGCAACGGCCTGAACTGACCCCGCCACACCGGCACACCACCGCTGCGGACGGACCCCCGGGGCCCGTCCGCAGCGCTGTCACGTCCGCACCGGATGGATCGCGCCGGCTGCCGCCGCCCCGTCCGGCGCCAGGTCCGCCAGCAGCACCGGCGCCACCAGCTCTTCGACCACCGAGGTGCCGTGTTCCGACAGCGCGCCGGCCAGTTCGGCGTCCCAGGGCGCCGCGGTGACGCGACCGGGCCGCGGGCCGCCCGGGTGGGACGTGACCGCCGCGCGGTAGTCCGCCGCCGACATCCGCCAGGGGCGGGCCGGGGTCTTGTCCAGGACGTATGCGGCGATGCGGATTCCCTCGCCGTCGAAGTCCCCGTGGTAGCGGAGTGCGGCGCCCCGGTCCGCGAGTATCCGCAAGAGCTGGATCGCGGCGCTGTTGGGCCATCCGGACGTGCAGACGAGCGGCGGGCACCGGGGGCCGAAGCGGCGTAGTGCCAGTGCCAGGATGCTCGGGTTCTCCACGACGTGGACGACGGGTGCCGGGGCTTCCGGAGCCGTGGGAAGGGTGAACTCACCCGCGTTCCGGACCTGGGCGAGCGTCAGACTGGCGGCCTGGCCTTCCTCGGCGCAGGCCGCCGTCAGCCGGGCGGCCAGCCCGCCGCCACCCGGGCGCAGCCCGCCGGCGAGGACGGTGGCGGACAACTCGTCGGTGGCGATGCCCGCCGCGGCCCAGAGGGCCCGCCGTGCCTCGGCGGATCGCGGCGGGTCGGTGTCGCGGAGGGCGGCCAGGGCGCGCAGGACGAGGGCGGAGAGGCGTGTTCCGTCGTCGAGCGCGTGGGAGTCGCCGCGCAGGACGCGGGCGGCGAAGACGGGCAGCGGCTCGGCGAGGGCGGGCAGGGCCGCCAGTACGGCGAGCGCGTCGGTGAGCAGCGCGCGGGTGCGCTCCGTGGAGCCGCCGACCAGGCCGGCGGTCCGGCAGGAGGCGGCCCACGCGGCGAGCGCCGGCTGTGCCCGCACCGTGTCGTGGGATTCCAGCCAGGCCCACAGTCCGGCCCGTTCGTCCGCCCGCCGGTGCCGCTCGGCCGCGCGGTCGGCGGGCGGGCCGACCAGGGCGGTGACGGTCTCGCGCAGCGTACGGCCCCACAGTTCGCCGACGGCCTCCTCCAGACCGGCCAGGCTTACGGAGGGCCGCGCGTCCGGCAGGCGGTCGAGGCCGAGGAGGTCGGCGAGCGCTTCGCGCTGGGCGTCGTCCAGCGGACCCACGCGCACGCGGGTGACGGTGCGGCCGGAGGAGAGCCGCTCGTGGACCGCCAGCCACAGGGGGCGCAGTTCGGGCCGGCGAAGGGTCCGCTCCCCGTGCGCCGGCCGGCCGGGCGTCACTCCGCCTCCATCCCGTGGCCGTTCCACACGAAACGGGCGGTGGTGACGGCGTCGTCGTCCGCGCCGGTGAGCAGCTGGTGGACGGCGATGCCGGGCAACTCGGCGTAGTGGCACCACTCGTGGTCGGACGTGAGCATCAGATCGAGGTCGAGCGCGGTGAGCAGGGCGAAGACCTGTCCCCTGTTGGTGGTGTCCACGCCGACGAACACCTCGTCGAGCAGGATCACCCGGGGTGCGGCCGGTACCGCCTCGTAGTGGGCGGCCACCGCGGCGAACAGCGGCAGATGGAGCGCGATGGCCTTCTCGCCGCCGGAGAGCGCGCCGTGCAGCTTCTTGGTCAGGGGCTGCCAGCCGGAGCCGTTCGCCCGGTCGAGCCGCACGGTGAACTGGTGCCAGGCCGTGTAGTCGAGTACGTCGCCGAGCTGTTCCTCCCAGCTCGCGGCCGTGTCCCTGCCCTTGGCCTCCTCGATGCGCGTACGGAAGAACGCGTGCAGCGCCTCGCGGTCCGCTCCTGTGACCCGGCCCGGGTCCTTCAGCAGCAGCTCGCGCGCGGCGCGCGTGCCCTCGGGCAGATCCGGGCGTACCTGCCACACCAGTTGCACGGCGATGTCGGAGGCGGTGCGGACACGCTCCAGATGGCCGTTCATCCGCTCCACGAGTTCGGTGGCCTGGCGGATGCGGGCGGCGAGGTGGCGGCGGATGTCCCCGGTGAGGATCTGGTCGAACAGGCGGCGCTCGGCTGTCGTGATGTCCGCACCGCTGCGGTCGCGTTCCTGCCGGAGGGTACGCAGCAGTCCCGTGGCTCCGACACGTGTCCCGTCCAGAGTGGCGGTGAAGAGCTGCACGTCGTCGTCGGATTCCAGGTCGAGATCGGCGCGCGCGCCGAGGTGCTGCCTGGCCTGGTGGACGGCCTCCGACAGTCGCGTGGCGGCGTCGCCGAGGTTGCGGGGCGCGTGCGGGGCGTCCGGCCACTGCGCGGCGGTCGCGCGGGCGGCCTCCAGCGTGGCCTTCGCCCCGTACTCGTCGCCGAGTTCGAGCGTGATGCCGGCGTCCTCGGCCAGGCCGACGAGCGCGAGGTGGCGGAAGCGCCGTGCCGCGCTGTCCCTGGCGGCGACGGCGTCCTCGCGGCGCCGTGCGTCCTCGTCGCGTGTGGCGCGCAGTTCGCCGATGCGCCCGGCGAGCGCCAGCAGGTCCTCGGCCGCCTGTCCCGCTTCCGCGCGGCAGCGGTCCAGTTCGGCCCGCGCCTCGGTGACGCGGCGGACGACCTCCCGGTGGTCGGCGCCTGCGGTGGATTCCACGGCGTCGAGCCGCGCCCTGAGTCCCACGGCGGCGTCCCGCGCCGTGGCCGCTTCCCCGGCCTGCTCCGTGGCGGCGGCCTGCGAGCCGGCCGCGACAGCGGCGAGCTGCCCCGCGCTGACGTCCGCCGCCGTCGCGCTCAGCCAGGCGTCCACCCAGGTGTCGGACGCGTCGCGGAACGTGTCGACGCGCGTGGCCGATCGACCCAGCCGTGCCCGGTCGGTGGGCAGGCGGTGCTCGGCCGAACGCGCGCTGAGCGCCCGCAGGGCCCCGGCCACCGCCGTCTCGCACTCCCCGAGCAGGAGCACGGCGTACCGTACGGCGTCGTCGCGGGCGGCCACCCCTTCCTCGGCACCGGTCCTGTCCCTGTCCCTGGCGTCCAGTTCCCTGTGGTCGGGACGGAGCGCGCGGTCGGCGTCGAGAGCGGCCCGGCGCCCGGCCAGGGCGCGCAGCGTGTCGTCGAGCGCGTCGAGCGCGGCGTCCGCGGCCTCCGCCTCGGCGGCCAGGCGGGCGATCCGGCGCTGCCTGGCGCGCTGTCTGGCGACGGCGCCGATGTGGGAAGGCTCCGCCTTCGCCCAGCTCCCGGTGGCGGGCGCCAGACGCCAGGTCCCGTCCGCGCCGACGGCCGCCGGATGTCCGTCCGGCAGCCGGTCGCCGTACGCCACACCGGCGAGCAGCCGGGTCACGGTCTCCGCCGGGACGGGCATGTCGTCCTCGGGGCGCAGCACCTCCAGCAGGCTGGGCCCGGGGGCGGCCACGGCGAGGGCCGCCTCGGCGCGGGTGTCGTGGCCGGTGACGACGACACCCGCGTGCGGGGTCACCCAGGCGTCCAGCAGCCCTGACGCCTCCAGCGCCGCCTCCACCGCGGCCTGTACGGGGACGGGCACGGTGTCCCGGAACGCGACCAGCCGCCACAGCGGCGCGCCCGCCGTGGCGGAACGGTCCGTGGTACGGGTGGGCGGGGGCGCGGGCGGCAGGTCGGTCTCCGCGCGCAGCCTGGCCAGTTCCGCCGCCAGGGAGTCGCGCCGGTCGCGTGCGGCCCGCCTCGCGGTCCCGGTGGAGATCTCCGCCTCGGTGATCTCCCGTTCCACGGGAAGCGCCGCGGCGTCGGTCAGCGCCCGCACCTCCGTCTCGGAGGCCGCGTGGGCGGCCGGTGCGGCCGGGTCGTCGAACCGCAGCTCACTGCACTTCGCGACCCACGCGTGCAGCCGTTCCTCCTGGCGGGCCAGGGCCTCGTCCCAGGCGCGGGCGGCATCGTCACGCCGGCGGGCCGCGTCCGCGAGGCGGGTGCGCGCGTCGTCGAGCGACTTCTCGGCGCCGCCCCGCTCCTGGACGGCCCGCTCGTGCGCCTCCACAGCTTCCGTGACGTGGGCGATCTGTTCCCGGCGGGCGGTGACCGCGCCGCGCAGCAGCGCCCGCGCGCCGTGCGCCCGTTCCTCGGCCGACCGGTCCGGGGCGGTGTTTCCGCCGGCCAGGAGCGCGCCCGTCTCGTGGAAGACGGACTCAAGGCCCGCCGTCCGGGCCGCCGCCAGGGCGTCGTCCGCCGCCGCCCCGGCACGCTCACCGGCTGTGCGGGCGCCGTCTGCCGCCTCGTCGGCGCGCGACCGGTCCGCCTCGGCGGCCTGCCGGAGCCGCGCGGCCTTCCGGTCCTGTGTCCTGGCCGCCGCGACAGCCGTCTCGGCCTCCCGGCGCAGCCTCCCCAGTTCTTCTCCCCGCTTGTACGCCTCGCTGTCGCGCAGCCCTTCGATGGTCTCCTCCAGGACCCGTGCGCGTTCACCGCGTTCGGCACGGCGCGCTTCGAGCGAGTCGCGTGCGCGGTCGGCCCGTTCGTGCTCGTCCGCGCTGACGCGGGCGTCCCGGGTGCGGTTGTCCATGTCGGTCGTCGCCGAGATCAGCGCGGCGGCGCCGGCCCTGAGCACGCGCCGCGCGTACCCGCGCTGGCGGGAGGCGACGGTCTCGGCCGCCGCCACCTCGGCGTCGAGCTGCCGCAGGTGCTCACGCTGCCGGTCCAGCCGCTCGAAGCCTTCGGCGAGTTCGGAGATCTCGCTCTCGCCGAGCGGCGGCAGGGCCCGGGACAGGAGGGTGGAGAGCAGGGACGGGTCGAGCCGTTCGGACAGTTTGGGCTGCCGGAGCTGGAGGAGCGCGGTGAGCAGCGACTCGTAACGCTGCTCACCCATTCCGGCGAACAAGTGACGCCGTACGGCGGTGCGGTACTCGGCGGCCGACGCGTGCACCTCTCCGCGTCCGCGCAGCGCCTCGGCGAGTGCCGCGCGCGTCAGCGGCTGGCCGGACTCGTTGACGAGCGGCACGCCGCCCGGGTGGGCGAGCCGGTCGGTGGTGGTGAAGTAGTCGGTGTGCACGCCGCTGGTGTGCACACTCGCCTGGAGCCGGGCGCCGCAGCCGAACCACCGCTCCGCCCCGCCGTCGTCGCCGGCGCGGCGGAACTCCATCCACACGTACCCGACGCGGGTCTTGCCCGCCGCGCCCTCGCCCAGCAGGTTCCAGTGCATGGTGCGCTCGGAACCGCCGAACGTGGACAGCCGGTTGGGGCGGAGACTGGCGTCGAAGAGGAAGGGCAGCAGCAGTTCGAGGGCCTTGGACTTCCCCGAGCCGTTCTGTCCGCGCAGCAGCAGGCGGCCTTGGTGGAACGTGAACGTCTCGTCGTAGTACCGCCAGACGTTGAGGATGCCCGCCCGCTGCGGCTGCCAGCGGTCACGGACCGCGTCCGGCGCGGGCGTCCCGGAGCGCCGCTCCTGCCGGGGCACCGGAAGCGGGGTCACGTTCACCATGTGTCTTCTCCGTCCTGTCCCGCGCCGGCAGCGGCTCCGCGACCGCCTCGCGCGCCCCGCCCGTCCGTGCCGGCCGTCTCCGGCTCCGGCACGCGGTAGCGGTGCGCCGCCGGGAGCGCCGTGACGAGTTCGCCGGTCCGGCGGACGAGCCCGGTGTCGCGCAGGACACGTACGGCGTCCTCCGCAAGCCGTGCCGCGCCGTCCTCGGACCGGTAGGTCTTCGCCCAGCCGGGGAACCGGCGCAGCAGCCCGGCGGCGGCCTCGGCGACCTGCTCCGGCAGCATGCCGCCCGGCCTCGCGCGGACGGGCTCCAGCAGGAGCAGGGCGGCCACCCTGGCGGTGGACGTGTCGTCGGGGAAGCGCAGATCGGTGGCGATCGCGTCCGGGTCCACGAGCAGGAACCCCTCGGCACGCTCCTCCAGGAGGAAGCCCGCCTGCTCCACCGCACGGCGCAGGATCTGCCGCCCCGTCAGGGAGGTGATGTACGCCGCCTCCTCGTCGGTGAGGCCGGCGCGGTAGAGGACCGGCTCGTCGAAGAGCCGCCGCAGCACGGAGTGCCGCAGCCACAGGTTGCGCTGCGCGTCCGAGGCGGCGACGGGCTCACCGTGCGGGTCCTCCGGCGGCCGGCCCCCCGGGGGGTCCTGCGTCATGCCGTAGCGCCGCTCGCGGACCAGACCGGCGAGCAGTTCCCCGAAGCGCGCCGGCACCTCGTCCGCCGGGACGGCGGAGCGCGAGGCGCCGACCGGCGCGGCCGGGAGCCGCATCAGCAGGGTGGCGTCCACCCGGTAGAGCACCTTGGCGTCGGCCGACTCCACGTACGCGTCCGTCGCGCCGTCCACGGTGCGCAGCACCCCGTAGGACTCCAGCAGCTTCAGCGCGTCCACGAAGGCCGTACGCTCCGGCCGCTGCACGGGATCGAACGCGGGCAGTGCCTCGTCGGCCGTGGTGGCCGCGATCACGCGGTCGGCGAGCAGGCCGATGGTCGTCATCGGAACGGACAGCAGTTCGGCCGCGATCACGCACAGCAGCACGTAGCGCCTGCGGTCGAAGGGGGCGCGCCCGGACCGCGTTCTGCGGGCCGGGCGGGAGGCGTCCGTCCCCGGGCGGACCTTGCCGAGCCGCGCGTAGCCCCGGCGGGGCTCGACGACAAGGCTCCATCCGCAGGTGTAGTCGAACCACGCGGCCAGCGACTCGCGCCGGCGCCGGACGAGGGCGAAGCCCGGCGGGTCGGCGGCCTCCGTCAACAGGGGGCGGGCCAGGAGCAGGCGGATGCCACGGGCGACCTCTTCCCGCTCGGCCGCGGCCAGCTGGTTGGCGAGTGTGCTCATCCCGTGGCCTCCCGCCCCGCCGTTGCCGGCTCGTCCGTGGCGCGGCTCGTGGGCCCGTCCGCCCAGGCGCCCGGCGCCGAGACACTCACCAGGTAGTCGGGGCCGCGCAGTTCGCCCTGTGCCGTGCGCAGGACGGCGGCGCGGTCATCGGGTGGCGGGGCGAGGACGATCTCCACACGGCCGTCCCCGGTGGTCGCGCGGCGCAGCCCGGTGGTGTCGGGGCGGGCGGACAGCGCGCGGCCGAGCAGGTCGAGCAGCCGCTCGAAGACGGCCGGGGCCAGTTCCCCGAAGGACGACAGGCGCACCTGGCCCTCGGTGGCGACGTCCCGCCACGCGCGCGCCAGTTCTTCGCGCTCCTGCCGGGCGCGGGCGGCACGCTCCGCCCGGATCGCCCTGACGTCGCGCACCTTCGCGGTACGGGTGAACCGCTCGGTCTTCCCGCTGGTGCGCAGCAGCGCGGACACCCGCACCGGCGGCGCCTCTGTCCAGGACAGCGAGGAGGGGACCAGTTCCGGGTCCTCGTGCGCGAGATGGGCGTGGCGCGCGGAGCCGAGGCCGAAGGCGGTGGCCCAGAGCCGGTGCAGGTCCTCCTCGCCCGGTGCGGCGGCGAACCAGCGTGCCAGCTCCCGGAAGTCCTGCACGGCGCTGGACGAGCGGCGCCGCGCCTCGTTGATGCGCTCCAGGACCTGGAGGAGGGAGACGATGGCCCGTCTGGCGATGGCGTGCAGTTCCTCGATCCTGGGCCGGGCGCCGTCGTCGGGCAGGAACCAGGCGCGCAGTCCCGCCCAGCGGGCCCGGCGGCTCTCCAGCCACGCGGGACCGGCGTCCTGTCCTGCGACGGGGGGCAGTTCGGCGCCGCGCAGCGCCCGTTCCCGCAGCCGGGCCATGCCCCGCTCCTCCACGCGGGCGACCGCCTCACCGACGGCGCGCCCCCGCCGGTCGAGGTTGACCAGGAACTCCTGGAGATACGCCACGGTGGCGGCCTTCACCTCGCGGAAGACCTCCGCGTCCGCGCCCTCGGCGCGCAGGAGGCGCTGCAACTCGCCGTTGAACGCCTTGGTGTTCTCGACGAGGGCTTCCAGGTGGCCCTCCAGCTCGCGCAGGGTGCTGAAGATCCGGCGGTCCGCCGAGGGCGCGGTTTCGGCGGCCAGGAGGGCGAGTTCGTCGAGCCGGTCGGCGATCGCCTCAAGGACGGCGGTCTGGAGCGCGCCGGTCGAGGCGAGGACGTCCAGGGCGTGCCGTACGCCGGCGAGTGCCGCCTCGCCCCGGCGGGTCAGGGAGTACTGGACGTTGCGCCGTTCGTACTCCTCGGCCGTGCGGTAGTTCTCGGCGTGGTTCTGCACGACGTCGAGGAGCCCCCAGTGGACGAGCCGCTTCAGCGTCTCGTGCAGTTCCCCGTCCTCGATCGCCGCGAGCCAGCCGACGGTGCGCAGCCGCTCCCGTACGGCGTCGGCGCCGAGCGCCGTCTCCAGGTTCTCCCCGGCGGCGCCGAAGGCGTCGAGGACCGCTCCGTAGGTGTCGGCCTTCTCCCCCGTGGTGAACCGGAACATGTCCGGTGGAACCCTGCGCACGCCCTCCCGCCCCTTTCCGCCACGCCCCGCCGCTTGCGTCCCGACCCACGCTAAACGGTCGCTCTGACAACGAGCACCCGTTTCCGTCAGAAAAGGGCACGCCCGGCACGCTCACCGCCGCGCGCGCGCCGGCCGCAGGGGCCGCAGGAAGCGGCTCGGTTCGCCGTTCCAGGTGATGACGAGGCCGTCCCGCGCCCGCGTGGCGGCGACGAACAGCAGCGAGCGCGCCCGTTGCAGTTCACGCCGGTGCCGGGCCGGGTCGGTCCGCTCCCACGCGTCCACCGACGCGCGCGGGACCAGGCCCTCCGAGACACCGGCGATGATCATGCGGCGGTACTCCAGTCCCTTGAAGCGGTACATGGTGCCGACGTGCACGCCCTCCTCGCGCCGGGTGCCGTCCGAGGTGATCTTCGTCGCCGCGATGCCCCGGCGGCCGAGGCGGAAGACGACGTCGTCGGCCATCTCGTTCGTCGGGACGCAGATCGCGACGGCCTCCCGTGCCACGTCGTCCCACGCGTCCAGCTGGGCGATCACCACGTCCACCTCCTCGTCCCAGCCGGCGGCGCCCAGCAGGGTCGGGCGGGGGCCGTTCAGCACCGAGCGGTATCCGGCCAGTTCCTCGTCGCCGCCGTCCAGGTCGTCGTAGCCGGTGCCCTCCAGGAGCCCGAGGGCGGAGCCGAGGATCTGGCGCGTCGTGCGGTAGCTGAGGGTCAGCCTGGCCGACCGGCCGCGGATGTTGACGCCCAGGCTGCCGAGCGTCACCTGGTTGTCGTAGATCCGCTGATGGGTGTCCCCGACGAGGAAGATGTCGTCCGGCGCGTGCGGCACCATGGCACGCAGCATCTTCCAGTGGGCGGCGGCGAGGTCCTGCGCCTCGTCCACCACGACGTGCCGGTACCGGTGGCGGAGCCGGGCGCCGGAACCGGCTTCGGCATGGATGTTGTCCAGCCCTCCCCGTTCCTCCCGCCGCCTCCGCCGTTCCTCGATCCTGGCCTCGCGGCCGATCTCCAGCTGGGCGGCCCGTTCGGCGACCTGCCGGTGGGTCTCCAGTCCCTTGATCTCCAGCCGGTGGACGAACTTCTCCGCGAGCTGCCAGATCTCGGCCCGGTCGGCCCGCGAGACACTGCGGCCCCGGCCGGCCCGTCTGACGCGGAAGTAGTCGGACCTCGTGGCGACCGCCTGGCCGAGGATCACCTGGTTCCACTCGTCGCTGAGGAACGCGGCGTCCCAGCGGCTCTCGCCCGCCTCCACCAGGAGTTCCCGCCACTCGCGCAGGGCTTGCGTGTCGTCGATCCTGCGCCGGGTCCCGCCGGGCGCCGACTCGCTGACGACACGCTGGGCCAGCTGGTCGACGTGGACGACATCGACGCGCGCCAGCAGTTCCGGGCCCCCGAGCGAGATGAGGCGCGCCCGCAGGTCGGCGGCCAGGTTCCTGGTGAAGGTGGTGAGCAGTACCGGCCTGCTGTGCCCGGGGGGAAGCCGGTCCACGAGGTGTCTGACCCGGTGGAGGGCGACGATCGTCTTGCCCGTGCCGGGGCCGCCGCTGACCCGCGCGGGGCCCGAGTACGTCCGGTGGACAAGCTTCTCCTGCGTCGGGTGGAGGAACACCTTCCACCGTCCGAAGTCCCCCTCCTCCAGGACGCTCTGCAACGCCTCGTCGTGCGTGATGACGACCGTCTGCGACCGGGCGACGGCCGCCTGCCAGTCCTCGGTGTCGGGGCGGTCCTCCCCCGCGACCGCGACGGGCTCGGTGACCTCCTCCCGCACCTGCTCGTACGGGACACCGTCGCACAGCCGCAGCAGGACCTCGCCCGTGTGGCGGGGCGCGTGCTCGGCGAGGCCGAGCAGTTCGTCGTCCGTCGTCAGCTTGAGGGCGATGGGGATGAGGGATTCGGCCACGCCGAGGGCGGCCAGCTGTTCCGCGTCGTACCGCGCGAACAGCGTCTCGGCGCTTGCCGGTTCGGGGGCCGTGGCCGGCTCCGGTGCCGCGTCCGGCGCAGGGGTGTCCGGTCCCCGTACGCCCGCCTCGACGACCTGGAGGTCCACGTAGTCGATCGCGCCGGTGACCTGGTTGATGCCGTAGGCCAGCCG
This sequence comes from Streptomyces sp. MS19, assembly GCF_047200595.1. Lineage (NCBI taxonomy): Bacteria > Bacillati > Actinomycetota > Actinomycetes > Kitasatosporales > Streptomycetaceae > Streptomyces > Streptomyces sp. MS19. The sequence goes on along the minus strand of NZ_JBJZOH010000012.1, from coordinate 129,480 downwards.
GTCGAGGTTCCGGTGGACGTCCCGCCGGTGCTTGACCGAGACCAGCAGCCAGTCGTCGTCGTCCAGCCGCAGCAGCAGGGCGCGGTACTCCCGGTTGACCCGTGCGGACCAGAGCCGGTCGTGGCCCTTGAGCCGCTTGAAGTCCATGCCGTTGGTCCATGGATTCCTGCGGAACTCGTGCTGGAACTTGTAGACGGCCCCCATGACCGTCCGGTCCAGCTTGACGATCTCCCTGTCCGCCTTGTCCAGCAGGCGGAGCGTCACGCCCGTGCCGCGGCTGCCCGTCATCCGTCTCCCTCGTCGTCGCTTCCGCCGGTCGGGCGGCCGTCTCCCGCGGGAGGCCGCGCCAGTGTGTCAAGGAGTTCCCCGGCATCCCACTCGACGGCGGGCCGGACACGCCAGCCCGCCGCCTCGTACGCCCGGTCACGGTTCTCCGCGTCGCGGTCGGGCGTGCCACCGGCGCCGGGCCGGTGTGCCAGGACGACGGCGACGCGGTGCGGCGGCCAGGCGAGTTCGGCCGGCCAGGCCGCCTCGCCCAGTTCGAACCCGGCCTCGGGCGCGGGCGCTCCCGCCGCGGCCAGTGCCTCGGCCAGTCCGGCCAAGCCCGGCTCGTCCACGAGGTAGGCGAGCACGTCCTGCCACGCGGGGTCACGCCCGGCCGTCGGCTGTGGCTGTGGCTGTGGTGGTGCGGTGGCCGGTTCGCGCGTGCTCCGGCGGGACTCCAGCCAGCCCGCGCCACCGGTCACGGCCAGTTCCCCGACCGTGAAGCCGGGCAGCTGACTCGTCGTCAGCTGGACACCGTCTCCTTCGCCCTCGTTGAGGAACTGGAGCAGATTGGTCCAGTACAGCCACGCCTGCCAGCGGCGCCGGTGGGCGTTCTCGTCGCCTTCGACGGCCGCCTGGCTGTCGTCGAGCACGGTCAGCGCGGTCCACGCCGCCGCGGCCTGGCCCCGGCGCAGGTCGAGCGCGATCGTCAGCGGGCAGTCCCCGGCGTCCCTGGTCGCCATGACCTGGACGGCACCCGTGCCGCCGGACAGGCGTCCGCCCGTCAGCGCCTCGCCGATCCGCCGGCCGATGTCCGGGCCGTCCGCGAGCGCCCTGCTGGTCGCCGCCACCGTGGCGAACCCGGCGAGGGCGCTCTGCACGAGCCGCCGCCACAGGCCGGCGTCGGGCCGGGTCAGGTAGCCGATCAGGGTCTCGACCGGGTTGGTCCAGACGAGGCGCGTGAGGTCCCGGGGGTCGCCGCCGTGCAGCCGCCGGTGGATGTCCGAGGCGGTCCGCCGGGCCGTGTGCTGGTAGGGCGTCCACACCGGCTCCGCGGGCGGCTTCGCCCGGCCGGCCCAGGCGCGCACGTCGTCCCAGGTGAGCTGGAACACCTGCCAGCCGTGTTCGGACCGCAGCCGGGTGCGTCTGGCCGCGTCGCCCGCCGCGCGGTTGTGGGCGGGGCTCGCGTGGTAGCGGTAGCCGTCGAGGTAGACGGCGACGCGCAGCCGGTCGTCGTCGAGGCTGCGGAACACGATGTCCGGGACGGTGAACCCGAGATCGGTCTGTGTCTCCATACGCCAGCCCGTGACCCTGCCGTCGGGCGCGGTGAACCGCAGGGTGGTGTCGTGTGTGCCGTCCGCCGTGAGGGCCGTGCGCACACTCACCTCGTCCGCGTCCCGCGCCCAGCTGAGCAGCCCTTCGCGGAACAGCGCCTCCAGTTCGCTCTCGACCTGGGGGACGAGGGTGATGTCCTGTGTGGTCGTCGCCTCCTCGACGGCCCAGCCGTCGCCCGAGCGGCCGAGGAGTTCCGCGAGCATGTCGAGCGCGTGCTCGCGGGACACCTGGCCGTACTCGGTGTCGGCGACGTGCCGCAGCAGGCAGCGATGGCAGGCGGTCCGTCCCTCGGCGACGCACACGCAGCCCTCGATGACGGCGCGGGCCCGGGTCAGCACGTCGTGCAGTCCCTCGCCGCCCGCGAGGCGGTGGAGGTAGCCGGTGCCGCCGGGCAGGGTGTCGTACAGCACGAGGAAGTGCCTGCGCAGGTCCGCGTCGTCCTGTTCCGGCATCGAGTCGGTGACGACCGCCAGGTGGTCCGGGTCACCGCCGTAGCTGCGGGCGATACCCGCCAGGAGCAGGGCCTTGAAGGTGATGAGCCTGTCCTGTTCGTGCGCCGTCACGGCGGGGATCAGGATGCGCAGGGCGTCGCTGCGGAGTTCGTGCGCGAGGAGGACTCTGATGCCCGCCCGTGCCGCCCTGGTCCCGTCCGTGTTCTCGCGCAGTGCGGGGCACCAGGGGCGGTGGTACCTCGTCTGCCGGACCGTGACGAGCGCGTCCCGGTCGTGCGGGGAGGGGCCGCCGTCCGGGTCGGCGTAGCCGCAGGAGTCGCACACCCAGAAGGGGTTGAGGCGCACCCGCCGCCCGGCGAAGGCGTCGTCCGAGCCTCCTTCGACGCGCGTGGCGCCGACGTTGATGTGCCGGATCACGGCCTGCCGGGAGAACTCCCAGCCGAAGGTCGCCTTCTTGTGCCGCCATGCCGATTCGACGGTCTCCCGGGGGATGTCCACGGCCGGTACGACGGTGTAGTGGCGGCGCTCGCGGTCGTCGCTGTCGTCCCGTACCCGGATGTCGTCGCGCGCGTCGCGGGAGAGCGCGCGGCGGGGCACCAGCACCCTGTGGAGGCAGCCGGCGTCGCCTATGGCGGCGGAACGGCAGCGCGGGCAGGCGTCGGTGTCCTGCCGCGCCCGGTGGTCGCGGACGTACCCGCAGTCGGGGCAGATCCGCCACCACGCCCAGGCGGGGCGCCCCGGGCTGCCGATGTCGAGTCCCGTGATCTTGTGTTTGTAGCCCTGCACGTAGAAGTGGTTGCCCGGGGCGAAGTCCCGCAGCGCGAGGGACGCCGGTCGGTCGTACTTCAGGACCTTGCTCTTGTGTTCGGGGCTCTTGTCCGCGGGGCTCTTGTGCGCGGAGGCGTCCCCACCGGTGTTCTCGCGCCAGGTGATCGTGGCTTCCAGCTCCGTGACGGAGTCGACCAGGCTGTAGTTGGGCAGCAGGCCGAGATCGACGAGGGTGCCGTGCGCGGTGGCCCGGCTGATCTCGCGGGAACGCCGCGCCACGGCGCGCCGTTCGGCGCGCAGTTCCCGGCCCTGCCGTTCGTGCTCCGGGTCGCCCGCGACCAGCGCCGCGTGCGCCCTGTCGATGGCCTCGACGCGACGGCGCAGCTCGTTCCGTCCGCTCTCCCAGCGCTCGCGGACACGGTCGAGGGCGGCGGCGAGGCCACCGGTCGCGTAGGACCTCAGCTCCTCGGCCGCCTGCGGGCTGACGCCCGTTCCCCTCGCCTCGTCGTAGGGCGGGAAGAGGTCCAGGAACTCGTCCGCCAGGCGCGGGCCGGCCGCGAGTGCGGCGTCCCGGAAGTCGGTGAGCCAGGCGGACTCGCCGAACAGGTCGGTGGCGAGATGCGGCATGGGCCGGAGCCTCGCCCCCTCGCCCCCGCCCTCGCCCCCGTCCTCGCCGCCCGGGAGGCGGAGTTCGTCCGCGGCGGCCAGGTCGAGGAGGCGTGCGGTGTACTGGCGGCGCAGGATCTCGACGGCGGACAGGAAGCAGCCGGGCGGCCGGATGTCGCCCGCGATCATCATGCGCGGGTCGTCCAGGTAGTACCGGTCCCGGGGACGGCGGTCGACCATCGTGAGGAGGTAGGCGTTGCCCGTCTCCCGTCCGGCGCGGCCGACGCGCTGCGCGTAGCTGGCGGGCCCGGCGGGCAGCGAGGCGAGCACGACGGCGGACAGGTCGCCGATGTCGATGCCCAGTTCGAGCGTGGGGGTGCAGGAGAGGACCTGCGGGTTGGCGTAGTGCGCCCGCGTGCCGGCCCGGAAGGCGCGCTCCACCGCTTCGCGTCGCGGGCGGCTGAGCATGCCGGTGTGCTCGGCGGTGTTGATCGTCCAGACCCCCGCCTCCCGGTACATCCGCCGGTAGAAGTCCTCCGTGTAGTCCCGGCGCCGTACGCCGCTCGCCAGGTCCTCGCCCGTACGCAGCAGGCCGGGGCATCGGTAGCGCGGGCACGGCAGGCCGTGCCACTGGTCCGCGAGGTCGGGGTGGATCGTCTGTTCCCAGGAGCAGACGGGGCAGTGCGCGGACGCGTCCGCCAGCCGGTCGTCCGCCAGCTTGCGGACCTGTACGTGTCCCGGCTGGAGGCCGTACACCCGGGTCGTGCCGTCCTTCGTGGTGCGTGCCGCGAGGACGCCCGCGTCGGCGAGCGCGGGCAGCAGTCTGCCCAGGAAGGCGTTCGCGGCGTCGGGCCGCAGTCCGAGGCTGCGCCGGGTCCAGTCCTGGTACCAGCCGAGCCGGCCCGTGACCACGTCGAAGTCGTCGCTGCCCTGCTTGGGGCCGCCCAGCAGGAACGCGGGGGCGGACACGCCGGGTGGGAAGGCGGGCATGCCGGTGGTGCGCCCGCCCCAGACGAGCCAGCGCCGCACGCCCGCCTGGTCGATCCAGCCGTCCAGCCAGGCGTGCCGGACCGCGCCGCGGACGCGCAGCCGCTCCAGCAGGCCGCGTACGTGGCCGAGCCAGCGTTCGGGTCCGGGTGCGGAGCCGTCCGGCAGGGCGATCTCGCCCGGGGTGGTGTACAGCAGTTCGCGGACGATCTCGGCGACCCCGTCCGGGTCCCGCAGCGGGACGTCGGCCGCGACGGTGCGCGTGAGTTCCAGGGTGCGGCCCTGCCGTGATCTGAGCCCGAATTCGAGGACGGCCGCGAACGAGAGCCGCTGGGCGATGAGTTCCCAGGTGGACCGCGAGCCGCGGCCGCGGCCGGCCAGCAGGGTGTCCACGCCGCGCACCACGTGCAGGTCGGGCGGGATCACGGCGGCCTGGGCGGCCCTGCTGTCCACGACGTCGGCGATGAGGTCGGCGGCCAGGTCGTTCAGCGCGATCGGCCTGTCCTCGTCGATACGGCTGGCGAGGAGGGAGCGGAAGGAGAAGGTGTAGGAGCGGCTGGCGACGTAGCCGGCCCGGTGGGCGGCGTCCTGGACCGAGTCGTTGAAGAGGAGGAGCTTGTCCTCGTCGCGGTCCTCGTCGAGTTCCCCGCCGGTGAACAGCTGGGTGATGGAGGCGGCGGCGAGCGCGGCGAGGCCCGTGCCGAGGTAGCGGATGGCGTTGAACGTGCGGCAGGCCGGGCACTGGTCCCCCTCGGCGGCCCGGTCGTCGGCCAGGTCGGTCAGGACGAACGCGCTGTCGTGCAGCGGTTTGGCGACGCGCGGCGCCGCGCCGTCCGGCGTCACCTCGAAGTCGGTCTCGGGCGACAGCGGGCGGAGGCGCCCGTTCAGGCCGTCGAGCACCAGCACGGTCGGGCCGCTGCGTGGCCGTTCGCTCGCGAAGGCGGCGTCGTACGCCTGCCGCACGGTGGCGGCGATCATGTTCCGTACGCGGCGCTTGTCGCGGCCGGTGGAGGCGCTGCGGATCTTCGCGGCGTTCATGTCGAGGGTCGCGGGGTCGGCCTCGGGTGACAGCGCGGCCCAGCCGGAGCGTCCGCATTCGCGGCAGAAGACGGCGGGCAGGAACACCTGGGCGGGCGGCGGCGCGCTGTCGCCCACCGGTACCGCGTCCGCCGCCTCGTCGGGGCGCGGCGCCCCGGCGCCTCCGCTGGGGAGACGGGTCAGTGTCCCCCCTGGTGCGACGCGCTCGTCGTCCCAGCGGAACTCGGCCCGGGAGGCGCTGATTCCCCGCAGCACGCGGGAGACGGACCGCACCCAGTGGTGGATCTCGATGGAGAGCAGCGGCCGGCCGGGGTCGTCGGGGTCGCGGGCCGTCGAGAGCAGCGCGATGTAGCGGGCGAGCGCCTTCGCCGCGACGGTCGGGTGCTGCTGCACGGCCGTGCCCCAGTGGTAGGCGTGGCGCGGCAGGACTTCCATGATCTCGGCCATGGTGCGCGGGCGGCCGTCCAGGATCTCCAGGATCGCGGAGGTGAGCCGGTGGCGGCGCAGTTCCCTGCCGAGCTGGGCGGGTGTGAGGCCGCTCTTGCCGGTGAACGCCGCCGCCAGCCGGTCGAGCGCGTGCGGGTCCTTGGTGGGGTCGCCGAGCGCGACCACCTCGTGGGGTCCGGGGAACGGCAGCATGAAGTCGCTGGCCCTGACGAACTCCTGGACGCCGCGCCGGTCCTCCCCCACGACGGCGTCGGGTGGGAACGGCACGCCGAAGACCTGCCCGGCGACGTCCAGCATGGCGCCGGCTTCCCCGTCGGGGCCGCCTTCCCCGAGGGTGGCGGAGGTGGCGACGGGGCAGACCCCGCCCAGTGGCCGCCCTGGCTCGGCGAGTCCCGTGACGGCGCCGAGTCTGCGCAGCAGCATCGCGACGTCGGTGCCCTGGGCGCCGTCGTAGGTGTGGAACTCGTCCAGCACGACGAACGCGAGCGCGGAGCCGCCCTCGGCCTGCCACAGGCGCTGGTCCTCCGGGCGCTGGAGGAGGAGGTCCAGCATCTTGTAGTTGGTGATGAGGATGTCAGGGCGGGTGCGCCGGATCTCGTCCCGGTCGACGGCGACGTGCGGGTTGGCGCGCTGGAAGTCCTTGGAGGCCCTGTCGCCGATGTAGAGCCCGGCCCGTACGCCCGCGTCCCGCAGTCTGGCGTCGCGCCGGTCGGCGAGGCGGTCGTTGATGCGCTGGGCCTGGTCGGTGGCCAGGGCGTTCATCGGGTAGAGCAGGACGGCCTTGATCCCGTCGCGGCCGGCTTCGCGTGCGCGGCGGCAGTGGTCGAGCAGCGGCACGAGGAACGCCTCGGTCTTGCCGGAGCCGGTGCCCGTGGTGATGACGGTATGCCTGGCCGGGCCGTGGAGGGTGGAGAGCCGTTCCCATGCCTGTGCCTGGTGGCGGTGCGGGCGGAAGCCGCGCGGCCACCAGGTGAGGTGCTGCTGCCAGCTGTCGTCGGCGGCGGGCCGGAAGGGGGTGCGGACGCGGAGGTAGGGGCCGCGGAAGATGCCGTCCTCGGGGTCGCCGAGGAAGCGCTCCAGGGCGCGCCGGGTGCTCTCGTCGGCCAGGGCGTAGGTGGTCGAGAGGTACTGGCTCAGGCTGTCGCGTACCTGCTCGGCGGCGAGAGTGGGTCGCACGCGTGGTTCTCCTTCTGTGCCGGTCCTCCGGTGTCCTGCCGTCCGCGCGCGGGTCAGGCGTGGCGCACGTGCATACGGTAACCGGGGCCTCGCCGCCCGCGGCCGCCACGGGGGGCCGCGACCTGCGACGACGCGGCGCGCGGCGGCGCCTCAGACACCGAGCTTGCGTCCGACGTAGCCGATGCGCAGGACGCGCTGCTCGGGGACGAGCCGGAAGTGGATACGCCCCGGCTTCGGCGAGAACCGGCAGTGCCATTCGAAGAGCCGCCGTACGCCCTCGTCCTCGAACCGGCAGAACAGTTCCCGCGTCTCCCCTTCGGGCCGCACCCAGATCCGCCACACCGGCTCGGACCGGCTCGCGTCCCGCTCCCATGCGGCGGACGTCTCGTCCAGGTCCCGCAGCCGGTTGCGTACCGCCGCGACCCATTCGACGGGCATCTGCCGCAGGTCGTGTTCGACCCGGGGGATGAACTGGAGGTGGGGGAACAGTTCCGCGCGCCGTTCCCACAGTTCGTCGCCCCGTCGTACGGACGCGAGACCGCCCGCGCGGACGGCCGCGACGCCTTCGAGAATCCAGCCGTGGTGCGTCGCGCAGTGCTCCGGGTTGGACAGGTGCCGGACGCGGACCGCGCTGACCCGCGCGCCGGTGTTCCCGTCGTCCTCCTCGACGAGTTGTTCGCGCTCCAGCGTCAGTTCGTCCGCGTCCCAGCGGGCTTCGACGGGGAGGGAGACGCCGAGGCCGTCCATCAGGTGGGCGGCGCCGAGCCCTTCCGCGACATCGCCCTCGTGGCGGTACTCGATGTCGTAGGCGTCGGTGCCCTCGGGGAAGACGACCCGGTGGGGGTACTTGGACTGCATCAGCAGGAGCCGCTGCCACAGCTCCTTGTTCCTCGGGTTGCCGTGCCACTTGCCGATCGGGTGCCCCTCGGCGAGCAGGAGGCCGGTGATCGGGTCCTTGCTGACCAGTGTCGTGCCGGGCCTGTCGGACCTGGCCACGGCGGCGACGGCCCGCACGAGTTCGGTCATGGCCCGGTCGGCGCGCGCCGGCGCGCAGGCGGTGCCGCAGGACAGCTCGTTCAGGAAGATCAGTGGCACGTGTCCCCCTCCGTGTGTCGTACGTGCCTCGGGGCCGGAGCCCGGTCGTCAGTCGATGAGCTGGTCGAGCGTGTTCTCCAGCTCGTCGAAGAAGCCTTCGGGCCACTGGTCGAGCAGTCCGTCGCGATCGACGCGCGGGCTGACGACGGCGGCCCCCGAGCCGTCGCCCCTGAAGTAGTGCAGGACGAGCTGTCCGGGCGCGAGCCGGCCGTGCTTGACGGCGAGCCGCGCCCCGTTGAGCACGTGGTCGCTGTGTGACTCGACGATCAGTTGCGCGCCGTGCGCCGCCGCGGCGGCGGCGAGGGAGGCCATGCGCGTCTGCCCGTGCGGGTGCAGGTGGGCCTCGGGGTTCTCCAGGAGGACGAGCGAGCCGGGCCGTGCGGTCAGGCAGGCCACGACGATGGGCAGGGCGTATGTCAGCCCGAAGCCCACGTTGCCGGGACGGCGGCGGCGGCTCGCGCCCACCGGCCCGGTGAAGCCGTAGGACAGCCGGACGGCGTCCGTTCCCTCGATGGCGTCGGCCTCGATGTCCACGCCGGGGCACAGCTCGCCCATCCACGCGATGGTCTGGTGGAGCAGCAGCGCCGACGCGGCGCGCGGGTGGCGCAGCGGCCCCTCGGGGACCTCCTGCCGCGCGTGGTGGCGCAGGAAGTTGACGGTGTGTTCGCCGCGCACGCCGAGGAAGCCCCTGCCGATGGCCACCTGGTGGTCGCGTGGGTAGAACTCGGCCGGGGCGATGCGGTCGGCGTGCAGGTATTGGAATCCAGCGGTGAACCAGCCGGGGATGACCGCCGCTTCCCCGGTGGGCGCGGCCGGGCCTTCGGAGTCCAGCGGCAGGTAGGTGCCGGTCAGGGGGAGGAGGTTCTGCTCGGGCTCGTAGGCGACGGTCCAGGCGTAGCGGTAGTCGCCCTCGTCCACTCCGAGGGTGATCTCGGGGGTGTCGCCGGTGAAGTCCTCGTGCAGGACGTCCTGTCCGGTGCCGAGGCTGACGAGTTCGCCGTTGAGCAGGAAGCCGTTCCCCGGGTGGCTTTCCTCAAGCGACCAGGCGAGGTCTCCGGCGGCGTACGACTGGTGGAGCAGGGCGAGGGCCTGGAGCACGCTGCTCTTGCCCGAGGAGTTGAGACCGGTGAGCAGGGTGAGCGGCCCGAGGGGCAGTTCCACGTGCTGGAACGCCTTGAAGTTCCGCAGCGTCAGCCGGTCAATCACCGCTCGCCACCCCCTGGAAGAGCTCGCCCATCTTGCGGAACCGGGTCTGCACCTTCTTCGGGTCGCCGGTCGCGACGGAGATGGAGCGTTCGAAGTCCCAGTCCTTCATCAGTCCGAAGAAGCCCTTGCGGACCGCGTCACGGGACGTTACCAGACGGGCACGCTGTTGATCGTCCAGGGCGGCGAGATTGACCGCGACGGTCTCGAACAGCGCTTTGTTGATCGGTGACTTGACCCTGCCGCCGGTCCACTTGCGGAAGGCGTGCTCACCGAACACATCGACGGCGCACTTCATGGCCTGCCGGAACTCCCGTGCGAGCCGTTCCCGCCCGTCCTCGCCCGCCTCGTTGATGCGGTGCATGGAGTTCACGAGGAACTGGTCGAAGTCCTGCGTCGTGTGCTTGGCGGGGTCGGCCAGCCGGAAGGCCGTGAAGCGCAGCACCATCTCCCGGTCGGCCATCCGCTCACTGGACACGCTGCCCCCCGTGGCCTCGGTGAACGCCGGGTCCTCGGCCAGGTCGGCGAGGAACCCCCGGACGGCCCCGGGGATCATCGCGTGCCGGATCTCCTGCGGCTTGAGGGGCATGCCGCCCGTGTTGATCCGGGAGAAGACGTTGAACTTGACGGCCTCGGGCGTCGCCTGCTGGATGATGTGCACCACCAGCTGCGTCTCGCGCAGCCTGATGCGCAGCCGCCCGGTCAGGTCTTCGTAGCCCCGTCCGTGGTACTGCTCCAGGTAGTCGAGGCCGCGCAGGGTCAGGGGCGGCATCTTGACGACCTCGGGCTCCATGAACCGGGCGATCGCGGTGAGCCGCTGGATGCCGTCCACGACCGCCCAGTTGTCCTGCTCGTCCTGCGCCATGTGGAACGACGAGATCGGGATGCGCAGCAGCAGCGACTCGATGAGGCGGCTCTGCTGGACGTCGCTCCAGATGCCGGCCCGGCGCTGGAAGTCCGGCGCCAGGTCGATCATGCCTTCCCGCAGCCGGGACAGGAGCAGATCGACCGTGGTCGTCTGGGTCTCGATCTTGATGTCCTCGGGCCGGAAGGGCGCGGTGATCGCGTCGGGGTCGTCCGGCCGGGGCGCGGGACCGGGCTCGTCCGGGGGTTCCTCCCACTCGACGCCGGTCGGACGGCCGTCGTCGCCGACCTCGACCGGCACGGGCAGGGAGAAGAGCCCGGACGAGTCCAGCTCCCGCGGCTCGTGGTGCGGCTGGTACCGCTGGAAGCCCTTCTCCCGCTCACGCCCGGCGCGTCCGCTGCCGCTGTCGTCCAGCCCTGCCATGTCTCCCCGTCGCCCTCGGTTCGCCGTGTGCGCCTCCGGTCCACCGGCCAGCCTATAGACGACGGGGGTGACCCGGCCGTCAGCGCGGCAGGTCGAGTTCGGCGCGGACGGTCTTGCCGATCGGGAGCCGGTCCAGGACCGCCCACCGGTCGGAGAGCGCGTCCACGAGCAGCAGGCCGCGCCCGTTGTCGGACAGGAACGGCGGCGCGCTCGCCTCGCCCGCCTCGGGGGGCCGCCGTTCGCCCTTCGCGTCCGACACGTCGATACGGAGCGTGTGTCCCATGAGCATCAGCCGCAGCTCGAACTCGCGGCCGGGGACGAGGCCGTGCGTCACGGCGTTGGAGGCCAGCTCGGCGACGATCAGGGCCGCGTTGTCGGAGACGGCCGAGCCGTACGGGATGTCCCACTCGCGCAGGCGGTGGACGGTGAACTGCCGTGCGAGCCGGGCACCGAGCGGGGACGAGGTGAAGCGCTGACCGAACTCCCGCATACGCGCGGAGTGTTGGTAGGTAGGGGGTGGTGTCATGCGGCCCAAATTGGCGCGGAACGAGCCCTGTGTGCCAGATCACAGACTCGTACGCTGTGTCAGCGTACGGGCACTCCCAGTGGACAGTCGGGGCGATCGGCTGTGAGCATGGCCGGGTTGAGGTGTCCAGCAGGATGGGTGTGCACGAAAGGTGTCCTGAAGTGACGGACAGTACGGGCGGGTTCGACGGCGCGGGGCCCGGCTCCGGGAGTGAACCGGAGTCGTCGGACAGCCTGAAGGGGTTCGGGGAAGTCGTCAAGGCTTTTCGGAAACGCGCTCGACTGACACAGGAACAGTTCGCGCCACGGGTGCGCTACTCGGTCCCCACGGTGGCGTCGATCGAGCAGGGACGACGCTTCCCGCCGACGGACTTCATCGAACGGGCGGAGGAGGTCCTGGACGCGTTCGGCGCACTGAAGGGCGCGGCGCGCCACCTGTCGCGGCGGCCGGGACTGGCCAGTTGGTTCCGCCAGTGGGCGAAGCTGGAGGCGGAGGCGCTGAGTCTGTACACCTACGAGTGCCGACTGATGCCAGGGCTGTTGCAGACGGAGGCATACGCACGTGCGGTGTTCCTGGCCCAGTTGCCGCCACTGAGCGACGACGAGATCGAAGCCCAGTGGGCGGCGCGAGCCGAACGGCAGCGTCTGCTCCGCGAGCGGCCGAACACGGCGTACAGCTTCATCCTGGAGGAACACCTTTTCCTCCGGCAGACGGGCGGGGCGGAAGTCACGCGCGGTCTGCTCGACCACGTGCTCGAAGTCGCAAAGCTACGGAACGTGGAAGTGCAGGTCATGCCGCTGATGCGGGAGACCCACGCGGGTCTGGGCGGTCCGGTGCGGCTGCTGGAGACGCCGGACAACCGGTGGCTCGGCTACTGCGAGGGCCAGGAGAACGGCCAGTTCATCTCCGACCCGAAAGTGGTCAGTAAGCTCCAGATGCGGTATGCCAGAATGCGCTCACAGGCTCTCTCCCTTGACGATTCTCTGAGCCTGTTGCAGCGGATGCGAGGAGCCCTGTGAGCACTACCGACCTGGCCTGGTTCAAGAGCAGCTACAGCAGTGGCTCGGGCGACGACTGCGTCGAGGTGGCCCTGGCCTGGCACAAGTCCAGCTACAGCGGTGGCTCGGGTGATGACTGCGTCGAGGTGGCCTCCTGCCCGGACACCATCCACGTCCGCGACACCAAGGACCGGACGGGCCCGCAGCTCGCCCTCTCTCCTGCCGCCTGGACCAGCCTGCTGACCTACGCGACCACCCGCGCCTGACCGCCGAACCCCCGCGCCCCGCCCCGGACCACTCCGGCGCGGGGCGCGGTCGCGTCACGCTTGGGGTGTCCACTCCCCGCTGTCGATGGCCCGCTGAAGCCGCTCCGAGAAGTACGCATGCGCCACCCGCATCTCCTTCTCCCGCTCAGCCTTGTAAAACGGCCCCACATACCCCTCCGGCGGCTCCGCACGCTCCCCCTTCCGGAACGCGACGAACTCCTCCCAATGCTCCTTCGTCTGCCCAAAGCCGTAGGCATTGTGGTTGCGAGCGATTTTTCGTCCGTTGCAGTCAAACCAGGTCTCGGACTCATAGTCCACAAGGATTGGATAACGAGCCTTATAGATGGCTACCAGCTGATCAGCCGTAACGCCAAGCCATACTGCAACCAAGGCATCGATTTCGACAAGGGCAGCGCGACGCTCAAATTCAGAACGCAAGGGCGTAGCATATTTCCAAGTACGTTCACAGACTCCGAGCGCTGGAAGCCCGGACCACTTGACGGCCCAGTCTTCCTTGTCTCCCCAGCTTTCGTCGTGCAGTTCCATCCACAGAAAAGCGTAATCTTCGGTCAGACAGTTGAGGCGGAGAACTCGAACCAGGAGCGCGCCGCCGAGAGGGTGAGCGGGGTTAGCTGCGGGCATCTTTTTCGCCTCGGCCACTTGCAGATGCGAGCGGCCGGTGATTCGGAGAAGATAGTCGAGCACCAAGGACGCCCAGAAACCGGCATTCAGCACAGTAGTGCGATTATCAATCAGCGCCATCGACTGCACCGTATGCATATGCGCAGGACCGGGCGGGATGAGCGCCGCGAAGAGACTTCTTTCCGTATCGAACGGAATCATCGCACGCCATGCCAACCGGAAAAACTCCGTATATGGCCTGAGGAGCCACAGGCGCACGCATAGAAGTTTTCGCTGCTGCTCGACAGGAAGTAGCAGTGCGTCTTCCCCAAGAAGATCAGCGCGCCCCGCCCACTCCTCGCCCGAGGGCTCCCAAGCTTCTTCCTTTCGGGAGTAATCGAACCACCGATCTTGAACTTGGCGGAATTTCAGAAGCGTACAATCGCGAACATAGTTAGTCCGAGGCACTGCGCCGACGGGCAAGTCCGTCAGATCCCAGCCGGACCAGTCTCGGTTAGTCCGACAAGGGACATTGGGCTGCTTATTGAAAGGCGACGAGATCCCGAAATGCGGACCCTGGAGAATCAGTTCACTGAAAGAATTCGGAGTCGATGTTTCCCAGCGATACAATCCAAGCTTTTTCGTGGCGAGGTTTTCAAACATCCCAACGGTAATTTGAGGCTTATGGGCACCCAGTCGATCATCAATACCGGAAAGTACAGAAATAGCACCCTGCTCATCGATCGTCACTGGATAAAGAAGCGCCGCCTCACTCGCTGGGGTCGACTTATCACCTGCCAGCCGATGCCATCGCGCAAGCAACTCCGAATTTACGTTGACCAATCGCGCCCGATGTGGTCGCAAATCCCACGTTCCATTAAACTTAATACCAGGCAGTTCACCCTGCCCGTCATGGCCCAGTGATCCTCTGAGCGTTTGCGGGTCAAAAAGCCAACTTAGGTGCAAGAACTGAGGACTCCGCTCCTCGCCATAAATGTGAACGCCGAACTCGGTATTGGCATGAATCTCGGAGAATAGAGCGCGTCGATTGGAAAAGTGCCCGTGCATTCGCAGGTGCCGATATGCCGCTGCACGCAACTTCCTCTCCTTCACCCCTCCGAAGTGTGTATCAGGATGGATCAGGCCAGCCGCACCGCCCGCTCCCAAGTGACGCCAAACCTGACACACAAAGGCACGGTACAAGTCCGGCCGCGTTCCCGCGAGAACCGGATATGTCGTGGGGTCACTCAGGAATCCGGCCATCCCGCTCGTCGCCGCCAGCTCACCAAAGTAGGCGGCACTTCGGCCAGCATCCTCAAGAGCCGCGTCCTTATGCTCACCCCACCGTTCCGAAGAAGGCTTGTCGGACAACTGAAACCACGGGTCGATCTCTGCCAGTACCATGGCCTCGTCCCAATCCGGCCGAACCCAGGGCGGGTTTCCTACCTGGAGGTCGAAGCCGCCGCGTTCGCTGCGGAAGATGTGGGCGAAGTGCAGGTCCCAGTGGAAGAAGCCGTGGCCGTCCTCGGCTCTTATGTCGCGTTCGTTCGTGCCGGCGATGTCCTCCACCGTGCCGAGCCAGGGGAAGCGTTCCCGCAGCGCCAAGGGGCCGTCCATGGCGAGGGTGCTTTCGAGGCCGCGTTCGTACGTCTCCAGCAGGGGAAGCGCCTCGTCCACCGAGAGGCCGTCCAGGCTGGCCAGGAAGGAGCCGTCCGGGATGTCCGCCGAGCCGAGGATCGCCTCAAGGAACTCGATCCAGTCCGTCAGGTTCTTCAGCGGGATCACCGGCCGCCGGGTGTCCTCCTTGATCTGCTGCTTCCGGAGACGCGTCTTGCCCGCCGAGGGTGTGCGCAGGCCCTCTTCGCTGTCCGAGTCCACGGCGAGCGTTCCCTGCTCGCCGTCCGGGCTGTCGAAGAGTCCGGCGGCCTGCCAGGCGAGATCGCCCGGTGCGGGCGTGCTCGGCTCCGGGTCCGGTGCGGGTTCGGGAGCAGCGTCAACGTCAGGGACGCCCCCGGACAGCAGCGCCGCGAGGTCCTGTTCACGGACCATGCCGCCCGTCGCGTACTTCCCCGCCGAGCCGTCCAGTTCGCCGACCTTGTCCAGCGGCCAGAACCAGAGCGCGCACCACGTGTCCATGACGGTCTTCAGCCGCCAGTACGGCGTGCCGGTCACCGTCAGGTCGTCCAGTACCTTCTGCTTGTCCGTCGCCTCCGCCGAGGGTTCCAGCCAGTCCGCGCCCCACACGTCGATCCGCCGGGACACCTTGCGTTCGGACAGTTCGAGCCGCTTGGCGACCAGGCCCCACAGGAACTCGACGCGCCGGGCCACACCCTGAAGCCGTCCGAGGTCCGTCCTCGCGGCTGCCTTGGCCCAACGGTCGTATCGCTTCCGCCGCGCCTCGGGAGACTCGTCGCCCTTCTCCGGGAACGGCTTCGGCCCCTTCGGCGTCCGCTGCACGCCCTTGCGCCACTTCCCCAGCGCCGCCGCCTCCCCCGGGGCGAGCTTCTTCGCCTCGCCCTCCCCCGCGACCGCGCCCCACCCCAGCGCCGGGAGCAGGAAGTGGTGCACCGCGCCGTCCGGCAAGGGGCCGTCGCGGAAGGGCAGTTCGGTCGGTGGCAGGGTGTTCTTCCGCGACAGCCAGCCGCCGTGCGGCAGGACGTCCGCCTTGTACACCTTCCGCGCCGCCCCGATGAGCGAGTTGCCGCGCCGCAGGTGCAGGCCGAACCACGGGGCACGCATGCCGGGGTGCATGGTGTTGAGCCACAGCGAGACCTCGGCCAGCTCGACAGCGGTGGCGTTGAGGTCCACGCCGTACGCGTTGTGCAGCGCGATGTACGCCTTGACCTTCTGAAGCTCGATCTGCCGCTGCTCCGCGTCCACCCGGCGGCCCAGCTCCGTCTCACGGCGGCGCAGGTACTCGGCCGCCACCTGGTCGATGGCCTCGTTGAGGAACGCGCCCGAGCCCAGCGCCGGTTCGCAGATCTTCCACTCCAGCAGCTCACGGGCCGGGGTGGTGGCGCCGTCCTGGTCGAGGCGGTACCGCAGGGCCAGTTCGACCGTCACCTCGGTCAGCGACTTCGGCGTGTAGTACGAGGCGGACGTCTGCCGGTCGCGGCCCGCCAGCCGGTAGACGAACGAGCCCCGGGGATGCACGACGCGCACCGGGCGGCCGGTCTCCTCGTCGGGCCGCTCGACGAACACCCCGTCCGGGTAGTCCTGCACGCGGGAGGCCGGGATCATCCAGCTGCCGCCGGACGCGTCACCGTTCTTCGCGACCTCGTACAGGTCCTCCTCGGCGATGAAGCCGGAGTACGACATCAGGCCCTCGTAGACCGCGCCGAGCTGGTTGATGCCGAGCTGCGCGTACGAGATGAAGCCGCCGCGTTCGCGGCCCCGCCCCTTGGTCAGCATCAGGCGGCGCAGCACCTTGTGCAGGGTCTCGTTGCGCAGCCGCGTGTCCAGGAAACGCCCGCCGTCGCCGTCCTGCCCGCCGTCCTCCTCGCCGCCGTCCCGGGCCGGGTGCTCGATCTGGTCGGCCGAGATCAGCCGGACCGCGTCCCTCCGGAACAGCTCCGAGCGCAACGGCTCGAAACGCAGCCCGGCATCGGCGCTGCGGGCCGCCGCGCGGCGCGCGCGGTCGGCCTCGCGGACACGCTCCGTGTAGTCGGCCCGGCTGATGGCGCCCGCCGCGAGCAGGTCGGCGGCCTCGCGCCCGGCCTCGGTGGCCGCGCGTTCGGCGGCCTCGGCGGCCAGGTCCTCCGGCTCGCTGCCGAACGGGCGGTGCCCCTCCTCGACCTGCCGGAACAGCAGGTCCAGGGACTCGTACAGGTGGAAGCCGCGCCGTGAGCGCTCGCCGACCAGGTCCCGCACCACCAGATCGCCGAGGCGCTGGAGACCGTAACCCTGGGCGTACTCGGGGTAGTCGGCGGGCAGGATGCCGAGCGCGGGCTGCGCCTCGGCGTACAGCAGGAAGAGGACGCGGTACAGGTAGCGCAGCGACTCGCGGCTCAACTCCTTGGCGAGGCGCGCCGGGTCGTCCAGCCGCTCTGGGGTGACGCCCTGCTCGCGCAGCCGGTCCAGGACCTCGTTCGCGATCCACTCGACGGACAGCCGCAGTCCCTCGCGCAGCTCGTTCGACACGCCGACCGCGTGCTTGCCCGACCGTTCGACGAAACCGGCGAGCGGCGCGGTGCCGCCGCCCTCGGGGACGCGGAGGGCGTCGGCGCCGAACAGGGCGGCGAGTGTGTCGAGTTCACCGCCGTTGCGGTCGTCGCGGCGGCCGAGGGCGGCGTCCAGGCCGGCCGCGAGGTACCGGCCCTCGTGCCACGCCAGGCGGTCCGCCAGGACGAGGACGCCACCGGCGAGGAGCAGCACGTACCGGGGCGGGTCCTCGCACTCGAAGAGGAAGTCGGTAAGGGCCTTCGCGTCGGTGAGCCGGCCGGACGCCTCCAGGGCGACCGGGTGCAGGAGACGGCCCGCGCCGTCCGGGTCGAGCGCGGCGTCCGGCTGGGTGGTCCAGCCGCACGGGACGGCGAGCAGCCCCGGCTCGGCGTGCGCGACCTGGACCGTGTGGTCGTGCCCCGCGCGGTGGACGGTGACGGACTGCTCGTGGGCCGTCGCGTAGCCGAGGGCGCGCAAGGTCGCGAGATGCGCGTCCGTGAGCCGTTTGCCCCAGTCGGCGGGGACGGGCGCGTCGGGTTCGGTGAGCGCGGCGGCGTCCCGCGCGAAGTCGGCGCGGTCGGCGAAGTACGGGCCGTGCAGGGCGCGCAGTCCCTCACGCGGGGTGCGGGCGCGCGGCGGTACGGAAGCGGGGTCGGCGCCGGTGCGCCGCGCCTCGGCGACGGCGGCGTCGTGCGCGCGGCGTGCCTCGTCCTCCGCCTGGGCCCAGCGGGCGAGCAGGCCGTCCTTGGCCCTGAGGTCCTTCGGCAGGACTTCGGCGAGGTAGTGCGCCGACAGGTAGTCGCCGTGGTTGACCAGCGAGTCGTACGTCACGTCAGCTCTCCGCCGGGTCGTGGCCGCCGTCGGACGCGTCGTCCGGGGCGGGCTTGTCGAGTACGGCCAGCACCCGCAGGAGGGGCGGGCCGGTCGTGGTGAGCTGGTCGAGGAGATGGGCCTGCGCGTCGGCGGTCCGCTCGATCTGCCGCTCGCGCCGCGCGCTCGCGCCCGGAAGGGCGTCCTGGCGCCACACCCCGAGCCGGGCGCGGTAGTCGGCGAGCGGGCCGCTGATCCGTTCCTCCCACAGCTCCTTCGACTTCTCCAGGTGGTCACGGGCGATCGCGACCGCCGCCGGGACCAGCGCCTGGAGCCGGCCGAGGTCACGCGGGCCGCCGACCCGGGCGAGCCCCGGGCCGATCCGTGCCTCGCGCAGCGCGTCCGACAGGTCCGCGACGGGGGCGCCCGGCTCGGTGCGCACGGCCATCCACCGCACGACGGTGGGGCGGCCCAGCGCGTTCGAGTGGATGCCCTGGATCAGGAACGTCGGGTCCGTCACGTGCGGCGAGGTGATGACCGGCGCCTCCTGCCGCCCGAACTGCACGAGCACCTTGTCGGTCAGCCACTCCACGACCGGGTGGATGTCCGTGAGGAACGAGACGCCGGGCCACATGCTGTCCGAGCTGTCGCGCGCCCGGTCGAGCTGGTCGCGGGCGAGGCCGCGATCGAACGTCATGACCAGGCGCTCCGCCACCCCCCGCTCCTTGAGGTAGGAGGGCGGCAGGGCCTTCAGCCGGCGCAGCAGGTCCGGCGCCCTCACCGGGGAGACGGAGAGGGAGGCGCGTCCCCGGGTGTCCGCGCCGCGTGACAGGCCGACGAGGTCGTCCGCCCGGTCCTCGTACAGCTCGGCGAACGCCGCGTCCACGAAGGCCGAGGTGTCCCCGTCGAACAGCGAGGGGACCTCGGCGCGCGGCGGCGGCTCCTTCCGGGTGATGGTGTCCACCTGGCCGAAGAGCCCGGCGAGGTCGGTGTCAGCCCCGGCGGTCGCGCCCGCGAGGAAGTCCTCGACGCTGCCGCCCTCGACCAGTTCCCTGACGAGGCGGCGTTCCTCCTCGTCGGCCCGGTACCAGCCGGTCTCGGCCTCCGCCGTGCCGTTCAGCTTGTGGGCCTCCTCCTCGCGGGCCAGGAGCTTCTCGGCGACGGTGCGGTCGTCCCTGGCGCCCGGCACGGCGGAGGTGAGGATCAGCGCGCGGAACTGCGGCTCGTGCCGCTGCCCGTACCGGTCGATACGGCCGTTGCGCTGCTCGATGCGGATCAGGGACCACGGGATGTCGTAGTGGATCAGGTGATGGCACTGGCGGTGCAGGTTCACGCCCTCGGAGGCGATGTCGCCGGTGAACAGCAGCCGGACCGGGCTGTCGGCCAGGCCGAACGCCTCCAGGCGCGCGCGCTGTTCCTCCTCGCCGAGGCCGCCGTGCATCGTGCTGACGGCCTTGACGTTCCCCGCCTTGTCGGCCGGGAAGCCGAGGCGCGCGGGGACGGCCTTCGCCAGCCACTGGAGGGTGGGGACGCGCTCGGAGAAGACGACGACGCGGGTGGCGCTGCCGGGGCCCACGCCGATCTGGCGCAACTGGTCGATCAGGGCGTCCAGTTTCGCCGAGTCGCCGGGCGCGGTGCCGTCGCCCATGGCGGCGGTCAGCTCGGTCAGGCGGGCGAGCGCCGCCCGTTCCGCCGCGAGCGCCGGACCGGTGCCGGGCTCGCGTGCCTTCCTCGCGAGCAGCGCGCTCCTGCGTGCGACCGTCTCGGCGAGCGCGGTGTGCGAGGAGAGGAAGGACTTCAGGAGGTTGAAGGCGAACAGCGGGTCCGTGCCGACCGGGGCGCGGTCCTCGTCCGCCGTGTCGGGCACCGTGCCGGACGCCGTGCGCTCCGGCGCGTCCCGCCCTGCGGGCAGCGGGGGCAGCCAGTGTTCCGTCAGCTCGGCGAAGACACGTTCCTCCGCGTCGCCCGCCGGGCAGTGCACGGACCGTGTGGGCCCCCGGTCCGCCCACTCGGTGCCGATGTCGTCGCGCACCTCGGGGCTGATCTTCGTGCGGCGGATGAAGAGGTGTCCCAGGTCGGTGGCCGGGTCGTAGTGGTCCGGGTCCACGATGGCCGCCGGGTCCAGGAGGGACACGAGGTCGGCGAAGGACCGCTTGTCGCCGTTGTGGGGCGTGGCGCTGGCCAGCAGCAGGGCGTCCGTGCGGGGGGCGAGGGTCTCCGCCAGGGCGCGGCGCTGGCTGCCCCGGTTGATCAGGTTGTGCGACTCGTCGATGACGACGGCGTCCCACTGGATGCGTTCCAGGTGGTGCCGGTACTGGCCGATGTTCTTCAGCGTGTCCACGGAGATGATGACCCGCTTGTAGTGCGTGAACGGGTTGCGCCCGGCGGGGATCTCCCGCTGGATGCGCTGGATGCCCAGGGAGTCGAGACGCACCAGCGGGATGGCGAAGCGGGTCCACAGTTCGTGCTGGAACTGTTCGAGGACGCTCTGCGGGGTGACGACCAGAATGCGTTCGCCCCGGCCCCGACGGATCAGCTCGGCGAGGGTGAGACCGATCTCCGGCGTCTTGCCGAGGCCGACGACGTCGGCGATCAGAACGCGCGGGCGGAGGTTGCGCATCGACAGGGCCAGCTCCGCCGGGCGCTGCTGGTAGGCGAGCGGGTCGAGGAGGAAGCGGTCTGCGAGGGCGAGGCCGCGTTCCGACTGCGGCAGGGGCGTCTTGCGGAAGACCGCTTCGAGGAAGAGCCGGCCACGGCGGAAGTGCGCGGAGGTGTCCGGGACCAGGCGTGTCCGCTCCGGTTCCAGCAGCTCGACCGTGTCGATGCCGGTGAAGAAGACGGCCTCCTCGTCGCGGACGAACTCCGAGACGCCGGTCGCCTCGATCCGGTCGCCGTCGTAGTCGGTGCGGGTGGAGGTCCGCACCAGCCACTCCTCGTCCCGGACAAGGATCTGCGCCCCCGGCGGGTACCGCGTCTCCCCCTGCTGTGCCACCCGTCGTCCCTCCGTCGATCAGGCCAGGAATGTACCGCGATCGGTGGGGAGCAAGTGTTTCACGGGGGTCGGAAGGGGCGTTCAGAAGCGGGCGTCGCGGGCGTACGCGGTCCGCAAGCGCTCGGCGATCCGAGCGGGCACGGTGAACGGGGCGCCGGGGCGTGGCGTCTCCCCGCTGCGGGGCGTCGCGGGCTGCGGCGGGCCGGGGGGCACGTCCGGCTCGTCCGGCTCGTCCGCGTCCCGGCCGGTGTCCGGCCGGGGCAGTGGCGGCGCCTCGTCGTCCTCCTCTTCCACGGCCACGTCCACGACGGTGGGTGTGTACCCGGCCCAGAGGTCCGGCGGCGGGTCCAGGGGCACGGCGGGTGCCTCCGGCGGCACGGCAGGTGGGACGCGGTCCGTGAGCCGCTGCTTCGCCTGGGAGGCGGTCACTCCCGCGTCGGCCATGATCGCGACGAGTTGCCCGGTGATCCGCTCCAGTGCCGGCCGCCCGGCCGGTTCCGGCACCAGGATCTCGGAGAGCAGCGGGGCCAGTCCGGGCGGCAGGCCGCTCAGGTCGGGCGGCGTGTCCGGATCCTCGATCCGGAGCGCAATCGCCTGCCAGGTCGGCCCGTCGTAAGGATGGTGGCCCGTGGCGGCGTACAGCAGGACGGCACCGAGCGCGTAGACGTCCGCGGCCGGGGAGAGCTGATGGTCGCCCCGCGCCTGTTCCGGCGGCATGTACCGCACGGAACCGACCACGACCCCGGTGGCGGTCAGGACCGAGCGGCGCTCCGCCAGCACGGCGAGCCCGAAGTCGATCAGCTTCGGGCCGTAGGGGGCCAGCAGGACGTTCTGCGGCTTGAGGTCGCGGTGCAGCAGGCCCGCGTCGTGGACGAGCGCGAGCCCCTCCGCCATCAGCGCGCCGAGACTCGCGCACTCCACGAGCGGCAGCGGCCCCCGCTCGGCGACGAACGCGGCCAGGTCGGGACCGGGGACGTACTCGACGGCCAGCCAGGGCCGTTCCGCGTGCGCGTCCGCCGCGACGAAGGAGGCGACGAACGGCCCGTAGACCGTCTTCAGGCTGTCCACCTCCAGCGCGAACCGCGCCCTGCCGTCCTCGTCGAGCGCCGACGCCTTGATCACCTTGACGGCCACCCGCTGCCCCGCCGCCGACTCACCGAGATACACCTGGCCCATGCCGCCGGCACCGAGACGGCACAGGAGCGTGAACCCCCCGAGCACCCGGGGGTCGTCGGCCCTCAACGCCTCCATGAACGCCTTCCTCCCCTGCCCCGCGCGGACGCGAGCCCACTCCCGGACACCGCGGCTCGGCAGTGTACCCAGGAGCCCGGGGCCCCTGGAGAACGCGGAGCGCAGCACGGGCGGGGACCAGAAGCCACCGCGTCACCACGCCGCCTCCTCACCCGTCGGCGTGCTCGAAGGCCCGGAAGTGCCCGAACGTGGCCGCCACGAGCAGGGCGCACAGCACGAAGAGGCCCGCCGCGACGGCGAACGGCGCCCGGTAGCCCCACTGTGCCGCCAGCACACCGCCGAGCCCCGCCCCGGCGGACAGCCCGCCGATCCCCACCAGGCGCCCGACCGACCCGACGCGCCCCATCAGCGCCGCGGGCGTCGCCTTCTGCCGGATCGAGGCGGCCAGCACGTTCCACACCACCGCGTGCCCGATGTAGGCCGCCAGGCAGAACCCGACCACCCACACGTTCCCGGACACGGCGATGACGGCGAACGACCCGGCGCCGACGAGCAGCGCGCCGACGACCGTCCAGCCGTACCCGGCCCGCCGCCGCACCGGCCCGGTCACGACGCGCCGCAACCCGTACGGAGTATCGCCTGGTGTGCGGGGCGTCCCTTAATCTGCCCCTGATCGCACTGGGGGGGGTGCGCCGCGCCCCCGTGGTGTCGGACGAGGGGGGGACGACTCCATGTACAGCCTCATCGTGGTACCACCGCCGTGCGGGGGCGCGGACGGGCAGCTCAGGATCGCCGACGGCGAACGGCTCGCGTTCGGGAGGGCGGAGGCGGGCGACGGCCTCACCATCGCGCACGACGGTGTGCCCCGCGTCGCCGGGCAGATCACGGCACACCGGAACTTCTGGCTGCTCAGCAACCTCAGCGAGGACCAGACGTACGTCGTGGAGAACCCGGAGGGCGCCGGGGAACACGTCAAGGTCGCGCCGGGCCGCCTGGAGGCGCCCGTACCGTTCGAGTTCTCGCGCGTGGTCCTGCCCGCCGCCGGTGACCTGCTCACCTTCGACGTGTGGGCGCCGCGCCACGCGTTCGGCAGCGTCGCGCGCGACGGCCTCGCCGGAGCCCTGACGGCGCCCGCGTTCACGCTCGACCGCACCAAGCGGTACTTCACGGTCCTCACCGCCCTGTGCGCGCCGCGCCTGCGCGGCACACCGCACGCCCCGCCGCCGGCCGTGGACGAGCTGGTGGAACTGCTGCGCCCCGCCTGGCCGGCGGTCAGCCGCTCGGCCGTCTACTGGAACATCGACTACCTCGCCCTCAAGCTCCGGCTGAAGGCGGGCCCGGAGTCGGCGGAGCCGGGACAGCGCGTCAACGGGCGGAAGGAGTCGCTGGTCTCGCTGGCGCTCCGGTTCGACCTGGTGCGCGAGGACGACCTGGCGGTGCTGGCCCCGGCGCGGGACGCGGTGGCCCGGTGACCGGGGGGCCGTACGCCGTCACCGTGCCGCCCGGCTACCGTGCCGGGCCGTGGGAGGTGCGGGAGCCGCTGGCGTCCGGCGCGTTCGCCACGGTCTACGCGGCCAGGCTCGCCGCCGACGACCGGCCGGACCTGCCCCGCGCGGCGGCCCTCAAGTTCCTGCCGACCGGCACCCGCACCCCGCGCCAGCTGCACCACCTGCGCGAACTGGCCGAACGCGAGGTGCAGTTGCTCGGCAAGCTGCGCGCGCCCCGCCTGATCAGGATGTACGACACGCTGACGCTCGACGACCCCGCCCGCCCCGAGCTGGACGGCGCGACGGTCCTCGTACTGGAACGCGCCGAGGGCTCCCTCGACGCCCTGCTCGCGCGCGAGCCGCGGCCGGAGGCGGGACCCGCCCTGCTCACACAGATCTGTGAGGGCCTGCACCAGCTGCACCACGCGGGCTGGGTGCACGGCGACCTGAAACCGGCCAACGTGCTGCTGCTCGCGGACGGTTCGGTGCGGCTCGCCGACTTCAACATGGCGGCTGAACTGGAGGGCACCCACGCGTACGCGCCCGCGTTCTCGACACCCGACTACACCCCGCCCGAGCTGCTGTGGCCCGAGGTGGACGAACGGGGCACGCGGGTGCGGCCGTCCGCCGACGTCTGGGCCTTCGGGGTCCTCGCGCACGTGGTGCTGACCGGCACGTTCCCGCTGCCCGGCGCGACCACGCAGGCCCGCTGCGACGCCGCCACCCGGTACGCGCGCGGCGCAGAGGAGCTGCGCCTGTCGCCCGCCCTCCCGGACGGCTGGTCCGGGATCATCACCGGCTGCCTGGCCCGCACCCACGCCGGACGGGTCGGCGCGGAGGCCCTGTTGCGGCAGGTGGAGCGGGTGACGGGCGCCGCGCGTTCGGCCCGGCTGCCGAGGCTGCGGCCCCGGCGGTGGGTGCGGCCGGTCGTGGCCACGGCGCTCGCCGCGTTCGTGCTGGGCACGGCGACGGCGGCAACATACGCGCTGCGCGCCCCCGCCACGGCGTCCTCCGTCTCCCCCACCTGCGAGCGGCCGGCCCTGTTCGACGACGCGGAGTTCGGGCGCGGCTGGACGGCGGGCTACAGCGGCACGTGGGACTTCGTCCTGACGCAGGGGGACGGCGGCAGCCAGGTGAGCGAGCTGCAATGCCTGCTCAAGCACCTCCACGACGTCACCGAAGTCGGCGAGGTGGACGGCGACTTCGGGCCGCTCACCCGTGCGGCCGTCGTGACGTTCCAGGAACGCGCGGGGCTGGACGCGGACGGCATCGTCGGGCCGCGGACATGGCGGGCGCTCCGCACGGCGTGAGGCCGTCCGCCCCGCTCCCGGCCGGGAGCGGGGCGGACGGCGGGAGCGGCGGGTGTCAGCTGCACGTCCAGGTGTTGTACCCGGCCGTCTGCCAGTTCCCGTTGCGGTCGGGGAACCTGTACCTGCCCTCGGTGTCGCGGGTCAGATCGAACGTGTGGCGCAGGCCGCGGTACGTCAGGTAGAGCGTCCTGCCCCGGGCCTCGCTGCCGCCGGTCACGGCGAGCTTGATGCCGGCGAGGCTGAAGGTGGAGGAGCCCACGATGCCGTCGACGTAGTCCATGTTCCACCTGCCCTGGAGCGAGGAGGTGGCCAGCTCGGTGTTGCGGCCGAAGACGCCGTCGATGTCGGCCGCGTCGAACTGGGTGCCGTCGATCTCGGTGGCGCCCTCGGCCCACAGGACCTTCTGCCACAGGCAGACGGCGTTGGAGGGGCTGTAGGTGCCGTTGTACTTCAGGACGCCCTCGTCGCCCCAGTCGCCCACGTACGTGTCGTAGCCCCGCACATAGCCGTCGCTGGCCTTGGCGGCGGCGGGCGTGGCGCTGACCGCCAGTGTCGTGGCGGCCAGGGCGCCCGCCAGGGCGGCCGTGATCCGGGTGCGTGTCGAGCGGTTCCTCATCGGTCTGCTTCCCCTCCCGTTGACGCGGATGCGGCGGTCCGCGGCGGCAGGACCCGGTCGAGCGCCTGGCGCTTCGCCCGCTGGAAGCGCGCGAGCACCTCCTCGGCCCCCGCGCGTACCGGCTCCTCGGCCGCCGCCTGGACGTCCGCCATCCGCTGATGTGTGTCTGCTTCGAGTTGACAGGTCACGTCTTCCGCGGCCAGGGCCAGTTCCCGTTCCCCCACGGCCCGGAGCCGGTCGGGGTCGTCGCCCGCTTCCTCCAGCAGGCCGAGGATCTCCCGGCGGGGGTCCTCCAACGTGACGTACGTGTAGCCGAGTCGCGCCATGCAGTCGGCCCAGGCCGCCTCCGCGTCGCCGAAGCCGGGTGACTCCAGCGTGCGGCGGATGGCGTCGTTGCTCAGGTCCTCGACGGTGAAGCGCAGTTCGGACCAGCCCTCGCCGTACACGCCGTCCCGCGCGACCTGGACGCACGAGTCGGGCGCGTAGCTCATGCTCCGGCCACTGGGCAGGCCGAACTCCACATGATCCTCCCGGCGGCCGAGCAACGCCTCCTCCCACGCGGCGCGTCCGGCTTCGGTGAGGGCGGCCAGCGTCCCCTCGTTCGGATCGACCGGCGGTCCTTCGAGCACCGCGCCCGTCAGCCCGTAGCCGTCGCTCGCCGACCATTCCGGAGACAGCAGCGTGTACGGGTTGACGGCCGCCGCGCGCCGGGCGTCGCGGGCGGGGGCGGTCCGGTAGTCGTGGCCCCGTTCCCGCATGCAGTCGCGGACCAGGGCCTCCTCGGCGTCCCGCAGGGCGGTCTGCTCGGCGGCCGTGAAGTGCAGGGCGCCCGACAGCGGGCGGGGGACGACTGCTTCGGTCTCGGCATCGGTCGCGGCCTCACGGCCGGGTCCCCCGCACCCGGCCGTGAGGAGTACGGCGACCGCTGCTGTCAGGAGCGGCCGGCGCATCGGTCAGCAGTTCGTCCAGATGTTGGAGCCGACGCCGTTCTCGTAGGCGGTGCCGTCGGTGTCCCGGAGGACGTAGCCGCGGTGGAGGGTCTGGCCCGTCCCCCGGAACCAGGTGTTGGTGAAGAGCGCGACATCGCAGTAGTTGCCGTTGTTGTACAGGGACTTGGCATTGTCGAACTTGTTGTACTGCCGCAGGTCGCCGTTGTCGCCCCACACCTGACCGGGCGTCCCTCCCCCGGACGTCTCCGTGTAGGCGCACAGCGCGCCGGAGTCGCAGTCGCTCCAGGCGGCCTGCGCCGGGGTCGCCACGACCCCGAGCCCGAGCCCCGCCAGCAGCGTGGCCCCCGCCGCGACGGCGGCCGTCTTCCCCTTGAACATGATCCTGCTCATGGCAATCCCCCTCTTGGTTCGCCCGTTCCTCGGACATGACCAGGCTAGGGAGACAGGGGCGGGAAGCGTCCCTATAACTCTCCAGGGCGCCCCAGGTCAGAGGGCTTCCGGGCGGCACGGTTCGGTTTCCCGCACCCCGGATCCGGGAGCCTGCACGATCGATCGCCGCGCGGCCCCGGCCGAGGATGAGCGCATGGCTGAGACGACGACGGACACCGCCGCACGGGCGGCGGACCTGCACCGGGAGTACGGACGCGGCGCCGCGACCGTACGGGCACTCCGCGGGGTGTCGGTAGCCCTCGCGCCCGGCACGTTCACGGCGGTGATGGGGCCCTCGGGCTCCGGCAAGACCACCCTGCTGCACTGCCTCGCCGGGATGGACCGCCCCACCCGCGGCTCCGTCTGGTGGGGCGCCACCGAGGTGTCGCGGCTGCCCGAACGGCGGCTGGCGAAGCTGCGGCGCGCCAGGGTCGGCTTCGTCTTCCAGGCGTTCAACCTGATGCCCGCGATGACGGTCGCCCAGAACGTCGCGCTCCCCGGCAGGCTGGCGGGCGCACGGCCCGACCGCCGCCAGGTCGCGGAGGCCCTCGCCCGCGTCGGCCTGACCGGCCGCGAACGGCACCGGCCGGGCCAGCTCTCCGGCGGGCAGCAGCAACGGGCCGCGATCGCCCGCACGTTGGTCTCCCGCCCCGCGGTGGTCTTCGCCGACGAGCCCACCGGCGCACTCGACCGCGCCACCGGCCACGAGATCCTCGCCCTCCTGCGCACCGGCGTGGACAGGGACGGGCAGACCTGCGTCATGGTGACCCACGACCCGGTCGCCGCCGGGTACGCGGACCGGGTCCTGCTGCTCGCCGACGGCCTGGTCGTGGACGAGCTGGACCGGCCCACCGCCGCCCGGGTCGGCGAGCGCCTGAACAGGCTGGGCGGATGAGCGCCGTGGCCGCGCTCGCCCTCGGACAGCTGCGGCGGCGCCCGGCCGCGTTCGCCGGTCCGGCGGCGGCGCTCTTCCTCGCCGTCGCCACCGTGACGCTCTTCGGCTCGCTGCTCGCCGCCCACCTCGCCGCGCCCGCGTCCGCGCGCGGGGAGGCGGACGGGCCGGGACTGGCCGTGATCGCCGGGGCGTTCGGGGAGATCGCGGTCCTGACCGCGTTCTTCGTCGTCGTCAACGCGCTGGGGTCCGCCGTCCGCCAGCAGCACCACGAGCTGGCCCTGCTGCGCACGATCGCGGCGACGCCCCGCCAGACACGGCGGCTGGTCAGGGGCCAGGTCGTCGCGACCACGCTGCTGGTCGCCGTGCCCGGCTGGGCCGCCGGGGTGGCCGCCGCCCGCCGCATCCTCACCGAGCTGCGGCGGCTCGGGATGGCGCCACCGGACGTACGCGTGCCGGTGACGCCGCTGCCGATGCTGGCCGCCCTGGCCGCCGCGCTCGCCGTCGGCCTGGCGGCGGCCGCCGTCGCCGCCAGGCGGATCTCCCGCGTCGCGCCCGCGGCGGCCCTCACCGCGAGCACCACCGAGCACGGGCGTACGGGCGCGCCGCGCCTGCTCGCCGGGCTCGCCGTACTGGCCGGCGGGGCCCTGCTGCTGCGGCTGGCCGCGACGCGGCCGGACGAGCAGGCGGACAAGGCGGGCCAGGCGGCGCTGCTGGCGGCGCTGGTCCTGCTGGCCGGGGTCGCCCTGGTGGGCCCGTTCGCCGCGCGCCTCCTGGCCGCCGCGCTCGGCGCGCCGGTACGGGCGCTGGCCCCCGGCGCGGGATGGCTGGCCGACGCCCACCTCCGCGGCTACGCGCGACGGCTGTCGTCCGCCGTGGTGCCCGTGGCGCTGCTCGTGGGGCTGTCCGGCACCATGCTGGTCATGACACGTACCGCCGAGCACTCCGCGAGCGCGGCGGCGGCCGGGACCGCCTCCGCCACGGACGTGTGGCTGCGCCAGGCCGAACTGGCGATGCTCGCCTGCTTCGCCGCCGTCTCCACCGTGAACACGCTGGTCGCCGTGACCGCCGAACGGCGCCGCGCGTTCGCGCTCCTGCGGCTCGTCGGCGCGACCCGGCCGCAGCTGATGCGCATGCTGGCCGCGGAGGCGGCGGTGACCACGGCGGTGGGCGTCCTGCTCGGCGCGGCGGTCGCGGGCGCGGCGTCGTCGGCGTTCAGCGCGTCGGTGACCGGCTCGCCGGTGCCGTCCGTCCCGGTGGCCGCCTGCGCGTTCACCGTGGCGGGCGCGGCGCTGCTGACCGTCCCGGCCATCCTGCTCACGGGCCTGCGGGCCATCCGCGGCCCGGCGGCGGAGCTGGTGGGCGGCGGCCGTGACTGAACGCGGCGGCGGGCGGTACCTGTCGGTCCGGGGCGGCGAATGGGCCTTCGCCGTCGCCGGGCTGCCGCTCGCCCTGCTCGGCGGCGGCTACGCGTTCGCCGTCCTGTACGCGGGGGCCCTGCTCTCGCTGACCGTCCTCGGCCTGCCGTTCGTGGTCGCCGCGCTGCTGGGCGCGCGCGGCCTGGGCACGCTGCACCGGCGGCTCGTCGGCCGGCTGCTCGGCGAGCGCGTCGAGGCACCGGCGAGGCCGCCCCGCCGGGCGACGGCGTTCGCGCGCGGCCGGGCCGTGCTCACCGACCCGGTCGCCTGGCGGGCGCTGCTCTACCTGGCGCTGCGGCTGCCGCTCGGCGTGGCGGGCTTCGCCGCCGCCGTGGTGCTCCCCCTCGGCTGCGGATGGCTGATCGGATTCCCGCTGTGGGTGCGCCTGTTGCAGCCGGGCCAGCGGCCCGCCTGGTGGCTGGACGCCGCCTCCACCCTGCTCGGGCTGCTCCTCCTGTCCGCGGTGCCCGTCGCCGTCCGCTCACTGAGCGGGGCGAACCGGCGCCTCGCACGGCTGCTGCTCGGCCCGGTCCGCGCCCAGCAGCGCGTACGGCAGCTGGAGACCGCCCGCGCCACCCTGCTCGCGGACCAGACCGACCGCTTCCGCCGCCTGGAACGCGACCTGCACGACGGCACGCAGGCCCGGCTCGTCGCCCTGGCCATCACGCTCTCGCTGGCCGACGACGCGCTGTCCCCCGCCGCCGGTCCCGATCTCGGGCGGCTGCGCACCCTCGTGGGCCGCGCCCGTGCCCAGACCGACGACACGATCACCGAACTGCGCGGCCTGACCCGGGGATTGAACCCGGTGGCGCTGGACGGCGGCCTCGGCGCGGCGCTGCCGGGCCTCGCCGCCACGTCGCCGGTACCGGTCACCCTCCACCTGGATCTGCGGGAACGCCCGCACCCGGTGATCGAACGGGCCGTCTACTTCTGCGCCGCCGAACTCCTCACGAACGTCGCCAAGCACAGCGGCGCCCGTTCGGCCGGACTCACGGCGCTCTCGGGCGACGGCCGCGTCCGCCTGACCGTGCGCGACGACGGCCGGGGCGGCGCGGCGCCCGGCAGCGGCAGCGGCCTGACCGGCCTCGCCGAGCGGCTCGCGGCCGTGGACGGGCTGCTGCGGGTGGACAGCCCGCCCGGCGGACCCACCGCCGTCACCGCCGAGCTGCCGACGCGCCTGTAGAACGGGCGCCTCAGCGGCCGCTCTCCGCCAGGTAGGCGAGGACGGCCTTCACCCGCCGGTTGTCGGTGTGCGTCGCCAGCAGACCGAACTTGGCGAAGACAGCGGCGACATGCTTCTCCACCGCCCGCTCCGACACCACGAGCAGCGCGGCGATGGAGCGGTTGGAGTGGCCCTGCGCCATCAGTTCGAGCACCTCGCGCTCGCGCCGCGTCAGCGTGTCCACCCGGCTGCGCCGTCCACCGCGCATCAGGAGGGTGACCACCTCCGGGTCGAGCGCCGTGCCCCCGGCGGCGACCCGGTGCAGCGCGTCCACGAACTCGGCGGTCCGCGCCACGCGTTCCTTCAGCAGGTACCCGACACCCGCGGCGCCACCGGCCAGCAGCCGGGCGGCCCAGGCGGTCTCGATGTGCTGGGAGAAGACCAGGACGCCGACCTCGGGCGCCGTCTCACGGATCCCGACGGCGGCACGGATGCCCTCGTCGGTATGGGTCGGCGGCATCCGGATGTCCACCACCGCGACGTCCGGCCGGTGTCCGGCGACCGCCGCGAGCAACTCCGGCACCGCCCCCACGGCGGCCACGACCTCGCACCCACGCGCGGCGAGCAGTTCGGCCATGCCGTCCCGCAGCACGACGGAATCCTCGGCCAGCACCACGCGCAGTCGCTTCTCCCCCACCCCGCCATTATCCGCCCCGGCCACGGCCGGGGCGGACGACCGCCGTGCGGACACCTCGATACAGAGGCCGGTCGGACAGGCGTTGCGATCCTCGGCCGTCGGGCGGCGGCCGGACGGGGGGTGGGTCAGGCGAGCAGGGTGAACTTCACGCCGTCCGGCATGCCGTCCTCGTCCACGGTGACCCGGTCGGCGTACTCGTCCCAGGACCGTGCCTCGCTGTGGCCCAGCGGCTTGACCCTGATGCGGTCGAACAGCTTGTGCGCGGGGACCAGCCCGTAGGCGTTCTCGTGGGAGAAGACGTACAGCGCGCGCAGCGCCATCTCGCCGCGTGAGGCGGCGCGGTCGTGGTCGAACATCATCGTCATGGCCTGCCAGAAGGCGGCCAGGTCGTCCGGGGTGACGCCCGCCTTCGCGCCGAGGGCCCCCGAGTAGAAGCCGTGGCCGCGGTAGAGGCCGTAGGGCACGTAGTGCTTGTTGCCCCTCTCGGTGACCTTGCCCTTGGCGAGGTCCTCCGGCTTGTTGGGGGCGACGCGGGTGAAGCCGGCTTCGAGCGGGGTGAGGGCGTCCGCCGCCTGGTCGTCGGAGAGGTCCTTCCCGGCCTCGCGGAGCC
Organism: Streptomyces sp. MS19; assembly: GCF_047200595.1. Lineage (NCBI taxonomy): Bacteria > Bacillati > Actinomycetota > Actinomycetes > Kitasatosporales > Streptomycetaceae > Streptomyces > Streptomyces sp. MS19. The sequence continues at coordinate 97,685 of NZ_JBJZOH010000012.1, read as the reverse complement.
TCCTGCTCGGCGGCGGCCCGCGCGGAGTGGGCGCGCTGGTGTTCGTAGCCGAGGATGAAGAGGGCCTGCTGCTCGGTGTCCAGGTGCGCGGGGATGCCGTCGAGCAGGTCGAACGCCTCCCGCGCTCCGGGAAGACGGTGCAGCTCCGGGCGGGGATCGGCGGCGGGGTCCTTCGCGGCGGCGGTCAGCGGATCATCGGTGCCTGACGCCCGCCCCGCCGCACCGGCCGGAACCCCGGGTCAGCGGGCCCGTTCCACCGGTTCGAGGATCGCCACGCACTCCAGGTGGTGGGTCATCGGGAACAGGTCGAACGCCCGCAGGAAGCGGGGGACGTAGCCCGCCGCGCGGAAGTCCGCCAGGTCGCGGGAGAGGGCGGCGGGGTCGCAGGCCACGTAGCCGATGCGGCGGGGGGACAGGGCCGCCAGGCGGCGGACGACCGAGCGGCCCGCGCCCGCGCGCGGCGGGTCGAGGACCACGAGGTCCGCCTGCGTGATGCCGGTGCGCGGCAGGACCCGTTCGACCGTGCCGTGCTCGACGCGGACGCGGTCGAAGTCGGCGAGGTTGTGCCGCGCGTCCTCCACGGCACGCTTGGACGCCTCGATGCCGAGCACCGCGCCCCGCTCCCCCAGCCGGTCGGCCAGCGCGCCCGCGAACAGGCCGACGCCGCAGTACAGGTCGAGCGCCGTCTCGCCCTTGCGGGGCGTGAGGCCGCGCATCACCGCGTCCACCAGCAGCGCCGCCGACTGCGGGTGCACCTGCCAGAAGCCGCCGGCGCCGACCCGCCACGTCCGGCCGTCCGCCCGTTCCCGCACGAACGCCCGCCCGTGGACCCGGTGCAGCGTCTGCTCGCCCTGCCCCCGCCGCTCGTCGGCGCGCAGCACGGAGACCGGCCGGTCCAGCTGGACGAGCGGCAGCCGCCCGCCGGGGCGCGGGGTGAGGACGACCATGCGGTCCCCCGAGCCGCTGGCGCCGACCGCCTCGACCGACTCCATGCCGGGCCACGGCCGGCTCTCGACCCCCAGCTCGCGCACGCTCTCCGCCGCGATCAGGCAGCGGTCGACCGGCTGCACCTCGTGCGAACGGTGCTTCCGCAGCCCCGCCCGCCCCTCCTCGTCGATCGCGTACTGCACGCGCGTGCGCCACGCCGGGACCTCGCCCGGCGCGACCTTGTCGCCGGGCGCGGGCTCGACCGTGCCGTCCCAGCCCGCCTCCTCCGGCGTGAGCCCGGCGAGCTTGCGCAGCTGCTCCGTCAGCACCTCGCCCTTCAGCCGCCGCTGCGCGCCCGGCTTCACGTGCTGCCAGTCGCAGCCGCCGCACGCGCCGGGAGCGGCGTACGGGCAGGGCGCGGGCACGCGGTCCTTGGCGGCGTCGAGGATCTGCACGGCGTCGGCCCGCAGGTAGCGCGACCCCTCGTGTCCCTCCGTCACGCGCGCCACGACCCGCTCGCCCGGCAGCGTGTGCCGGACGAAGAGGACGCGTCCCTCGGACGTCCTGGCGACGCAGTGGCCGCCGTGCGCCACCGGCCCGACCTCCACCTCGTACTCCTGGCCGACCAGCGAGACGGCCTTGGGTGAGGATTCCGGGGTGGCCATGAGAGGGGTGCTCCTGTACGGGGTGCGGGGACGGCAGCGGCCCAGTCTACGGCCGCCGCCGCGGCGGGGCCGCCCCCCGCCGTACGGCCCCGGGCGCGCGCAGCTGGGCGCGCAGGCGGGCCCGGCGCCTGGCGCGGGCGCGGGCCGCCTCGGCGGAGTCGAGCTGCCAGGGCACCGACGTGACGGTGACGCCCGCCGCGAGGTGGAGACGGCCCTTGAGGCGCAGCGCGCTCTGGTTGTGCAGGACGGTCTCCCACCAGTGGCCGACGACGTACTCGGGGATGATCACGCTGACGACGTCGTCGGGGTGCTTCTTGCGGAGCTGCTTGACGTAGGCGATCACCGGGTGGGTGATCTCGCGGTAGGGGGCGTCGAGGACCTTGAGGGGGACGTCGATGTGCCGCCGCCGCCACTCCTTCTTGAGCTGGGCCGAGTCGTCCGGGTCGACGGCGACGGTGACGGCGACGAGGCTGTCGGCGCGCAGCAGCCTGGCGTAGGACAGGGCCCGCAGCGTGGGCTTGTGGACGTGGGAGACGAGGACGACGGCGTGGACCTGCGAGGCGCGGACGTCGAGCCGGTGCTCGTCGGGGTCGTCCACGGACAGTTCGTCGGCCACCTCGTCGTAGTGGCCGCGGATGCGGGTCATCAGCGCGTAGAAGGTGCCCATGCCGACGACGGAGACCCACGCGCCCTCGGCGAACTTCGTGACGAGCACGATCAGCAGCACGACGAAGCACAGCCCGGCGCCGAAGCCGTTGAGCGCGCGGGCGCGCAGCATGCGGCGGCGGTCGGCGACGCCTGGCCCGTCGGCCAGCAGGCGGTTCCAGTGCCTGACCATCCCGCTCTGGCTGAAGGTGAAGGAGACGAAGACACCGATGATGTAGAGCTGGATCAGCTGGTTGACGTTGGCGCGGAACGCGACGATCAGCAGCCCGGCGAGGACGGTCAGGAAGACGATGCCGTTGCTGAACGCCAGCCGGTCGCCGCGCGTGTGGAGCTGGCGCGGGAGGTAGCGGTCCTGGGCGAGGATCGAGCCGAGGACGGGGAAGCCGTTGTACGCGGTGTTGGCGGCGAGGAAGAGGACGAGCGCGGTGGCGGCGGCCAGGACGATGAAGGCGAACGAGCCGTCCCCCAGCACGGCCGCGCCGACCTGGGCGATCACGGGGTCCTGCTGGTAGCCGGCCCCGGCGGGCTCCCCGTCGATCAGGAGGTCCCTGGCCGGGTGCTCGGCCACGTGGACGTGGCTGGTGAGCGCGAGCGTCATGATGCCGAGGAACATCGCGGACGCCAGCAGGCCCATGATCGCCAGGGTCGCCGCCGCGTTGCGCGACGTGGGCGGCCGGAACGCCGGGACGCCGTTGCTGATCGCCTCGACGCCGGTCAGCGCCGCGCAGCCGGAGGAGAACGCGCGCAGCAGCAGGAACGCGGTGGCGGCGGCGCCGAGGCCCGTCTGCTCGGCGACGATCTCGAAGTCCGCGCTCGGGGCGCGCATCGTGTCGCCGAGCGCGAGCCCGCGGAAGGCGCCCCACAGGACGGTGCCGAGGACGCAGACGACGAACGCGTACGTCGGCACCGCGAAGAGCTTCCCCGACTCCCGGACGCCCCGCATGTTCATCAGCATCAGCAGGAGGATGACGACGAGCGCGCAGGCCACCTCGTTGCCGCGCACGAAGCCGACGGCCGAGCCGAGGTTGTCGATGCCGGACGAGACGGAGACCGCGACGGTGAGGACGTAGTCCACGAGCAGGGCGCTGCCGACGGTGATCCCGGCGCGGCGGCCGAAGTTCGCGGAGACGACCGCGTACGCCCCGCCGCCGTTCGGGTAGGCGTGCACGGTCTGCCGGTACGAGGCGACGACCGTGACCATCAGGACGATGACCGCCAGCGTGATCCACACGCTGTGGTGATAGGCCGACAGTCCCGCGAGAGAGAGGATGAGCAGCACTTCACCCGGCGCGTACGCCACCGAGGAGAGCGGGTCGGAGGCGAAGACGGGGAGGGCGATGCGCTTGGGGAGCAGTGTCTCCCCCAGGTCGTCGCTCCGGAGCGCGCGGCCGAGGAACAGGCGCTTGGTACCGGCCATGGGCCGACATTACCGCCGTGACCTGGGGCGGGAGTGGAGGACGGGGACGACGCGGGTAGCGTTTGGTGCGCACGAAGGAGACCAATGCACATCGTGATCATGGGCTGTGGCCGGGTGGGCGCGACCCTCGCGCTGAATCTGGAGGAACGGGGACATTCCGTCGCCGTGATCGACCAGGACCCGACCGCCTTCCGGCGGCTCGGCTCGCGCTTCGCCGGCCGCCGCGTGACGGGCCTCGGCTTCGACCGGGACACGCTCACCGAGGCCGGGCTTCAGGAGGCGGGCGCGTTCGCCGCCGTCAGCAGCGGCGACAACTCGAACATCATCGCCGCCCGCGTGGCGCGCGAGGTGTTCGGCGTGGAGAACGTCACCGCGCGCATCTACGACTCGCGGCGCGCCGAGGTGTTCGAACGGTTCGGCATCCCCACCGTCGCGACCGTGCGGTGGACGGCCGACCAGATGCTGCGCCGCCTGCTGCCCGCGGGCGCGGAACCGCTGTGGCGCGACCCGAGCGGCGGCGTGCAGCTGTCCGAGGTGCACGTGGCGCAGGCGTGGGCGGGGCACCGCGTCAGCCGCTTCCAGGAGCGGACGGGGGTGCGCGTCGCGTTCCTGACACGCCTGGGCGAGGCCATGCTGCCGACCGCGCAGACGGTCATCCAGGAAGGTGATCTGGTGCACGTGATGATGTACGGCGACCGGGTCGCCGAGGTCGAGGCCGCCTGCCTGCTCGGTCCCGAGGAGGTGTCCTGATGCGCGTGGCGATCGCGGGCGCGGGCGCGGTGGGCCGTTCCATCGCGGCGGAACTGCTGGAGGACGGGCACGCGGTGCTCCTCATCGACAAGTCGCCCGAGGCGGTGTCGGTGGCACGGGTGCCCGAGGCCGAGTGGCTGCTCGCCGACGCGTGCGAGATCAGCACGCTGGACGAGGCCGCGCTGGAACGCTGCCAGGTCGTCATCGCGGCCAGCGGCGACGACAAGGTCAACCTGGTCGTGTCGCTGCTCGCCAAGACGGAGTACGGGGTGCCGCGCGTCGTGGCACGCGTGAACAACCCGAAGAACGAGTGGCTGTTCAACGACTCGTGGGGCGTGGACGTCGCCGTCTCCACGCCCCGCCTGATGTCGGCCCTGGTCGAGGAGGCCGTCTCGGTCGGCGACCTGGTGCGGCTGCTGCGCTTCAGCCAGGGCGAGGCGAACCTCGTGGAGGTCACCCTGCCGGACGCCGCGCCGCTGGTCGGCAGCCGCGTCGGGGAGGTCGCGTGGCCGCAGGACACGGCGCTGGTGACGATCATCCGCGGCACCCGCGTCCTCATCCCCGACCCGGACGACGCCCTCGCCGCCGGTGACGAGCTGCTGTTCGTGGCCGCGCCGGACCGCGAGGAGGAGCTGGAGGCGCTGTTCGGCCCCGGCGCGACGCGGACCAGGCCCACGCCGAAGGGCCCGGACACCGGGTCCGGGCCCCTCTGACGGGCGCAGGCGTACGGGCGGGGCAGGCGCGTACGGGCAAGGCGCGGTCGTCAGACGGCCGCGCCGCCCGGCCCCTCGGAACCCGGCGCGGCGGCGCGTTCCACGGCCTCGCGCTCCGCCTTCGCCCGCTTCTCCGCCTCCTCCTTGGCCTCCCACTCGGCGATGACGTCGATCGGCGCCGGGGCCTTCACCAGGATGATCCAGGTGAAGTAGACGGCGAGGAGGAACGGCGGGATGCCCAGGGCCACCCGCAGCCAGCCGAGCGAGGTGGCGTCGCCCCAGAAGTAGATGGGGAAGGTGATCGCCGACTTCGCCAGCAGTATGGCGCCCCACACGTAGCTGGCCTTGGTGTACGCGACCTTCCGCCCGGGGTTGCGGGTGCGCCACGACAGGTTCTCGCGGAACACCGGCCCGAGCATCAGCCCGAGCAGCGGGACACCGGCGAGGGACGTCACGACGTACGCGACGCCGAGGCCCAGCGTGTAGAGCATGCCGGGGAGGTAGAAGTTCCTGGCGTCGCCGGAGATCATCGCGAAGACCGCGCCGAAGGCCACGCCGAAGACGCCGCTGAGAGCGTGCTTGAGGGTGTCACGCCCGATGAGCCGGGCGACGGCGAGGACCGCCGAGATGCCGAGCGCCAGCACGGCGGACGTGTTGATCGAACGCTCGATGGTGTAGCTGAGCACGAAGACGAGCCCCGGCACCGTCGTCTCGATCATGCCCCGGACGCCGCCGAACGCCTCGAAGAACGCCGCGCGCGTGGCCTCCTCGTCCGGTGACCGCGGGGCGACGGCCCGGCTGTCGGGTGAGCTCACTGGCTACTCCTGTCCGAGGGGTTGCAGCTGGTAACGGGGGTTGAACAGCACGGGCCGCCCGTGCATCACCACGACCCTGCCGGAGGCGACCAGCTCCCGGCCGGGCTCCACGCCCGCTATCGCCCGGCGTCCGAGCCAGACCACGTCGAGCCGGGCCGTGCCGTCGTCCAGCTCCGCCCGCAGCGCGGGCATGCCCGCCACGGTCCGCTCCCCCACGTCGCACAGCACCCCGGTGACGCTCAGCACGGGACGGCCGCGCGTCGCCTCGGAGCAGTCGCGGATACGCGTGCAGCCGGCGTCGGGCGGCTCGCTCGCGGGCGCGAGGTCGTCGCCGTGCCCGTGGCCCGCCTGCCCGCCACGTCCCAGCAGCCGCCGCAGCATCCCGGGTCGGCCCTCCGTACTCATGCCTTCAGCGTAACGTGGGCGGGCGCCCCGTCAGCGCTCGAAGCGGTAACCCATACCCGGTTCGGTGATCAGATGGCGCGGCGCCGACGGGTCGGCCTCCAGCTTGCGGCGCAGCTGCGCCATGTAGACGCGCAGGTAGTTCGTCTCCGTGCCGTAGGAGGGCCCCCAGACCTCCTGGAGCAGCTGGCGCTGGCTGACGAGGCGGCCGGTGTTCCTGATGAGGACCTCCAGCAGGTGCCACTCGGTCGGGGTCAGCCGGACGTCCTTGCCGTCCCGGTGGACCTTCTTGGCCGCCAGGTCGATGACGAAGTCCGCCGCGTCCACGACGGCCGCGTCCTCGCCCGTGCCCGGCTCGGCGCGGCGCACGGCGGCCCGCAGCCTGGCCAGCAGCTCGTCCATGCCGAACGGCTTGGTCACGTAGTCGTCCGCGCCCGCGTCCAGGGCCTCGACCTTCTCGTCCGACGTGTGGCGGGCGGACAGCACGATGATCGGCACGCGCGTCCAGCCGCGTATGCCGCCGATGACGTCCACGCCGTCCATGTCGGGCAGGCCGAGGTCGAGGATGATCACGTCCGGGTGCCGGTCGGCGGCCAGGCGCAGGGCGGAGGCGCCGTCCGCGGCGGTGTCCACCTCGTACTTGCGGGCCTTCAGATTGATGACCAGCGCGCGCAGGATCTGCGGCTCGTCATCGACTACGAGCACCCGGTGCATGGGCGGCCTTCCGTTCTGCGTGCCCGTCCGCGCCCTCGGGCGCGGGGGCGGTGTCGTCGGTGAGGGGGTCGGCGGCGTCCTCGTCGCCTTCGGGGCCCGGCAGGCCCAGGGACGGCTGGGCGATGGGCAGCGTGAGGACCATCGTCAGGCCGCCGCCCGGGGTGTCCTCGGCGTCGAGGGTGCCGTGCATGGCCTCCGCGAAGCCGCGCGCGACCGCCAGGCCGAGGCCGACGCCGTTGCCGCGCGGCGTGTCGCCGTACCGCTGGAACGGCTCGAAGATCCGCTCCTTGTCGCTGTCTGGCACGCCGGGGCCGCGGTCCACGACGCGCAGCTCGACGCGCCCGCCGAGCGCGCTGGCCCTTACCCGTACGGGGGTGTCGGCGGGGCTGTACTTGACGGCGTTCTCGACGATGTTGGCGACGGCGCGCTCCAGCAGCCCCGGGTCGGCGGCGACGTACGGCAGCGTCTCGGGGATGTCGAGGTCCACGACGTCCCCCGGGACGCCGCCGAGGGCGCGGGGCACGACCTCGTCGAGGTCCATGCCCCGGATCAGCGGCTCGACGGTGCCGGTCTGGAGGCGCGACATGTCCAGCAGGTTGCCGACGAGCTGGTCGAGCCGGTCGGCGCCCTGCTCGATGCTCTCCAGCAGGTCGGCCTCGTCCTCCTCCGACCAGGCGACGTCGTCGGACCGCAGGCTGGAGACGCCCGCCTTGATCGCGGCGAGCGGCGTGCGCAGGTCGTGGGAGACGGCGGCGAGCAGCGCCGTGCGGATGCGGTTGCCCTCGGCGAGCTTGTGGGCCCGGACGGCCTCCGTCTTGAGGCGCTGGCGGTCCAGTATGACGGCGGCGTGCGCGGCGAAGGCGCTGAGGACGCGGCGGTCCTCGGCGGGCAGGACGCGCCCGGCGAGCGCCAGCATGGTGTGCTCCCCCACGGGCACGTCCACGTCGGCGTCCTCGGGCCCGTCGAGCTTCCGCGTCTGCCCGGTGACGGAGACGCTGCGCACGCACGACCAGCGGCGGCGTTCGAGGTCGCGCTCCAGGAGGGCGGCGGTCTCCATGCCGAACGTCTCGCGCGCCCGTTCCAGCAGCGCCCCGAGGGTGTCCTCGCCGCGCAGGACACTGCCCGCGAGGAGCGTGAGGGTCTCGGACTCGGCGCGCAGCCTGGCCGCCTGCTGGGTGCGGCGCGCGGAGCGGTCCACGACGGTGGCGACGGAGACGGCGATGGCGAAGAAGACGATGATCGCCACGATGTTGTGGCCCTCGGCGATGCGCCACTGCTCGGTGGGGCGGGCGAAGTAGTAGTTCAGCAGCAGCGAGCCGACCATCGCCGAGGTGAGCCCCGGCCGCAGGCCGCCGGTCAGGGCGGCGAGGACCGTGACGGAGAGGAACAGCAGGACGTCGCTCGCGAACTCCGCGCCGGGCGCCGGCTCGGCCAGCCCCAGCGTGAGCAGCACGGGCCCGAGGATGCCGGTCAGCCAGCCCGCGAGGAGGCGGGAGCGGCCGAGCCTGGCGCCGCGCGCGGTGGGCAGGCCGCGGCCCTTGGCGACCTCGCTGTGGGTGACGATGTGGACGTCGATGTCGGAGCCGGACTCGCGGGCGACGGTGGCGCCGACGCCGGGGCCGAACATGTACTGCCAGCTCTTGCGGCGGCTGGAGCCGAGGACGATCTGGTTGGCGTTGACGCCGCGCGCGAAGTCGAGGAGGGCGCTGGGCACGTCGTCGCCGATGACGTGGTGGAACGTTCCGCCGAGCTGTTCCACCAGGGTCCGCTGGTCCGCCAGCTCGCGGGGCGACGCGGAGGTGAGGCCGTCGGCGCGCGATATGTAGGCGGCCATGACCTCGGCGCCCGAGCTCTTGGCCGCCATCCGCGCGGCGCGGCGGATCAGCGTGGCGCCCTCGGGGCCGCCCGTGAGGCCGACGACGATGCGCTCGCGCGCGTGCCAGGTGGAGCGGATGTCGTGCTCGCTGCGGTACTGCTGGAGGTACGCGTCGACCCGGTCGGCGGTCCACAGCAGGGCCAGCTCGCGCAGCGCGGTGAGGTTGCCCGGCCTGAAGTAGTGGGACAGGGCGGCGTCCACCTTGTCCGGCGCGTACACGTTGCCGTGCGCCAGGCGGCGGCGCAGCGCCTCGGGCGTCATGTCCACCAGCTCGATCTGGTCGGCGCGGCGCACCACCTCGTCCGGCACCGTCTCGCGCTGCCGCACGCCCGTGATCGACTCGACCACGTCGCCGAGCGATTCGAGGTGCTGGATGTTGACGGTGGAGATCACGTCGATGCCCGCGTCCAGCAGCTCGTCGATGTCCTGCCAGCGCTTCTGGTTGCGGGAGCCGGGGACGTTCGTGTGCGCCAGCTCGTCCACCAGCGCCACGCGCGGCGCGCGGCGCAGGACGGCGTCCGTGTCCATCTCGGTGAAGACGCCGTCGCGGTAGCGCAGCTCCCGGCGCGGCACCTGCTCCAGGCCGTGCAGGAGGACCTGGGTGCGGGGCCTGTCGTGGTGCTCCACGAGCGCGACGACGAGGTCGGCGCCGCGTTCCGTGCGCCGGTGCGCCTCGGAGAGCATGGCGTAGGTCTTGCCCACACCGGGTGCCGCGCCCAGGTAGATCCTGAGCCTGCCGCGTCGTGCCATGTCTCCCATTCTCGTCCCACGGCGCGGAAACCCGCGCCGGTCGGGGGGCGGGGGCCGTCAGGGTTCCGTATGGATCGCGCGGCCCCCGCAGGCCCGTGACCGGCGGGAACGCGCGCGCCGGGCCGGGCGCGGGCGTTCCCGCCGGGGCGGGTGCTCAGCCGTCGAGCAGGTCGCGCAGCGCGAGGTTGAGCAGCAGCACGTTGACGCGCTCGCCGCCGAGCACGCCGAGGTCGCGGCCCTCGGTGTGCGCGTCCACCAGCGCCTGGACCGTGCCGCGCGGCAGCCCGTTGCGCTCGGCCACGCGCGCGGCCTGGAGGCCGGCGTAGGCCGGGGAGATGTGCGGGTCGATCGCGGACGCGGAGCCGGTGACGGCGTCCGGCGGTACGTCGGCGACGGGCACGCCGTTGAACGCGGCGACGTCCTCCCGCGCCTGCCTGACGGTCTCCACCAGGGTGGGGTCGCCCGCGGCGAGCTGGCCTGAGCCGGTGGCGCGGGTGTCGTACCCGCTGTTCGAGGGGCGCGGCTGGAACCAGTGGGGGTCCGGCGCGCCGTCGGGGCCGTTCCATGTCTGGCCGATCAGCTCCGAGCCGATGTCGCGGCCGTCCGCCGTGACGACCGAGCCGTTCGCCCGGTCGGGGAAGAGCGCCTGGGCGACGCCGGTGACGGCGAGCGGGTAGAGGACGCCGGTCACCAGCGTCAGCACCAGCAGGGCGCGCAGCCCTGCCCACAGGACGCGGGGGGAGAAGCGAGGGGAGAACCGGAGGAAAGGGGACATGGCGTGATCACCCGATGCCAGGGATGAGGGAGAGGAGCAGGTCGATGAGTTTGATGCCGATGAACGGGGCGACGAGGCCGCCGAGCCCGTAGACCGCCAGGTTGCGCCGCAGCAGCCGGTCGGCGCTGAGCGGCCGGTAGCCGACGCCGCGCAGGGCCAGCGGCACGAGGGCGACGATGATCAGCGCGTTGAAGACGACGGCCGACAGGATGGCCGACTCGGGCGACGACAGCGCCATGATGTTGAGGCTGTCGAGCCCCGGGTGGACGGTCGCGAACATCGCCGGGATGATCGCGAAGTACTTCGCGATGTCGTTGGCCAGCGAGAACGTGGTCAGGGCGCCGCGCGTGATGAGCAGCTGCTTGCCGATCTGGACGATGTCGATCAGCTTGGTCGGGTCGGAGTCGAGATCGACCATGTTCCCGGCCTCCTTGGCGGCGGAGGTGCCGGTGTTCATGGCGACGCCGACGTCCGCCTGGGCGAGGGCGGGCGCGTCGTTGGTGCCGTCGCCGGTCATGGCGACCAGCCGGCCGCCGGCCTGCTCCCGCTTGATCAGGGCCATCTTGTCCTCCGGTGTGGCCTCCGCGAGGAAGTCGTCCACGCCCGCCTCGGCGGCGATCGCCTTGGCGGTGCGCGCGTTGTCGCCCGTGATCATGACGGTCCTGATGCCCATGGCCCGCAGCCGCGCGAAGCGCTCGCCCATGCCCTCCTTGACGACGTCCTTCAGGTGGACGGCGCCGAGGACGCGCGGCCCGTCCGCGACCAGCAGCGGCGTGCCGCCGTCCGCGCCGATCGTCTCGACGGCGCCGAGGACGGCGGACGGCACCGTGCCGCCCTGCCCGGTGACCCAGCCGGTGACCGCGCTCACGGCGCCCTTGCGGATGCTGCGGCCCCCGGTGTCCACGCCCGACATGCGCGTCCGGGCGGTGAACGGCACGAAGTCCGCGTCCCCGAGCCCGTCGCGCGTCCTGGCGGGCCGGCCCACCGTGCCGGCCGCCAGGGCGACGATGGAACGCCCCTCCGGGGTCTCGTCGGCCAGCGACGACAGCTCGGCCGCCGCCGCCAGCTCGTCCCCGCCCACGCCCGGCGCGGGCAGGAACGCGGCGGCCTGCCGGTTGCCGTACGTGATGGTGCCCGTCTTGTCGAGCAGCAGCGTCGAGACGTCCCCCGCCGCCTCGACGGCCCGGCCGGAGGTGGCCAGCACGTTGCGCTGCACCAGCCGGTCCATCCCGGCGATGCCGATGGCGGACAGGAGCGCGCCGATGGTCGTCGGGATGAGGCAGACCAGCAGCGCGGTCAGGACGACCGTGGACTGCCCGGCCCCCGCGTGGACCGCGAAGGGCTGGAGGGTGACGACGGCCAGCAGGAAGACGATGGTGAGGCTCGCCAGCAGGATGCTCAGGGCGATCTCGTTCGGCGTCTTCTGCCGGGACGCGCCCTCGACCAGCGCGATCATCCGGTCCAGGAACGTCTCGCCCGGCCTGGTCGTGACGCGGACGACGATCCGGTCCGACAGCACCCGCGTGCCGCCGGTGACGGCCGAGCGGTCGCCGCCCGACTCGCGGATGACGGGCGCCGACTCGCCGGTGATCGCCGACTCGTCCACGCTGGCGACGCCCGCCACGACGTCGCCGTCCCCCGGGACGGTGTCCCCGGCCTCGCAGACGACCCGGTCGCCGACGCGCAGCTCGGTGCCGGGCACGCGCTCCTCGCGGCCGTCGCCGGTGAGGCGGCGGGCGACCGTGCCGGTGCGGGCGCGGCGCAGCGAGTCGGCCTGGGCGCGGCCGCGGCCCTCGGCGACGGCCTCGGCGAGGTTGGCGAACAGGACGGTCGCCCACAGCCAGGCCGCGATGGTCCAGCCGAACCAGTCGCCCGGGTCGGCGCAGGCCAGCACGGTCGTCAGGACCGAGCCGACCTCCACCACGAACATCACGGGGGACGCGATCATCGTGCGCGGGTGCAGCTTGCGCACGGCGTCGGGGAGCGACGTGAGCAGCAGGCGGGGGTCGAACGCCCCGCGCGCGACGCGCCCGCCCCCGGCGGGCGTGTGCCCCCCGGTGCCGGTGGGGACGTCGTCGTGCCGGGGTGGTGCCGAGGTGGTCATGCGGCCAGTCCTTCCGCGAGCGGGCCGAGCGAGAGCGCCGGGAAGAACGTCAGTCCCGCGACGACGACGGTGCTCGCCACGAGGAGGCCCGTGAACAGTGGTCTGTGGGTGTGCAGGGAGCCCGCCGTCTCCGGCACGCGGCCCTGCCCGGCGAGTGACCCGGCCAGGGCCAGGACGAACACCATCGGCAGGAAGCGGCCCAGCAGCATGGCGATGCCGAGGCTCGTGTTGAAGAACTCCGTGTTCGCCCCGAGCCCGGCGAAGGCGCTGCCGTTGTTGTTGGCGGCCGACGCGTAGCCGTAGAGGACCTCGGAGAAGCCGTGCGGCCCGATGTTGGTCATGGCGCGCTCGCCGTGCCCCAGCGCCATCGCGAGGGCGGTGCCGATGAGCACGAGGGCGGGGGTGACGAGGATGGCGGAGGCGGCGAGCTTGATCTCGCGCGTGCCGATCTTCTTGCCCAGGTACTCGGGGGTGCGGCCGACCATGAGGCCGGCGACGAAGACGGCGATCACGGCCATCAGCAGCATGCCGTAGAGCCCGGAGCCGACGCCGCCGGGCGCGACCTCGCCGAGCACCATGCCGAAGATCAGCACACCGCCGGACAGGCCCTGGAACGAGTCGTGGAACGCGTTGACCGCGCCGGTGGACGTCATGGTCGTGGAGACCGCGAAGAGCGAGGAGCCGCCGATGCCGAAGCGCTGCTCCTTGCCCTCCATGCCGCCGCCCGCGAGCTGCGAGGCGGCGCCCGGCGCCTGGTGCTCGACCACGGTGACGGCGACGACACCGGCGAGCCAGATCACGGCCATCGCGCCCGCGACCGCGTAGCCCTGGCGCACGCTGCCGACCATGCGGCCGAACGTGCGGGGCAGCGCCGAGGGGATCAGCAGCAGCAGGAAGATCTCCAGCAGGTTGCTGATGCCGTCCGGGTTCTCGAACGGGTGGGACGAGTTGGCGTTGTAGAAGCCGCCGCCGTTGGTGCCGAGCTCCTTGATGACCTCCTGGGAGGCCACGGGGCCGCCGGGGATGTGCTGCGTCGCGCCGGTGACGGTCTCGACGGTCTGGCCGTCCGAGAAGTTCTGGACGGCGCCGAGGGCGACGAGGACGACGGCGAGGACGACGGACAGCGGCAGCAGGACGCGTACGACGCCGCGCACCAGGTCGGCCCAGAAGTTGCCGAGCCCGCCGGTGCGCGTCCGGGCGAAGCCGCGCAGCAGCGCGACGGCGACGGCCAGCCCCACGGCGGCCGACACGAAGTTCTGCACCGCGAGGCCGCCCGCCTGGACGAAGTGGCCCATGGCCGCCTCGCCCGGGTACGACTGCCAGTTGGTGTTGGTGACGAAGGAGACGGCGGTGTTGAACGCCTGGTCGGGCGGTAGCGGCGCGAAGCCGAGGGAGAAGGGCAGCAGGTCCTGCGCGCGGGTCATCGCGTACAGCAGCAGCACACCGGCGAACGAGAACGCGAGGACGCCGCGCAGGTACGCCGTCCAGCGCATCTCGGCGTCGGGGTCGGCGCCGATGGCGCGGTAGATCCAGCGCTCGGCGCGCAGGTGCTTCGGGGACGTGTAGACGGCGGCCAGGTAGTCGCCGAGCGGACGGTGTGCGAGGACGAGGGCCACCACGAGGGCGGTCACCTGGAGCACGTCCGCGAGTACGGGGCTCATGGGGCTCGCTCAGAATCTCTCGGGGAACAGCAGGGCGGCGACGAGGTAGCCGAGCAGGGCGACGGCGACGACGAGGCCGGCGACGCTCTCGGCCGTACCGGCGCTCACAGCTTGCTCACCCCATGGGCGACGAGGGCCACCAGCGCGAAACCTGCGACGGTGACCAGGACGAAGACCGCATCGGCCATCGTGGGACTCCTGAACGAGTCGGGGAACGGAACCTGACTCACCCAGAGAACCCCTGTTCGGAGGGGGTAGGGCGTACGTTGACGGCACGTTGACGACGCCCGCCGGGGCGTTGACGACGCCCATACAGCCCTTGACGCGGCCCGTACGCCGCCCGTACGCGAAAGCGCCGCCCGGGGTCGCCGGGCGGCGCGTGGACAGGGGAGGCGCGGGCTCAGACGCCCGGCGGGCGGCGCCTGCGGATGCGGCGCGCGACGACCAGCAGGTCGACGGCCGCGATGACGGTCAGGACGGCGCAGCCCACCGTCAGCCAGCCGAGCTGCGCCGGGCTCGGGGTGTCCCCCGCGTCGGCGGCGGCCCACCAGATCGCGAAGACGACGGTGGCGGCGAGGAAGAGCGGCACGAAGACGAGCGACAGGATCAGTCGCAGACGCAGGTCGCTGTAGGCGGTCACCGGCTCGGTGCCGGTCCGTACGCGGCGTCCTCTGCCCTTGCGGTCGCTCATGCGGTCCTCCCGTCGGGAGCCCGCCGGGTACCCGCCCCGACGCGTGCCGACACACCACACGCACCGGGACCGGCGCACCACGACGCCCGGGTGCGGGACACGCCGCACGCCGGGCGGGACACAGGGGAACACAGGGGCCGTGCGGGCCCCGGCACGATGCGACAACGCAGCGAGGCTCACCCAGGCCCAGGAGACCGGGGAGGTGCCCCCACGCCGGCAGAGCGCGCCAGGGAAGATCCGGACGACGCGGCCTAGCGGACCTCGGAGGTCTCCGGGCCGCGGCGGAGCTTGTCGAGCCCGCCCGCGAAACGGGACACCGGCGCGCCGTCCTCGCCCGCCTGCTCCTGCTTGACGCCGTCCGGGACCATCTGGGCGTCCTGCGGCAGCTTCAGCACGATCGGGTCGCGGGGCGCCATCGGAGAGTCGCCGCGCGCCACCACGGTGTCGCGGAAGATCTGCTCCAGCAGCCCGGCCGCCTGCGGCTGGACCGCGCCCTGCCCGGAGATCACACCGCGCAGGAACCAGCGGGGACCGTCCACGCCGACGAAGCGCACGACCTGGAGCCCGCGCTTGCCGTCCGGCAGCTGCACCGGCACCTGGGCCCGCAGCTCCCAGCCGAGCGGGCCCTCGATCTCGTCGATCGTGCCGCCCTGCTTGGTGATGCCCCCGGCGATCTCCTCGCGGACCTCGCCCCAGATGCCCTCGCGCTTCGGCGCGGCGAACGCCTGCAACTGGACGGCGCTGTCCTTGAGGACGACCGTGGCGGCGACGATCGCGTCACCCGCGACTTCTACCCGCAGCTCCATCCCCGGCACACCGGGCACGAAGAGTCCGCCGAGATCGACGCGGCCCTCGGCCGGCGACCCGACCTCGCTCAGGTCCCAGGGCCCCTCGGGGCGGGGCGCGGGCTCAAGGCGGACGCGGCGCTCCTCGGCGGCCTCCTCGTCGTCCCTGGCCTCCTCGGTGGCCTCCGGAGCCTCCTCGGGCTCCTCCTTGCGCTTGCCTCGACGTCCGAACACGTCACAGTCCTTTCCGGTCGGCGCTCCCGCCGGGACCGACCGCAGCATAGGGGTTCCGCACGCCGGCATGGCCGCCCGTGGAGCCGAAACCCCCCGTCGCCCGTGCCGAGCCCGGCAGCTCGGCGACCTCGTGGAAACGGACGGTCTCCACCTGCTGGACGACGAGCTGGGCGATCCGGTCGAACGGCTGGAACCGGACGGTCTCACGCGGGTCCAGATTGATCACGATGACCTTGATCTCCCCACGGTACCCGGCGTCAATCGTGCCGGGCGCGTTCACCATCCCGACCCCGCAGCGGGCCGCGAGCCCCGAGCGGGGGTGCACGAACGCCGCGTAACCGTCGGGCAGGGCGACGGCCACGCCGGTGGGCAGCACCGCGCGTTCGCCCGGCGCCAGCTCGGCCGCCTCGGTCGTGACGAGGTCGACACCGGCGTCGCCCGGGTGCGCGCGGGTGGGGACGGGGACCGCCGGATCGATCCGCCGGATCAGGACGTCCACGGGGGGACGGCTCACAGGGTCGGCACTCACGATGCAGACCCTACCGCCGCGGACGGGCCCGGGAGGCGCGCCTGCCATGCTTGGGCCCATGAAGCCGTACGACGAGCGTCTGACCGTTCCCCGGACCTGGTGGCTGATGGGCCTGGGCTGCGTCCTCCTGGTGGGCGTCGCCCTGCTGCCGCTCGGGGCCGTGCCCCTGCTGTGCGGTCTCGCCGTCTCGGGCGCCCTGGTCGGGGTGTCCCTCAGCGCCTACGGCTCGGCCCGCATCCGTGTGGCGGCCGGCTCGCTGATCGCCGGAGACGCCCGCGTGCCGCTGACGGCACTGGGCGAAGCCCGGACGCTCGACGCCGGGGAGGCGCTGGCCTGGCGCACTCACCGGGCGGATGTCCGGGCTCATATGCTGCTCCGCGCCTACATCCCGACGGCCGTGCGGGTCGAGGTGAAGGACCCGGCGGACCCGACGCCCTACCTGTACCTCTCGACCCGGCAGCCCGGCCGTCTGGTCGCGGCGCTCACCGCGACCCGCCCGGACCCGGCCTGACGCCTGTCCGGGCGGTCGCATCAGGCCGCGCAGTCGCGGCAGATGGGCTGGCCGTCCTTCTCCTTCGCGAGCTGCGACCGGTGGTGCACGAGGAAGCAGCTCATGCAGGTGAACTCGTCGGCCTGCCGGGGCAGGACCCGGACGGACAGCTCCTCGTTGGAGAGGTCCGCGCCGGGCAGTTCCAGGCCCTCGGCCTGCTCGAACTCGTCCACGTCCACCGTGGACGCCGACTTGTCGTTGCGCCTGGCCTTCAGCTCCTCGATGCTGTCCTCGTTGACATCGTCATCGGTCTTGCGTGGAGTGTCGTAGTCGGTTGCCATTTCGTACTCCCCCTCCGGGTGTCTGTGGTATCTCCAGCGCACGTAACGCGTGGGGGCCGGACTTTGTGCCCGACCCGAGGCCGAGATTTTGCCTCACATCAAGTGCTGTTACTCAATCGACACCCAACCGAACGCCTGAAGAGGTGATCATCCGGGCTGCCGATCGGGCCCCTGGACGCCCGAAAGGCCGGTCGGTGCCTGCCCCGGGCCCGTCCGCACGGGCCCGCGGTATGCGATTGATCACATTCCACTTCTCTCCTGTCAGGACCTTCACGCCAGGACCTCCGGCGCCGGGCCGGGCGCCGTGGCGCCCCTCCCGGGCCGTGACCACCCGGACGGATGGCCGCCCGGACAGCTTTCCCGTCAGGACAGCGTCTCAGACGGGTACGAAGACCCGCATCACGAGACCGCCGTCCTCACGCGGCTCGGCCGCCACATAGCCCCCGTGCGCACGGGCGACGGACCGGACGATGGACAGACCGAGACCGACACCTTTGTCGCTCCGTGTACGCTGCGTGCGCAACCGCCGGAAGGGTTCGAACATATTATCGATCTCGTAGGCGGGGACGACCGGCCCGGTGTTCTCCACCACCAGCACGGCCTGCCCGGGGCGCGACTCGACCCCGACGCGGACCCAGCCGCCCCGCGCCACGTTGTAGCGCACGGCATTCTGCACCAGGTTCAGCGCCACACGTTCGAGCAGGACGCCGTTGCCCATCACCTGGACAGGCTGCCGGTCGCCACGCAGCTCCACGCCCCGCGTCTGCGCCTCCGCGCGCGTCTGCTCGACCGCCTGGCCCGCCACCTCCGCGAGGTCCACGGGCTTGCGGTCCACCAGCTCGTTCTCGCTGCGGGCGAGCAGCAGCAGGCCCTCCACCAGCTGCTCGCTGCGCTCGTTGGTGGCCAGCAGCGTGTTGCCCAGCTGGATCACCTCGGGCGACGCGTCGGGGTCGGAGAGCTGGACCTCCAGCAGCGTCCTGTTGATCGCGAGCGGGGTGCGCAGCTCGTGCGACGCGTTGGCGACGAAGCGCTGCTGCGCGGTGAACGCGCGATCCAGCCGGTCGAGCATCTCGTCGAACGTGTCGGCCAGTTCCTTCAGCTCGTCGTCCGGGCCGTCCAGCTCGATACGCCGGTGCAGGTCGGACCCGGCGACCTGGCGGGCGATGCGGGTGATCCGGCCGAGCGGCGAGAGCACGCGCCCCGCCATCACGTAGCCGAACGCGAACGCCGCCACCGCCAGGCCGAGCAGGGCGAGCAGCGAGCTGCGCAGGAGCTGGTCGAGCGCGATGTCGCGCTGGGTGCCCTGGCACTTCTCGACCCAGGTGGTGAACACGTCGCCGCTGACCAGCCCGGAGATCTCGGGGCACACGTCGGACGTGATCCTGACCTGGGCGCCGTCGGTGATGTCGTAGGGCAGGTCGCTGCCCCGGTTGAGCGCCTGGGCGGCGAGCAGGTAGATGATCGTCAGCAGGACGAACCCGGCGATCAGGAACATGCCGCCGTACAGCAGCGTCAGGCGGATGCGGATGGTCGGCCGGAACCAGCCCGCGCGGCGCTCGCCCTCGTGCGGGCTCCAGCTCGGCTTGGGCGGCGCCGCGGGCATCCTGGGCGGCGGCGGTGGTCCGGGGGGCGGGGCAGCGGCCATGGCGTCAGATCCGGTAGCCGGCGCCCGGCACCGTGGTGATGACCGGCGGGTCGCCCAGCTTGCGGCGCAGGGTCATGACGGTGACGCGCACCACGTTCGTGAACGGGTCGGTGTTCTCGTCCCATGCCTTCTCCAGCAGCTGCTCCGCCGAGACGACGCCCCCCGCGCCTCGCATCAGGACCTCCAGCACGGCGAACTCCTTGGGCGCGAGGTGGATCTGCCGTCCGTCCCGGAAGACCTCACGGCGGTTCGGGTCGAGGCGCAGGCCCGAGCGCTCCAGCACCGGGGGCAGCGGCGCGGTGGCACGGCGGCCGAGGGCGCGTACGCGGGCGGTCAGCTCGGTGAACGCGAAGGGCTTCGGCAGGTAGTCGTCCGCGCCCAGTTCCAGGCCCTCCACGCGGTCCGAGATGTCGCCGGCGGCGGTGAGCATGAGGACGCGGGTGGGCTTGCCGGTGGCGACGATGTGGCGGCACACGTCGTCGCCGTGCAGCAGCGGCAGGTCGCGGTCGAGGACGACCACGTCGTAGTCGTTCAGGTCCACGCGCTCGGTGGCGGCGGCGCCGTCGTAGACCACGTCCACCGCCATGGCCTGCCTGCGCAGGCCGGTGGCCACCGCGTCCGCGAGCAACTGCTCGTCCTCCACGACGAGTACGCGCACGTCCTGTCCTCTTCTCGATCGTCCCGCTCGTCCCCGCCCGTCACGCCGTCCCGCACCGGTGACCTGGCTCCCCCATCCTGCCCCGGCGGCCCGGCCCCTCCATCCTGCCCCGAAGACCGGTAAGCGCCCGGTAAGCACCCGGACGTGCGCCGGAGCACACGTCTGTGCGCTTTTCTGCTTCGGCCATGTTTCCCCACCCGCCACATCGGGGAGGACGAACCACACACCCCGCGACCACCCTCCCCCTCGGAGGCGGCAAGCCCCGCGCTGCCGACCGACCCGTGGACCCCCCCGTGGCCGCACCCACCCCCGGCACCCCGGTGCCGCCGATCGAAGACGAGGGGGCGCACCTTGGACGCGTTCACCGCTGGAATCCTGCAGCGCATCGAGAACACCGAGTCCGGCCTCAGCCGCGCTCGCGAAGACGGAGATCTGTTCACCATGGACGTGGAGCAGGCCGAGCTGGACGACCTGCGACGGCTGGCGGCGGAGCACGGTGTGGAGATCGGCTCCACCGCCGCGTGACGCCCGCGCCCGGCACGTCCGGGCGCCGGTGATCCGAGCGGGCCTGGGCGCCCCTGGGGACCTCCCCGGGGGCGCCCAGGCGCGTGTACGGACCTCAGTCGTGCCAGGCGCCCAGCTCGTCCAGGAGCGGCTGGAGGACGGCGAAGACGCCGGGGGACGCCGCGACGGTGAGGTCGCCGTCCGGGCGCCGGCCCGGCCTGCCGCCGGTGAGGGCGCCCGCCTCACGGGCGATCAGGTCGCCCGCGGCCAGGTCCCAGGGGTGCAGGCCGCGTTCGTAGTACCCGTCGAGCCGTCCCGCGGCCACGTCGCACAGGTCGATGGCCGCCGAGCCGCCGCGGCGGATGTCGCGGACCCGCGGGATGAGGCGGTGCGCGACGGCGGCCTGGGCCGTCCTGACGGCCGCGACGTAGTTGAAGCCGGTGGCGATCAGCGCCTGGTCGAGGGGCGGGGACGGGCGCGTGGCAAGCGGCTCGGGGGCGCCGTCCCCGGTCACGCGGTGGGCGCCGCCGCCGGCCCGCGCGAAGAAGGTCTCGCCGCGCGCGGGCACGGCCACGACGCCCGCGACCGTCTCGCCGTCCACCTCGGCGGCGACGGACACGGCCCAGTTCGGCAGCCCGTACAGGTAGTTGACGGTGCCGTCGAGCGGATCGACCACCCAGCGCACGCCGCCGGCGCCGCCGCGCTCGCCGCCCTCCTCGCCGAGCACGCCGTCGTCCGGGCGGTGTTCGGCGAGGAACCCGGTGATCAGCCGCTCGGCGGCCACGTCCATCTCGGTGACGACGTCGATCGGGCTCGACTTGGTGGCGGCGACGCCCAGGTCGGCGGGGCGGCCGTCGCGCAGCAGCCGCCCGGCGCGGGCCGCGGCCTCCCGGGCGAGGGCGAGGAGTTCGGCGGGCAGGTCGGCAGGGGGCATGGCGGGTCGCTCCTCGTGCGTGCGGTGGCGGCGGCCGCGGACGGCCGGGAAGGGCTGGGTCAGGCGAACGGGCTGTCGGCCCCGGCGGCGGCCGGACGCGCGACACGCCCCGGGCAGCAGCCCGCCGGGCACAGGTCGTGGCTCGGGCCGAGGTCGCCCAGGGCGCAGCGCCGGGGGGACTCGCCGCGCTCGGTGGCGGCGCGTTCCAGCACGAGGTCGCGGACGGCGGCGACGAAGCGCGGGTCGGCGCCCACGGTCGCGGACCTGACAGCGGGCAGCCCCAGCTCGCGGGCGGCGTCCATCGCCTCGGTGTCGAGGTCGTAGAGCACCTCCATGTGGTCCGAGACGAAGCCGATCGGCACCATGACGACGGCCGGCGTCCCCTCGGCGTGCAGCTCGCGCAGACGGTCCACGATGTCCGGCTCCAGCCACGGGATCTCGGGCGAGCCGCTGCGGGACTGGTAGACCAGCTCGTGCGGGCGCTCCACGCCGGTCGCCTTGGCCACGGCGGCGGCGACGGTCCGCGCGGCGTCGAGGTGCTGCGCGACGTACGCGCCGCCGGGGGCGCGGCCGGACGGCGGGCCCGACGTGTCGGCGGCGCTGTCGGGGATGGAGTGCGTCGTGAAGACGAGGCGCGCCCCGTCGCGCACCTCCTCGGGCAGCTCGACCAGGGCGGTGAGGACGCCGTCCGTCATCGTGTCGAGGAAACCGGGGTGGTTCCAGTAGTGCCGGAGCTTGTCGACGCGCGGCAGCGGCACGCCCTCGGCGGCGAGCGCGGTGAGGGCCGCGCCGAGGTCCTCGCGGTACTGGCGGCAGCCGGAGTACGAGGCGTAGGCGCTCGTCGCCAGCGTGAGGACGCGGCGGTGCCCGGCGGCGGCGATCTCCCGGAGGGTGTCGGTGACGTACGGCGCCCAGTTGCGGTTGCCCCAGTAGACCGGCAGGTCGAGGCCGTGTCCGGCGAAGTCGGCGCGGAGGGCGGCGAGCAGGGTGCGGTTCTGCTCGTTGATGGGACTGACGCCGCCGAAAAGCCGGTAGTGCGCGCCCACCTCGGCCAGCCGTTCGCGCGGGATGCCCCGGCCGCGCGTCACGTTCTCCAGGAACGGGATCACGTCGTCGGGGCCCTCGGGCCCGCCGAAGGAGAGAAGCAGCAGCGCGTCGTAGGGCTGGGTGTCGGTCGCACGGTCCATGTCTCCCGATCCTGCCATCAGCCGGTGGCGCCCTCCGCCCCGCCGTCCTGCGTGCCGGAGGTTGCGCCGGGGCCCGTGCCGCCGGAGCCGGGCGTGGGGGCCGTGGGGGTGGGCGCGGGCGTGCCGCCGGTGTCCTGGCCGGTCTCCCCGCCGCCGGTGCCGTCCGTGCCGGTGCCGGGGGACGGGGTGCCCTGGTCCGGGGTGTCCTCGTCCGGGGTGTCCTCGTCCGGGGTGTCCTCGTCCGGCGCGTCGTCCGACGGCGAGGGGGCGCCGCCGGTGTCGTCGGGGGACGGGGCGCCGCTCCCGCCGTCGCCGTCCTCGGCCGGGCCCTCGTCCCGCCGGTCGTCCCCGCCGTCGTCGTCACCGTCGCCGCCGGGGCTGTCACCCGGCCTGTCACCCGGGCTGTCGCCGCCGTCACCGCCGCCGTGGATCAGGCGGCCGACGGAGGTCCCGGCGTCGTCGCGGCCCCACCAGCCGGACAGCGAGGAGCCGCCCGCCAGCTCGATGCCGGTCACGGCCGTCATCGCCAGCAGGAAGACGCCCGCCGCCGCGAGCAGGGCGCGGCGCGGGCGCCAGCGCCGGGCGCGCGGCTGCGGTGTCGGCGGTGGCGGCGTCCCGGCGGGCCGACCGGCTCGCCGTGGACCGGCGGGACGGCGCGCGGAGTCGAACAGGTGCTGGAGGAAGGCGCCGCCGGTCGTCGCCACGACGCTGAGCACCGCCGCCCCGATGACGGTGCCGTACACGCCGAGCCCGGACGCGAGCATCGCGCCGAGGACGGCGGCCACGGCGCTCGCCGCGACCTGCGTGACGGTCAGCTCGACGCCCCGCCGCCGGGTCCCGCCGTCCGGGGAGGGGTCCGGGACGGAGTCCGGATTCTTTACCTGAGGTTCCACCATTTGCCGCTTCCCGCACACTCCTCGCACCGTGTCCACGCATGGGACGACTCCGCCCACGGAAGAGACATACGGGGGCGGCCGAAAGTTCCACTTTTGCGGATTCTGTGAGTCTTACCACCCGAAAGTGTCGGGAAACACCCGCCCAACTCCCTTGCCGGATGTGAACTTCCGGCGCACTTCACCCCACGGGGCGCGTCCTGATGGAGTAATGTGACGACACCTGGTCCAAGCCGTCGTCCGGCCCGCGCGGAGATCCGGCCCCCGCCGGTCACCGCTCGTGGCAAAGTGGTGACTGTGCCATAACGGCGGCGAAAGACCATGGCCCGACACGCCGGGCAAGTCGGCAAGGTTGTGGCAGGCTGCACCCGGGCAGGTCACACTCGTCAGCGGGAGAGCAGCGACGTACGTGACGTCGGCAGGCACCACCCGGGAGGTCCTCGTGCCCGAACTGCGTGTCGTGGCCGTGAGCAATGACGGCACACGTCTGGTACTCAAGGCTGCCGACAACACGGAGTACACCCTTCCCATCGACGAGCGCCTGCGCGCCGCCGTGCGGAACGACCGCGCCCGTCTCGGCCAGATCGAGATCGAGGTCGAGAACCATCTGCGGCCGCGCGACATCCAGGCGCGCATAAGAGCCGGGGCCACCGCCGAGGAGGTCGCGCAGTTCGCGGGCATCCCCGTGGACCGCGTGCGCCGCTTCGAGGGTCCCGTGCTGGCCGAGCGCGCCTTCATGGCCGAACGCGCCCGCAAGACCGCCGTACGGCGCCCCGGCGAGACCGCGGGGCCGCAGCTCGGCGACGCGGTCACCGAGCGGCTGCTGCTGCGCGGCGCCGACAAGGACGCCGTCCGCTGGGACTCCTGGCGGCGCGACGACGGGACGTGGGAGGTCCTGCTCGTCTACCGCGTCGCGGGCGAGACACACTCGGCGAGCTGGATGTACGACCCGCCGCGCCGCCTCGTCCAGGCCGTGGACGACGAGGCGCGCGCGCTGCTCGGCGAGACGGACGACACGCCCGAGCCGAGCACGCCGTTCGTGCCCAGGATCGCGCGGCTGCCCCGGGAGAGCGAGCGGTCCTCCGGCCGCCCGCCCGAGCCCCTGGGCCGCGACCGCGACTCCGAGCCCGACTCGCTCACCAGCCTGCTGGAGGCCGTGCCGAGCTTCCGGGGCGACCTGGTCGTGCCGGAACCGGCGTCCGCGCTCGCCGCGGCGGCCACCGCGGAGCCCGAGGCGGACGACGACGACCTGCACGACGAGCCCCCCGTGCCGCGCGGCCCCTCGGCGCCCGCGGCGAGCGCCGGGTCCACGTACGCGGAC
The DNA here is from genome assembly GCF_047200595.1 of Streptomyces sp. MS19. NCBI lineage: Bacteria > Bacillati > Actinomycetota > Actinomycetes > Kitasatosporales > Streptomycetaceae > Streptomyces > Streptomyces sp. MS19. The sequence goes on along the minus strand of NZ_JBJZOH010000012.1, from coordinate 73,238 downwards.
GTCCTGATGCCCCGCTCGGTCGGCGGGCACCGCGACCGGCTGACGGGCAGCACCGACCGCCAGGCGGAGGCGGACGGCGTGCGGCCCGGCCGCCGCGCGGCGGTGCCGAGCTGGGACGAGATCGTCTTCGGCACGCGCCGCAAGAAGAAGGAGTGACGCGGGACGGCGGGACACCGCACGGGTGACCCGCCGTCGTACGCCCGGTCAGCCGGCCTCGGGGCCGGTCGCCACCGGGCGGCCCGGCAGGGCGGTCCACTCGCTCCACGAGCCCGGGTAGAGCGCGGCCCCGATCCCCGCGGAGGCGAGGGCGAGTACCTCGTGCGCCGCCGAGACGCCGGAACCGCAGTAGACACCCACCGGGGTGTCGGGGCCGACGCCCAGGGCCGCGAAACGGGCGGCCAGCTCGGCGGGCGGGCGCATCAGGCCGCCGGGACCGGTGTTCTCGGTGGTCGGCGCGGAGACGGCGCCCGGGATGTGCCCGGCGACCGGGTCGATCGGCTCGACCTCGCCCCGGTACCGCTCCCCCGCCCGCGCGTCCAGCAGCACGCCCTCGCGCGCCAGCGCCGCCGCGCCGTCCGCGTCCAGGACGGGCAGGCCGCCGGGGGCGGGCACGAAGTCGCCCTCGGCCGGCTCCGGCGTGCGGGTGGACAGCTCGCCCTCCCAGGCCGGCAGTCCGCCGTCCAGCACGCCCACCCGCCCGTGCCCCGCCCAGCGCAGCAGCCACCACGCGCGGGCCGCCCCCCAGCCCCGGCCGCCGTCGTAGACCACGACGGGACGGCCGAGGCACACACCGGCCCGGCGCATCGCCGCGCCGAAGATCCCGGTGTCGGGCAGCGGATGCCGCCCGCCGGGTCCCGGCGGGCCCGCCAGGTCCTCCTCCAGGTCCACGTAGACGGCACCCGGGATGTGCCCCGCCTCGTACGAGGGACGTCCTGGCGGGCCGCCGAGCTGCCAGCGCACGTCCAGCAGGACGGGCCGGTCCGCCTCCGCAGTGCCGGGGGCGAGTGCGGCGGCGAGGCCGGATGCGGGGATCATTGGTGTCATGGCCCCATTCTCCCCAGCCCTGGGGAGACTTGCGACGGCGAGCCGGGGAGCCCCCAGAAGAGAGGCAAGGATGGCCGAGACTGCGAGCCCGCCCGTTCCTGGAACGCACCGCTGGGTGAGTCTGATGGTGCACGACCTGGCGGCCGGACGGCGGTTCTACGGAGAGCTGTTCGGCTGGGAGTTCGACGAGGACGAGCCCCAGCTCGGGCCTTACGTGCGGGCGCTGCGGGACGGCCACCCGGTGGCCGGGCTCGGGGAGATCGCGGCGGGAGCGCGGCGGGTCGTCGCGTGGCTGCCGTACATCGCGGCCCGCGACGCGGACGAGACGGCCGCGCTGGTGCGCGACTGCGGCGGGACCGTAGCGGTCGGGCCGCTGGACATCGACCGGGTGGGGCGCCTCGGGATCGCCTCGGACGTGAGCGGCGCGGCGTTCGGCCTGTGGCAGGGCGGCCCGCGGCGCAGCGGACCGTACCGCGGCCCGTGGGGCGCGCCGGTGTGGAACGAACTGATCACCCGCGAGGCGTCGGGCGCCGCCAAGTTCTACTGCACGGTCTTCGGGTACGAGGCGGCGCCGGAGCCCACCGCCCCCGAGGGCTCGGACCGGCTGACGCTGCGGCTCGACGGGCGTCCGGTGGCGGGCGTGCGGGGCGTGGCCGGCGAACTGCCGCACGACCGCGGGCCGCACTGGCTGACGTACTTCTCGGTGCCGGACGTCGAGGAGGCCGTGGCGCGCGCCGAGGAACTGGGCGGGCGGCGGACGAGCGACCCGGCGGACTCGCGGTTCGGGCGCTGGGCGGAGGTCACCGACCCGGAGGGCGCGCCGTTCGCGCTGATCCGCCCGGCCGACCGCTGAGCGCCCCCGGCCGGTCCGGCGTCAGTCGGCGCGCCGCGCCGCGTCGACCGGCAGCACCTCGGGCGACAGGGCGCCCGCGCCCGCCGAGGCGGCGGTGAGCCGACGGCGGTGGTGCCGGCGGCACAGCACCTCGTAGCCGACGTCGGCGAGCCCGCCACCGGGCTCGCCGACGTCCCCGACGACGACCTGGGCGCCCTCGACGACCATCCGGCCGCCGACCGTCCTGGCGTTGTGCGTGGCCCGCGCGCCGCACCAGCACAGGGACTCGACCTGGAGGACCTCGACGCGGTCGGCCAGCTCGATCAGCCGCTGCGAGCCGGGGAAGAGGCGGGTGCGGAAGTCGGTGGTGATGCCGAAGGCGAAGACGTCTATGCCCAGGTCGTCCACGACGCGGGCCAGCTGGTCCACCTGCCCGAGCGAGAGGAACTGCGCCTCGTCCGCAATGACGTAGTCCACGCGGCCCCCGGCCGTGAGCAGGCCGACGAGGTGGGCGTGGAAGTCGAAGCCGTCGCCCGCCTCGGTGGCCTCCGTCACCAGGCCGAGGCGGGAGGAGAGGCGCCCGGCGCCCGCCCGGTCGTCCCGGGTGAAGATCAGGCCCAGCAGGCCGCGCGCCGAGCGGTTGTGCTGGATCTGGAGGGCGAGGGTGCTCTTCCCGCAGTCCATCGTGCCGGAGAAGAAGGCGAGTTCAGCCACGGATCGTGCTCCAGTGCGGTCTCAGGTGCGGACTTCGAGAAGCGGCACGAGCTGCTCGGCGGGGGTCAGCGACCCGTGCATGCCGACCAGCGCCGACTCCTTGGGCTCACGGCGGCTCGCGACGACGGCGGCGTTGCCGGTCATGGCGACGACGACGTCGCCGATCCGGTCGCGCACCCGGGCCTCGACGCCGGTGCCCGGCGGGCCGAACCAGCCGAGCTCCACGGCCTCGTCGCGCGTCACGACCCACGCCTGCCCGGCGAGGACCTCGCGCCACACGGCGTGGACGTCGGCCGCCGCGCCGGGGACGGCGTACAGGTGGCGGGCGCGGCCCTCGCCGCCGAGGGTGGCGACGCCCGCGGACAGCTCCCAGTCCTCGTCGAAGTCGAGGCGGTCGGGCCCGGCCGGGGGCGTGTCCACCATGCCGTGGTCGGCCGTCACGTAGAGGACGGACCGGGGCGGCAGCTGCTCGGCGAGGCGCCGCGCGAGGCGGTCCACCTCGCGCAGCTCGCGGCGCCAGTCGGCGGACGCCATGCCGTAGCGGTGCCCGGTGGCGTCGAGTTCGGCGTAGTACGTGTAGACGAGGGCCCGCTCGGTGGCGGCGAGCCTGGCGGCGGCGAGGTCGATCCGCTCGCCCGCGTCGAGACGGCCGAGGAACGTGCCGCCCGAGAGGGCGACCTGCGTCAGCGGCGTGCGCTCGAAGCGGGGAGCGGAGACCTGGGCGGCGGGGACGCCCGCGGCGTGGGCGACCTGGAAGACGGTGGGGTGCGGCTGCCAGAGCGCGGGCTCGGTCCAGGGGTCCCAGCGCAGTTGGTGCATCAGCGCGCCGGTGGCGGGGTCGCGGACGCGGTAGCCCGCCAGGCCGTGGGCGGCGGGGGGCAGCCCGGTGCCGACGGACGCGAGGGAGGTGGCCGTGGTGGAGGGGAAGCCGCAGGTGATGGGCTCCCCCGTCCCGGCCTTGGAGGTCGGCAGCAGCGAGGTGAGGAACGGGGCGTCCGCCGCGTTGTCCAGCAGGGCGTGCCAGCCGAGGCCGTCGACGAGGAAGAGGCAGACCCGGTCGGCGGGCGGCAGTTCGAGACCCGACGTCAGCCCGGGTACGCCGATCCCGGCCGCCGCGGCGGGCAGCACGTCGGCGAGTGACGCGGAACCGTAGCGGGGCGCGGGGGCGTCGCGCGGGTCCAGTGGCTCGGGATCGGCGGCCTGGGCGTACGTCACCTGCCCGCCGCCGCCGTGGCCTCGGACAGCGCCTGCGCGAAGTCCAGGGTCTGGCGGACCGTCTCCGGGCCGTCGCCCGCCTCGCTGATGCGCAGCGAGAGGTCGTCGGCCGTGCTGGAGCCGGTGTAACCGTGGTCCGCCTCGCAGTTGGGGTCGCCGCAGGCGGCGGGCTCCATGTCGATGCGGGAGACGGCGCCCCAGCCGATGGTGAGGACGACCTCGCGGGGCAGCGTGCCCGGCACGTACGACTGCGGGTCGGCCACGACGCGGCTGATCACGACGGAGGAGATGCGGGACAGCTTGACGGACTCCGTGGACGTCGTCGCGTACGGGGCGGGCGAGGAGGTCTCAGCGGTCTGCTCGTCGGTGTGGCTGACGATGAACCGTGTGCCGGTCAGCACGAGCACGGTGGCGTGACGGCGCACCTCGTTGCTGTCGAAGGTGGTCTCCTGGTGGACAAGGAAAGAGACGACGGGCTCGCGGCCCACGGCCGCCTCCACCGCCTCCGCGACGAGCGCCGGGTAGTAGCCGCTGCGCTCGATCGCCTCCCGCAGTCCCTGGGACGTTGTACCGGTCTTCGCCATGTGCCCATCCTACGGGGCGCCTCCGACAGCGGCGCCGCCGTCGCCGACTCCGCCGGGGACGCGTCAGTACGCGCGCAGCCTGCGCGGGCCGAGGTCCGGCCTGGGGGGCGGCGGCGCCACGCGGACGGTCGCGCCGAGCGGGGTGGCGCCCTCCCGGGCGACCGCGACCGGCTCCAGGTCGACCGACGCTATGGCCGGGTGGTCCTCGACCAGCCGCCCCAGGCGCAGCAGGAGTTCCTCCAGCGCGGCCGTGTCCACCGGGCCGGCGCCGCGCCAGCCGAAGAGCATCGGGGCGGCGCGCAGGGAGCGTACGAGCCCGGCCGCGTCCCGGTCGGTGACGGGCAGCAGCCGGTGGCCGACGTCGCCGAGCAGTTCGGACGCGGGGCCGGCCAGGCCGAAGGACAGGACGGCGCCGATGGCGGGATCGACGGTGGCCCTGACCACCGTGTCCACGCCGCGCGGCGCCATCCGCTGGACGACGGGGCGCAGGCGGGCGGCGTCGCCGAGACGGCCGGTCAGCTCGGCGTGGGCGCGGCGCAGTTCGTCCTCGGTGGCGAGGTCGAGCCGGGTGCCGCCGAGGTCGGCGCGGTGGCGCAGGTGGGGGGCGGTGGTCTTGAGGGCGACCGGGTAGCCCAGGCGCGCGGCGGCCTCGGCGGCGGCGTCCGGGGTGGGCGCCGGGGCGGTGGGCGGGACGTGGATGCCGTACGCGGCGAGCAGGCGTCCCGTCGCGTCCTGGCCGAGCGCGGCGGTGCCGGAGGCGGGCGCGGCGGCGGCGAGGAGCCGGGCGGCGGCGGCCTCGTCCACGTCGTCGAACACCGGGACGCGGCCCGGATCGGCGGCGCGGGCGCGCCACTCGGCGTGCCGGACGGCGCGGGCGAGTGCCTGGACGGCGCGTTCCGCCGACGGGTAGGCGGGGATGCCGTGGCCGCCGAGGTCGGCGGCGAGGGTGTCGAGGCCGAGGTGGGCGACGAGGACGGGCTTGCGGGGCCCGGTGTCGGCGGCGGCGTCGAGGGCCGCGCGCAGGGCCGGGGCGAGCCGTCCGGGGCCGGGAGCGGGGCTGTCGGTGCTGTCGGGGTCCTCGGCCACCACGGCCGCCGCCCCGGCGGGCACGGCCGTGACGACCACGGCGTCGGTGCCCGGGTCGGCGAGCGCGGCCGCCAGCGCCGCGCCGTACGCGTCCGGGCCGGCCGCCGCGCCGAGGCCCCGGGGCGGCAGCGGGGTGAGCCCCTGGGCACGGCAGGCGTCGTACGCGACGAGGCCGAGCGCCTCCGCGTTGCCGATGACGGCGGTCCGCGCCCCGGCGGGGAGGGGCTGCTGCGCCAGGAGCAGCCCGGTGTCGACGAGTTCGGTGGCGGTGTCCGCCTCGATGACCCCGGCCTGCCGCAGGAGGTCGGAGACGGTCGCCTCCGGGGTGGCGCCCTGCGGGACGTCGTGGCCGTGCGGGGGGACGCCGCCGCTGTGCCGCCCGCCGCGCACCACGACGACGGGCGTGCCGGACGCGGCGGTGCGGCGGGCCAGCCGGGTGAACTTGCGGGGGTTGCCGATGGATTCGAGGTACATGAGGGCGACGCCGGTGGCGGGGTCCTCGTCCCAGTACTGGAGGAGGTCGTTGCCCGAGACGTCGGCGCGGTTCCCGGCGGAGACGAAGGTGGACAGGCCCGCGCCGCGGCGCTCCAGTTCGGCGAGCACGGCCATGCCGATGGCGGCCGACTGCGTGAACAGCCCCGTGCGCCCGGCGGGCGGCAGCGCGGGGGCCGGGCTGGCGTTGAGCCGCACGGCCGGGTCCGTGTTGAGGAGGCCGAACGCGTCGGGGCCCACGACGCGCATGCCGTACTCGCGCGCCGTCCGGACGAGCGCCCGCTGCTCGTGGGTGCCGTGTCCGGCCGCCAGCACCACCAGGCCCTGGACGCCCGCCTCGCCGCAGTCGGTGACGACGCCGGGGACCCGTCCGGCGGGGACGGCGACCACCGCGAGGTCCACGGGCTCGCTGATGGCGCGCACGGACGGGTGCGCGGGCACGCCGCCGAGCCGTTCCGTGCCGGGCGGCAGGGTCGCGTTGACGGCGTGGAGGCGGCCGGTGAACCCGGCGGCGAGCAGCGCCGCGAGCACCCGCCGGCCCGCGCCGCCCGGCCTGCGGCCCGCGCCGACGACGGCGACCGAGCGCGGCGCGAGGAGCCGCTGGACGGAACGGGCCTCGGCGCGCTGCTCGCGGGCCCGCATGACGGCCAGCGACTCGGCGGTGGGCGCCAGGTCGAGGGTGAGGCGGACGGCGCCGTCCTCCCAGCTGCGGCGCTGGGAGTACCCGGCGTCCGTGAAGACCTTGATCATCTTGCCGTTGGCGGGCAGGACCTCGGCCTCGAAGCGGCGGACGCCGCGCTCGCGGGCGACGGCGGTGACGTGCTCCAGCAGGACCGAGCCGAGGCCACGGCCCTGGTGGGCGTCCTCCACGAGGAACGCGACCTCGGCGACGTCGGAGCCGGGCGCCACGCGGTCGTAGCGGACGGTGGCGAGGAACCGGCCGCGCACGGTGGCGGCGAGGCCGACGCGGTCCACGTAGTCGTGGTGGGTGAAGCGGTGGACGTCGCGGTCGGACAGCCGGGGGTAGGGGGCGAAGAAGCGGTAGTACTTCGACTCGTCGGAGACGCGCTCGTAGAAGCTGACGAGCCGGTCGGCGTCCGCCGGGGTGATGGGCCTGATGTGGGCCGTGCCGCCGTCGCGCAGCACCACGTCGGCCTCCCAATGGGCGGGGTACGGGTGCTCGGCGGGTGTCGGCGCCATGGGCCCAGCGTACGGTTGGGCGGGACCGGGCGGGCGGCCGAGGTGGCCGCGCAACCGGCGTCGGGCCGACGATCCACCTCAGCGGAGGGCAACAGCATGATTGAACGCCGTGTCACGATCGGGTGGGCCGACGGGCTGCACGCCAGGCCCGCCTCGGTCTTCGTCCGGGCCGCGATGGCGACCGGGGTACCGGTGACGATCGCCCGGCCGGGCGGCGCGCCGGTGAACGCGGCGTCGCTCCTCGCCGTCCTGACCCTCGGCGCGCAGGGGGGCGACGAGGTCGTGCTCGCGTCGTCCGCCGAGGACACCCCGGCGGCGGAGGAGGCGGTGGACCGGCTGGCGCGGCTCGTCTCCGAGGGCCTCGACGAACTCCCCGAAAAGGCGTGAGCACGTAAAGCGGGCGGAAGCCGGAACGGTGTGAGGAAAAACACGCGGCCGCGCGGGCGGATTCTTCCTGTCGCGGTCGAATGCGTAAGCGCGCACTCACCCGCGGACAATAAACAGCGGCGGTTTTCCTGGATTCCGGGCAGCACGATGCGCGGCCGCCAATACGGCGGCGGAATTCACGGTCCCGCCGCTCCCGCGACCTCGCCGTTCTTTTGTATGCGGTCGTTGTTAAATCTGGCCGCGGCCCGTGTTGACAGCAGGTTTCGGGGTCCTCGCGACGGGGGTGCGGAACTGCCGCCTGACGGGGGCGGCGCGCTCCAGCTGGGCCGCGGCCAGGGCCCGCGCCCGTTCCGCGTCGCCGCGGGCGATGGCGTCCACCAGGGCGCCGCGTTCCTGCCACAGCACCACGGCGCGGGAGACGGGTTCGCCCGTGTAGAGCCAGGTGACCTTGCGCCGCAGCTGCACGAGGAGCGCGGTCAGGCCGGGACTGCACGTGGCCTGCGCGACCGTCTCGTGGAACCAGTCGGCGAGGGAGCGCAGGTCGGCCTCCTGACCCTGGCCCGCGCGCTGGCGTCCGAGGCGCACGAGCCCGCGCAGCACCTTGAGGTGCGCCTCCGTGCGCCGCTGGGCGGCGCGGGCGGCGCCCAGCGGTTCCAGGAGGGCGCGCATGTCGAGCAGGTCGGCGGCCTCGCGGTCGCCCGGCTGGGCGACGCAGGCGCCCGCGTGGCGGCGTGAGACGACGAAGCCCTCGGACTCCAGCGTGCGCAGCGCCTCGCGCACCGGGACGCGGGAGACGCCGTACCGCTGCGCGAGCTGCTCCTCGGCGAGGCGGGCGCCCGGCGGCAGGACGCCGCCGACGATGTCGTCACGGATCGCCGTGCATACCGTGTGCGCGGAGATACGCATGACAAACCCCCACAGCCATCGCCGGCTTCAGCCCTGTTGCATTACGACCGGATCACTCCCCCGAACTGTATGGCAAGAAACCGGGAATGCCGATAGGGGTCCCGGTGGGCTGCGATGCCTTTCGGCCCATTTTTACGAAAACTTCACAGCACGAAAACTTCACAGCCAGGAGAGTCCAGGGCGCGGAAAACCCGCGCGCGGAAAGTCCCCGGACAGGGAAACGGCCCCCGGCGGCGGCCTTCCCGCCGCCGGGGGCCGGGGCGGGCGTCAGCCGCCGATCACCGTGACCTCGCCGATGCCGAGGGCGCGCACGGGCCCGACGATCTGCGCCGCGTCGCCGACGAGGACCGTGACGAGCCGCTCCAGCGGGAACGCGCTCACCACGGCCGCGGACGCCTCGACCGTGCCGGTCTCGGCCATCCGCGCGTACAGCCGCGCCTGGTAGTCCTCCGGCAGACCCTCCTCGACCAGGTCGGCGAGCGTGCCCGCGACGGCGGCGGCCGTCTCGAAGCTGAGCGGGGCGACACCCACCAGGAACTGCACGGCCGCGTCCCGCTCCTCGTCCGTCAGCCCCTCGGCGGCCAGCGTCCGCAGCACCTGCCACAGGTCGGCGAGTGCCGGGCCCGTGACATCGGTCGCGACCGAGCCGCGGATGCCCAGCAGGGCCAGCCCGGAGCCGTCGGCCCGCGAGTTGAGCACCTGGGCGAACGCACGGATGCCGTACGTGTAGCCCTTCTCCTCCCGCAGGACGCGGTCCAGGCGGGAGGTGATCGTGCCGCCGAGGCAGTAGACGCCGACGCGCTGGGCGGCCCACACCGGGTCGTGCCGGTCCGCGCCGGTGCGGCCGATCAGCAGCTGCGTCTGGACGGCGCCGGGCCGGTCCACGATCACGACGCGCGCGCGGTCGTCCGCCGTGACGGACTCCCAGACGGGCTCGGTCGCGGGCGTGCCCGTCCAGGCGCCCAGCGTCTCGGCGAGGGCGGCGTCCAGGTCGATGCCGGTCAGGTCGCCGACGACGACGGCCGTGGCGCCCGCCGGGCGGACATGCGCCTCGTAGAACGCGCGGACCGCCTTGGCGTCCACGCGCTGGACGCTCTCCGCCGTGCCCTGCCGGGGCCGCGACAGGCGCGCCGTGGCGGGGAACAGCGTGTCGTACAGGGCCATCGCCGCGCGGCGGCCCGGGTTCGCCAGCTCGTGCGGGATCTCGTCGAGCCGGTTGCGCACGAGGCGCTCGATCTCGTGCTCGGGGAACGCGGGGGCACGCAGCGCGTCGGCGGTCAGCCGCAGCGCCTGCGTCAGGCGCGAGGCGGGCACCTCCAGGGAGACGCGGACGCCGGGGTGGTCCGCGTGGCTGTCGAGCGTCGCGCCGCAGCGCTCCAGCTCGGCGGCGAACTCCTCGGCCGAGTGCCGGTCGGTGCCCTCGGAGAACGCGCGGGCCATGATCGTCGCGACGCCCTCCTGCCCGGCGGGCTCGGCGGCCAGCGGGGCGGGCAGGTTGATCTCGACGGCGATGACCTTCTGGCCGGGACGGTGGCAGCGCAGGACCGTCATCCCGTTGGGCAGCCCGCCCCGGTCGGGTGCGGGGAACGCCCAGGGGTTCGGCTCGCCGCCGGCGGGGCGGGGGTGCAGGGTCATCGTGGCGGCGGGGGCGCCGTCCCCCGTCACGTGGTCTTCGGTCCGGTCGGTCCGGTCGGTCACTGGTCCGCCCCTTCGGTCGGCTCGGTCGCGGCGTCGCTCTCGGTGCTGCTGTCCGGCGTGGCGTCCGCGTCGGCGGCCGGCGCCCCGGTGGGCTCGTACACGAGGACCGCGCGGTTGTCGGGCCGCAGGCGTGCGGCGGCGACGGCGCGCACCTCCTCCGGGGTGATCGCGAGGATGCGGTCCACGGCCGTCAGCGCGAGCTGCGGGTCGCCGAACAGCACCGCGTAGCGGCACAGTTCGTCGGCGCGGCTGCCGACCGTGGCCAGCCGGTCGAGCCACTCGCGCTCCAGCTGCGCCTGGGCGCGTTCCATCTCCTCGGGAGTCGGCCCCTCCTCGGCGAAGCGCGCCAGCTCCTCGTCCACGGCGCGCTCGATGTCGGCGACCTCCGCGTCGCTCGACGCCTTGACGTCCAGCCAGCCCATCGACGGCGCGCCCGCCAGGCGGAGCAGGCCGAAGCCGGCGCCGACGGCGGTGCGGTCGCGCCGCACCAGGCGGTTGTGCAGGCGGGACGACTCGCCGCCGCCGAGCGCGGTGAGCGCGAGGTCGGCGGCGTCGGCCTCCCGGGTGCCGTCCTGCGGGAGGCGGTAGGCGGCCATCAGGGCGCGGGAGGGGACGTCCTCGCGCAGCAGCTCGCGCAGCTCGGCGCCGATGACGTCGGGCAGCGCGCCGTCGCGCGGCGGGCGCTTGCCGTCGTGGGCCGGGATGCTGCCGAAGTACTTCTCGATCCAGGCGAGGGTGCGCTCGGAGTCGATGTCGCCGACGACGGACAGCACCGCGTTGTTGGGCGCGTAGTAGGTGCGGAAGAACGCGCGGGCGTCCTCAAGGGAGGCCGCGTCGAGGTCCGCCATCGAGCCGATGGGGGTGTGGTGGTAGGGGTGGCCGTCCGGGAAGACCATGGAGGTCAGGCGCTCGAACGCGGTGCCGTAGGGCACGTTGTCGTAGCGCTGGCGGCGCTCGTTCTTCACGACGTCGCGCTGGTTCTCCATCGACTCGTCGTCGAGCGCCGTCAGCAGGGTGCCCATGCGGTCGGCCTCCAGCCACAGGGCCAGTTCGAGCTGGTGGGCCGGCATGGTCTCGAAGTAGTTGGTGCGCTCGAAGCTGGTGGTGCCGTTCAGGGAGCCGCCGGCGCTCTGGACCAGTTCGAAGTGCCCGTTGCCCGACACCTGCGCGGAGCCCTGGAACATCAGGTGCTCGAAGAGGTGCGCCAGGCCGGTGCGGCCGGCGACCTCGTGGCGGGAGCCGACGTCGTACCAGAGGCAGACGGCCGCGACGGGCGTGAGACGGTCCTCGGAGAGCACCACCCGCAACCCGTTGGCCAGCCGGTGCTCGGTCGCGGTGAGCCCGCCGGCGGTATTCTGCGGGGTGGCCGTGTGGCCCATGGGCATGAGGTCCCTTCTCTCGGACGGTCGCGATGTCCTGTCACCTTATGCAAGGCGGGCCGGGCTGTGCGAAGTTCCGGGTTGTCAGCGGCGCGGTCCACAATGGTCCGCACACGAACCCGTCCACCCGTACGAAGGAGCCAGCGCCCCGATGGCCCGCCGAAGTTCCAAGACCCCGCCGCCGGAGGAGTTCGAGGAGCGCATCCTCGACATCGACGTCGTCGACGAGATGCGGGGCTCCTTTCTGGAGTACGCCTACTCGGTGATCTACTCGCGGGCGCTGCCCGACGCGCGGGACGGGCTGAAGCCGGTGCACCGCCGCATCCTCTACCAGATGCACGACATGGGGCTGCGCCCCGACCGGGGGTACGTCAAGTGCGCCCGCGTCGTGGGCGAGGTGATGGGCAAGCTGCACCCGCACGGCGACTCGGCCATCTACGACGCGCTGGTGCGGATGGCGCAGCCGTTCTCCATGCGGCTGCCGCTGGTGGACGGGCACGGCAACTTCGGGTCGCTCGGCAACGACGACCCGCCCGCCGCCATGCGGTACACCGAGTGCCGCTCGGCGCCGGCGTCGGGGCTGATGGTCGACTCGATCGACGAGGACACCGTCGACTTCACGGCGAACTACGACGGCAGCGAGCAGGAGCCGCTCGCGCTGCCAGCCGCGTACCCGAACCTGCTGGTCAACGGGTCGAGCGGCATCGCCGTCGGCATGGCCACCAACATGCCGCCGCACAACCTGGTGGAGGTCATCGCCGCCGCGCGGCACCTGATCCGGTACCCGAACGCCGACCTCGACGCGCTGATGCGCCACGTCCCGGGCCCCGACCTGCCCACCGGCGGGCGGATCGTCGGGCTCGACGGCATCCGTGACGCGTACGCGACCGGCCGCGGCGTCTTCCGCATGCGGGCGACGGCGACGGTGGAGAAGGTCACGGCGCGGCGGCAGGGCCTGGTGATCACCGAGCTGCCGTTCACCGTCGGCCCGGAGAAGGTCGTCGCGAAGATCAAGGACCTGGTGAACGCGAAGCGCCTCCAGGGCATCGCGGACGTCAAGGACCTCACCGACCGCGAGCACGGGCTGCGGCTGGTCATCGAGGTGAAGAACGGCTTCAACCCGGAGGCGGTCCTCGCGCAGCTGTACAAGCTGACGCCGATGGAGGAGACCTTCGGCATCAACAACGTCGCGCTCGTCGACGGGCAGCCGCTGACGCTCGGTCTGAAGGAGCTGCTGGAGGTCTACGTCGACCACCGGCTCCAGGTGGTGCGCAGACGCAGCGAGTTCCGCAGGACGAAGCGGCGCGACCGGCTGCACCTCGTCGAGGGCCTGCTGGTGGCGCTGCTCGACATCGACGAGGTCATCCGGCTGATCCGCTCCAGCGACAACGCGGCGGCGGCCAAGGACGCGCTGATCGGGCGTTTCGGCCTGTCGGAGACCCAGACGCAGTACATCCTGGACACCCCGCTGCGGCGGCTGACGCGCTTCGACCGCATCGAGCTGGAGGCGGAACGCGACCGGCTGAACGGGGAGATCGAGGAGCTGACGCGCATCCTGGAGTCGGACGCCGAGCTGCGGAAGCTGGTCTCGGGCGAGCTGGCCCAGGTCGCCAAGAAGTACGGCACGCCCCGGCGCACCGTGCTGGCCGAGGCGGACGGCGCGCCGGTGGACGCGGTGCCGCTCGAAGTCTCGGACGACCCGTGCCGCGTGCTGCTGTCCTCGACGGGGCTGCTGGCCCGTACGACGGACGCGGGCGAGGGCGGGGAGCCGCGCGCCAAGCGGACGAAGCACGACGTGATCGTCTCCGCCGTCGCGACGACGATCCGGGCCGAGATCGGCGCCGTGACATCGGAGGGCAGGCTGCTGCGCCTGTCGGTGGTGGACCTGCCGCAGCTCCCGCAGACCCCGGCGATGCCGAACCTGGCGGGCGGCGCGCAGCTGTCGGAGTTCCTGTCGCTGCGGCAGGGCGAGACGGTGGTCTGCCTGACGACACTGGACGAGTCGTCCCCCGGGCTCGCGCTCGGCACCGAGCAGGGCGTGGTGAAGCGCGTGGTGCCCGACTACCCGGCGAACAAGGAGGAGCTTGAGGTCGTCGCGCTGCGCGAGGGTGACCGCGTCGTGGGCGGCGTCGAGCTGCGGACGGGCGAGGAGGACCTGGTGTTCATCACCAGCGACGCCCAGCTGCTGCGCTTCCAGGCGTCGCAGGTCAGGCCGCAGGGGCGGCAGGCGGGCGGCATGGCGGGCGTGAAGCTGGCGGAGGGCGCGCGGGTGCTGTCGTTCACGGCGGTCGATCCGGCGCGTGACGCGGTGGTGTTCACGGTCGCGGGCGGCAGCGGGACGCTGGACGACTCGCTCGGGTCGGCGAAGCTGACGCCGTTCGACCAGTACCCGCGCAAGGGGCGTGCGACGGGTGGTGTGCGCTGCCAGCGGTTCCTGAAGGGCGAGGAGGGGCTGACGTTCGCCTGGGCGGGGGCGGCTCCGGCGCGGGCGGCGACGGCGACCGGCGCGCCGGTCGAGCTGCCGGAGCCCGATCCGCGGCGGGACGGTTCGGGCGCGCCGCTCGGCAAGGTCGTCGCGGTGGTCGCGGGCCCGGCCTGATCAGCGGGCCGCCGCGCCCCCGTACGCCGCGGGTGCCCCCGGCCCGGCGGCGTACGGGTGGGCGGGGTCGGCCACGTCGGGCGCGCCGGGCTCCGGTGCGTGCTCGGGGTGCTCGGGGTGCTCGACGAAGCGCAGCACCTCGCCCATGCCCTCGCGGGCCGCGCCGGGCGTGTCCCAGTCCGTCGCGACGCAGGCGGCGAGCCCGGCCCGCAGGGCGGCGGTGTCCAGACCCGCGCCGATGAGGACCAGCCGCGTCGCGCCCGTGGCGGCCCCGGGGTGGAAGCGCAGGAACCGGCCGACGGCGTGCACCGCGTACGACGGGTCCGCCGGGCCGCCGCCGAAGGAGACGAAGCCCTTCATCCGGTAGAGACCGGCGGGCCGTGTGTCGAGGAAGCGCATGAACGCGCCGGGCTCCAGCGGCCCCGGGGTCTCGAACGCCAGGCTCTCGTACGGCGTGTGCGCGTGCGCCGCGTGGTCGTGGGTGTCGTCCTCGGCGAGGAGGTCGGCGAACGACAGCTGCCGCGCGCGCGGTTCCCCGCCCGCGCCCGCGGGGTCGAAGAGGAGGCGCGGGTCGATCCGGCCCTGCTCGGCGGCGACGACGGGCGCTCCCCCGCCCGCCTCCCGCAGCGCGGCCAGCAGTCCGTCGCGCCGCGCGGCGTCCACGCGGTCGGTCTTGTTGAGGACCAGCAGGTCGGCGAAGCCGGGGTACGGGGCGCGTTCGGCCTCGGCGGCGTCCACGACGTGCACCAGCCCGCCGTAGACGACACGGGGATGCCCGCTCGCGAGGACCATGCGGACCAGCGCGGCCGGTTCGGCGAGCCCGCTGGCCTCCACGACGACCAGGCCGATCCCGGTGGCCGGGTCGGCGAGCCGCCCGAGCGCCGCGTCGAGGTCCTCGGTGTCCACGGCGCAGCACAGGCAGCCGTTGCCGAACGACGCCATCGCGTCGACCTGCCCGTCCACCAGCAGCGCGTCGACCGGGATGCTGCCGAAGTCGTTGACGACCGCGCCGATGCGCAGCCCCGCGCGGTTCCGCAGCAGGTGGTTGAGCAGCGTCGTCTTCCCGCTGCCCAGATGGCCGGTGAGGACGACGACGGGGACTCGGCTGGTCGGCATGAGACCCGAGCTTACCGATCGGCTCAGGAAGTCCTCCGGGGCTTGCCCCGGCGGTTGGTTCCGTGACCGGGGTGCGCAGGCGCGCCGGCCTTCCGGCACCACCCGCTGGGCATCGGTGACCGACAACGGCGCGGGCTCGGGACCCGGACGACTCATACCCAGCCGACACCGGACCTCCGGCTCAGGACACTAGGCGCAACCCTCGGGTTGCATCTCAGCGGTCAAAGTGCAACCCTGGGGTTGCATCCGATGACGACGGTGAAGGAGCCTCTCTTGAGCGAGGACCGGATCGAACGCGAAACCCTGATCGCAGCACCCCTGGAACGGGTCTGGTCGCTGGTGGCCCAGCCCGGGTTCTGGGTGGCCGACAAGGCGAGCCTGCCCGGCACCGTGGCAAGGGAAGGCGAGTCGATGACGGCGCGGAACGCCGAGCACGGGGACTTCCCGGTGCGCGTGGAGAAGGTCGAGCCGCCCACGTATCTGGCGTACCGCTGGACCAGCGCGTTCCCCGGAGAAGAGCTGCGCGAGGACAACAGCACGCTTGTGGAGTTCACGTTGACCCCGGAAGGCGGGCAGACGCGGCTGCGCGTCGTCGAGAGCGGGTTCGCGGCACTGGCCGGGTCCGAGGAGCTGCGCAGTCAGAATTTGAAGGACCACGCCGGGGGCTGGCCCATGGAGCTCGACGCGCTCAGGACACGCGCCGAACAGTCCTCCACGTGACGGAAGAACGTCCCGGCGCCGCCGAGGCCGTCGACAGCGTCCTCGGTGCGCTGGCCGACCCGACGCGACGCCGACTGCTCGATCTGCTCGCCACACAGGGCGAGGGCACTGCCACGACGCTCGCCGGACGACTTCCCGTCTCACGGCAGGCGGTGGTCAAGCACCTCGCCGTCCTGGAGGCCGCCGGGCTGGTTTCCGGCGTCCGGGTCGGACGCGAGGTGCGGTACGCGGTGCGGCCCGCGGCGCTGGACACGACGGCACGGTGGATGGCCACGCTCGCGGCCCGCTGGGACCGGCGGTTGGCGGACATCAAGCGCGTCGCCGAGGCGGCGGAGCGGGATTCGAGTCCGACACGCCCCGAATGAAGGAAACACGCCATGGATACGACAGCACTTCGCCGCGCCTACGACAGGCTGCTCGACGCGGCGGCCACCCCGGGCCTCGGCGACGCGGACGACGGGGGATGGAACGCCGACCAGATACTGGCCCATCTCCTCAGCGTCGACGCCTCGATCGCGGCGGTCGCTCTCAGCGTCGTCGCCGGCTCGCGGCCCACCTTCGACAACCGGGTCTCCCTCGACACCTGGAATCTTGACCGGATCATCACCGAGCACGCGGGGCGGGCGGACCTGAGTGATCATGTGAGGAGCCAGGCCACCGTCCTGTGCGACATCGCCGATCGGCTCGACGAGAAAGCCGCCTCGGTTCCGGTGCCGTCGCTCCTCCTGTCCAACGGCGTACTCGTGCTGGACCAGCCGATTCCGCTGGCACGCCTCGTCGATGGCCTCGCCGAGGACCACGTGCCCGTGCACACGCGACAGCTCCTCGATCTTCGCGCCGCCGTCCCCGGGCACGCCTGAGGGCGGCGTCCGAGTCGGGCATCGGCCGCCCGGTCCCCCGCTCTCCCCCGAGGACCGACTGCGTGGACCGGGCCGCCCCGCCGCCGTAACGCGCCCTGCGGGCACAGCCCGCCGCGTATGCGCCGCGGGCGAGAGGTGTCCGCCGAGACCGGCGGACGGCCTGGCGCACGGGGCTTCCTCCGTCCTCGGCGCACAGGCGGCACCCCCGGCGGCGCGGGAGGAGGGCGCCGCCGGGGGTGCTGCCATCGGGGGTGGTGCAGGGGTGTCTCAGCCGGTCAGGAGCGGTAGACCTCGATCTCGCCCAGCTGGCCGGCGGGCCATCCCGTGTTGCCGGTGAACGTGAGCTGGACGTAGCGCACGGACGTGCCGCCCGGCAGGGCCTGGGAGATCTGGTTCCCGCTCGCCGGGTCGAACGTGTAGCCGCGCTGCGTGACCAGGTCGCGCAGGCTGCCGGTGGAGTCGCCGCCGCGTATGGTCACGGTCTGCGTGCGGGTCCCCCAGTCGGCGGACGGGGGCAGCCGCAGCGCGACCCGTCCCACCTGCGTGGACGCGCCGAGATCGACGGTCAGCGTCTGCGGGAACGCGTTGTTGCGGCTCTCCCAGTACGTCGACGCGTTGCCGTCCACCGCGCGCGAGCCGTCGTACACCTCGGTGTGGCTGCTGACGGTGACCGGGCGGTGCAGCGCGAGGTTGCGGTCCGGGTCCGGCGGCTCGGGCTGCCGGCCCGGCTGCGGCCAGCTGCCGCAGTCGTTCCACGTGCTGCTCCAGCCGGAGTTGCCGCCGCCGTCGTTGATCTGGAACGGCGGGATGTTCGCCGGGTACGGGCAGTTGTAGCGGCCCGCGGCCCCGACGCCGGTCGCGGTGACGTTGCGGAACGTCGCCGAGCCGGTCGTCTCCGCCTGCACGACGACGGTGCCCACGTTGCGGACCGTGGCGCCGTCGACCGTCACGTTGCTCGCCCCGAGGCCCTGGCCGCTGCCGGAGACGAACTGGAAGGCGCTGTACGGGCTGTCCTGGATCGTGGTGTTCGTGATCTGGACGCTGGAGGTGACGGCGTGGTTGTAGGCGTCCACGCGGATGGCGGACATCGGGTGGTTCCAGTTGGGATTCATCGCGCCCGTGCGGACCAGGGTGTTGCCGTCCACGCGGGTCGTCCCCGCCAGGGGGAAGAACGGCTGCATGAACGCCTGGTTGGAGATGGCGATGCCGCTGCCGAGGGCGTTGGTGTCCTGGATGTGGTTGCCGCGCACGGTGATGTTCTCGCCGCCGTAGATGGCGATGCCGTTGGCGAGGTTGGGCTGGACGACGGTGTTGTTCTCGAACGTCGAGTTGCGGTTGACCGCGGGCAGCGACCACATGGCGAGGGCGTCGTCACCGGTGTTGCGCAGGTAGTTGTTGCGTACGACGATGCCGTTGGCGCTGCCGTTGAGGTTGAGGCCGTCGGCGGCCATGTCGAGGATGCGGTTGTTCTCCACGACGAGGCCGTCGTTGGCGCCGGTCAGCCACAGGCCGACCTTCAGGTGCTGGAGCCACATGCCGGAGACCGACGAGCCCGCGCCGAGCGTGCCGTTGACGAAGTTGTCCGGGTTGCTGTCCACGCGCTCGGTGACGTCCCCGATGACGGCGAAGTCGCGGATGTGGACGTTCCCGGGCGAACTGCCCTGGTTGATGAAGCGTGACGAGCGCACCACCGAGTGCCACGCGCCGGCGCCGCGCAGGGTGACGTTCTCCACGTAGACCGGCTGCGTCAGCCGGTACGTGCCCGGCGGAATCCACACGGTGCCGCCGCGCCCCTCGGCGACGGCCTGCATGAACGCCTGGGTCGAGTCGGCCTGGCCGGTCGGGTCGGCGCCCCTGCTCGTGACGCTCAGGGAACCGGCCGGCTGCTGCGCCGGGCCCGCCACCTGCTCGAACGACGCGGTGTCGATGACGTACGGACCGGCGTTGTCACCCGAGTCGGCCTGGACGGTGACGGTCGCGCCCGCGGGCAGGTTCTGGCCCAGGAGCAGCCGGGCGTGCGCGAAGAAGTGGTGCGTGCGCGCGCCCGCGATCCACGGGGCGTCGAAGTAGGAGTAACGGGAGGTGGTCTGGAGGCGCTGGCTGACGCGCTGGCCGTTGGCGTACACGGACAGGGTGCCGTCGGCGCCGTCGGGGACGTTGTAGGCGACGGTCACGGCGTTGGCCGGGGCCGTCAGCGTGAACTGGACGCGCTGTCCTGACGTGATCCGCACGGCCCGGCGGCCCGACGCCTCGGAGGCGACGGTGCCCTGCGTGTAGTCCGGGCCGACGACCGTGCCCGTGTGACTGGCGGATTCGGCTTCCTGGGTGGTGAACGGCAGGCTCGCACCGGCCAGGGGCGAGACGTCCGCCGCCTCGGCGGCCGGCTCCTGTGACTCGTCGCCGTACGCCGGCGCGGCGATCCCGAGCGTGCTCAGGACGGCCGCGCAGGCGGAGACGGCGAGCGCCGCGCGCAGCCGCTTGCGCGGCCACGCTCGTGTTGCGCCCATGTCGTTCCCTTCTATGGGGGTGGGGGAAGGGCAGGCGCTCCGGCGTCGGAAGGATCAGTTCCGCAGCCAGACCGCCGTGTCCGGCGGCAGCAGACCTCCCTCGTCAGCGGACTCGACGGGGGCGCTGCTGAGCAGGACGGCTGTGTGGGCGGGGAGCGGAACGGGCTCCGCCGCCAGGTTGACGGCGCACACCAGGCCGTCGGACCGGGTGAACGCCAGGACGCCCGCCGGCGCTTCGAGCCAGGTCAGGCCAGTGGGGCCGGCGTCGAGCAGCTCGCGGCGCAGGCGCAGCGCGGTCCGGTAGAGGTTGAGCATGGACGCGGGGTCCGCGTCCTGCTGCTCGACGGTGTACGGCGCCCAGTCCGCGGGCTGGGGCAGCCAGGTGTCCGCGCCGCCGAAGCCGTAGGGGGGTTCGGTGCCCTCCCACGGCAGGGGGACGCGGCAGCCGTCGCGGCCCGGGTCGACGCCGCCGGACCGCTCGTGCATCGGGTCGGTGATGCGGTCGCGCGGGACGTCGGCCTCGGGCAGGCCGCGTTCCTCTCCCTGGTAGAGGTAGACGGCGCCGGGCAGGGCAAGCGTCAGCAGGGCGGCGGCGCGGGCGCGGCGGGTGCCGAGCGCGATGTCGCTGGGGGTGCCGAACCGCTTGCCGGCGAAGGAGAAGCCGGTGTCCCCGGCGCGGCCGTAACGGGTGACGGTGCGGGTGATGTCGTGGTTGCACAGCACCCAGGTCGCGGGCGCGCCGACGTCCGCGTGCGAGGCGAGGGTGGTGTCGATCGACTCGCGCAGCAGCGCCGGGTCCCAGGGGCAGGACATCAGGCTGAAGTTGAACGCGGTGTGCAGCTCGTCGTTGCGCAGGTAGCGGGCGAAGCGCTCGGCGTCCGGCAGCCACAGCTCGCCGATCAGCACGCCGTCGTACTCGTCGGCGATGGCGCGCCAGGACCGGTAGATGTCGTGCAGCTCGTCCCGGTCCACGAAGGGGTGCGGGTCCTTGCCGACCTCGAAGTCCGGCAGGTCGGGGTCCTTGGCCAGCAGGGCGGCCGAGTCGATGCGTACGCCGGCCGCGCCGCGGTCGAACCAGAAGCGGAGGATGTCCTCGTGCTCCTGTCGGACCCGCGGGTGGGCCCAGTTGACGTCCGGCTGGCCCGGTGTGAAGAGGTGGAGGTACCAGTCCCCCGGTGTCCCGTCCGCATTGGTGGTGCGGGTCCACGGGACGCCGCCGAACTCGCCGCGCCAGTTGTTCGGCGGCTCCTCGCCCCCGGGACCGCGCCCCGGGCGGAAGTGGAACAGCTCGCGCTCGGGGCTGCCGGGGGGCGCGGCGAGTGCCGCCTTGAACCACGGGTGCTCGTCGGAGATGTGGTTGGGCACGACGTCCACGATCGTGCGCAGGCCGAGCTGGCGCGCCTCGGCGATCAGCTTCTCGGCCTCGGCCAGCGTCCCGAAGGCGGGGTCGATGGCGCGGTAGTCCGCCACGTCGTAGCCGCCGTCCACGAGCGGTGAGACGTACCAGGGCGTGAACCACAGCGCCTCGACGCCGAGCCCGGCCAGGTACGGCAGCCGGGCCCTGACGCCGGCGAGGTCGCCGGTGCCGTCGCCGTCCCCGTCGGCGAAGCTTCGTGGATACACCTGGTAGATGGCGGCGTTCCGCCACCATGCGGTGGGGTTGTGCGGCACGAGAGGTCCTTTCCGGAACTCAGCCCTTGAGGCTGCCCGCGGTGAGGCCGGCGAGAATATGGCGCTGGAAGATCAGGAAGATCACCACGAGGGGAATGCTGGCGAGGACGAGCCCCGCGGTCAGCAGGTTCAGGGACGTGGTGTCGGCGATCCGCTGCAAGTAGACGGTGATGGGCTGTTTGGCCGGGTCGGGCAGCACGACGAGCGGCCAGATGAAGTCACGCCAGAGCGCGGTGATGGACAGGATGGACACCACGGCGACGATCGGGCGGGACAGCGGGAGGATGATGCGGCGGAACGTGGTGAACGCGCTCGCGCCGTCGATGCGCGCAGCGTCGAGCAGTTCGTCCGGTATCTGGTCGAAGAAGTTCTTCAGGACGTAGATGTTGAACGCGTTCGCCGCGGCCGGCAGCCAGACGGCCGCCGGGTTGTTGATCAGGCTGGTACCGAAGATCGGCAAGTCGGAGACGGTGAGGTAGCTCGGTACGAGCAGGGCCGTCGCCGGCATCATCAGCGTGACGAGCATCAGGCCGAGGACGACGTTGCCGAAGCGCGGGCGCAGCTTGGACAGGGCGTAGGCGGCGGGCAGCTGCACGGCGAGGCTGAGCAGCCAGGCGCCGCCGATGAGGACGAGGGTGTTGCCGAAGTACTTGGCGAGGTCCAGTTCGGACCAGGCGTCGCCGTAGTTCTGCGGGTGCCACTCCTCGGGTATGTAGGTGGGAGGCGTCCTCGCCAGCTCGGGCGAGCTCTTCATGCCGCCGGTGAACATCCAGTAGAGCGGGATGATGAAGGCGACCGTGAACGCGAGCAGGGCGACGGCGAGGACGGACCAGTAGACGATCCTGCCGCGGGTGGTCCGGAGAACCGCGGGCCGCACGAGAGTACGCATGTCGGCTCCCTCAGATCTGCCGGCTGCGGGTGACCCGCAGGTAGGCGGCGGAGAAGACGGCGAGGACCAGCAGGAGCAGGAGGCTCATGGCGCTGGCGGCGCCGAAGTTGTTGTACTGGAAGGCGTAGCGGTAGACGAGGAGCATCACCGTGACGGTGGAGTCCTGCGGACCGCCCCCGGTCATCACGAACGGTTCCGTGAACACCTGCATCGTCGCGATCACCTGCATCAGCAGCAGCATGAGGATGACGAAGCGCGTCTGCGGGATCGTCACGTGCCACAACCGTTTGAAGATGCCCGCGCCGTCCAGTTCCGCCGACTCGTACAGCTCGCCCGGGATGGTCTGGAGCGCGGCGAGGTAGATCAGGGTCGCGCTGCCCATGTTGGCCCAGGTGGAGACGATGACGAGCGAGATCAGGGAGGTGCTCGGGGAGTTGATCCAGTCGGAGGCGGGCAGACCGACGGTGCCGAGCACCTCGTTGATCAGCCCACCTTCCGGCTGGTAGAACCATCGCCACATCAGCGCGACCACGACGGGCGGCAGCATCACCGGCAGGTACACCAGGACGCGGAAGTACGCCCGCGCGTGACGGAACTCGTTGATGAGGACCGCGGTGACGAAGGGGACACCGAATCCGAGGACCAGCGCGTACAGCGAGAAGATGGCGCTGTTGCGCCACGCGGTGGCGAACAGCGGGTCGTCGAAGATGAACTCGAAGTTCTCCAGACCCACCCAGCTGGACCCGCGGACGAAATTCACCTCCTGGAAGCTCAGGACCACGTTGCGGATGGCCGGCCACCAGGCGAAGAAGGCGAAGACGACGAGGGCCGCGCAGAGGAACCCGTAGGCGGTGACGTTCTCCGTCAACCGGCGGCGCGATGCGGGGGTGGCCATGTCAGAGGGCGTCGTAGATCCGGTTGACCGCCGTCTCGGCCTCGTCGAGGAGGGACCCGATGTCGGCGGACTCGTCGGTCAGCACACCCTGGACGACGTTGTCGAGGAGCGCGTAGACCTCCTGGGCCGACGGCGGCTCGATGCGGCCCGGGATGGTGGGCGCGGCGTCCATGAAGGGGGCGACGTTCTCGATCGGGACGTTGGCGTGCGCTTCCTTCAGCGCCTCGACCGCGTCACGGGTGGCACCCTCGACCCAGATGTCCGGGGTGGGGGGCATCGGCAGGCCGACCGGCTGGTCGTCCTCGACGCGGTCCTGGATACGGCGCTCGGTCTCGTCCGGGTTGACGAACCGCCACTGGAGCCAGGTCAGCGCGGCCTCGATCTGCTCGGGCGACGCCTCGGCGTTGATCATGTAGCCCTCGCCGCCGATGAGGGTGCCCTGACCGCCGGGGATCGGGCCGAGGCCCAGGTTCTCGTACGTCCCCTCGTACTGGCGCACGATGCTGGGGATGTTGTCGGGGGCGGCGACGTACATGCCGAGCTGGCCGGCGCCCATCGAGATCATCAGGTCCTCGCAGGACCGCATCTGGTCGCCGCCCATCGAGTCGTCCTCCCAGCGCATGGCCTGGAGGTTTTCGAGGAGCGCGGTGGTCTCGGGGGTGTTGAACGCGGCGCGCCAGCTGTCGCCCTCCTGCGTGGCGACCTCGCCGCCGGTGGAGTAGATCTCGCTGGTGAGGTGCCAGCCACCGGTGTTCTCGATGGCGCACTCGCCGTATCCGGTGACGCCGCCGCCGAGTTCGGAGATGGCGGCGGAGGCCTCGCGGACCTCCTCCCAGGTGGTGGGAGGCGCGTTCGGGTCGAGACCCGCCTGCTCGAAGAGGTCGCGGTTGTAGAGGAGGCCCATGGAGTAGTTGGCGGTGGGTATGCCGTACTGGCGGCCTTCCGCGTCCTGGAAGACCTCGTTCAGCTCGGGCTTGACCTGGTCGAGGTATTCGACGTCGCCGAGGTAGTCGGTGATGTCGGCGGCGTAACCCTGCTCGATCAGACGGGCCGGGTCGGTGAAGTAGACATAGAAGACGTCCTCCAGCTGGCCGCTGGCGATTTTGGTGTTGAACGTCTCGGGCTCCATGAAGCCCTCGTGGGGGACGATGTCGATATCGGGGTGGGCGTCCTCGAAAGCGGCGACCTCCGCCTCGAAGATGGCGAGCTCCCGTGCGTCGGTGCCGGGAGGCTGGCCGTTGATGTCGAGCTGGATTCTGCCGTCCTCGCTCTCACCGCTGTCGTCGTCCGAGGAACAGGCGGCGAGCGTGAGAGCGAGAACGGCCGTGGTGGCGAGAGCGACGCGGCGACGGTGCGCGCTGCGTGTCATGGATGACCCCTTCGTCAGCATGGCCTGGAGTGGCGCACACTCAACCACCGGGATCACCGATGCGCAAGATCCTGCGTGTAGATTGAAAAATATCGACGCCGAGTTGTCACCTAAGGCAGGAGGAGACGTGTCACTTGACGAGGGCGGGACCCGTTGATTCCCGTACGACCAGTTCGGGCTCGAACAGCAGCTCGTCCCGCGGCACGTCGCGCCCGCCGAACTGCGCCACCAGCACCTCCACCGCCGCCCTGCCCATGGCCTCGATGGGCTGGCGCACGGTGCTGAGCGGCGGAGAAGTGCTGGTCATCAGGGCGGAGTCGTCGAAACCGACCACCGAGAGGTCCTCGGGCACGGACAGCCCGCGCCGCCGCGCCGCCCGCACCGCGCCCAGGGCGATGACGTCGCTGGCGCAGATCACGCCGGTGACCCCGCGTTCCAGCAGCGTGGTCGTCGCCGCCTGCCCGCCTTCCAGCGTGTACATGGCCCGCGCCACGCGCTCCTCCGGCAGTTCGGTGCCGGCCGCGGCCGCCGCGGCGTGCGCCGCCGCGAGCTTGCGCTGGGAGGGGATGTGGTCCTCGGGACCGAGCACGATGCCGATGCGCTCGTGCCCCAGCGAGACGAGGTGCCGCCACGCCTGCTCGACGGCCACCGCGTCGTCGCACGAGACCCGGGGGAAGGGCAGCCCCGGCACCGACGCGTTGATCAGCACCACGGGCAGCCGCCGTTCGGCGAGCAGCCGGTAGTGGTCGTGCGAGGCGTTGGCCTGGGCATAGAGGCCGCCGGCGAAGACGACGCCGGACACCTGCTGCTGGAGCAGGAGGTCCACGTAGTCCGTCTCCTTGATGCCGCCGGGCGTCTGGGTGCACAGCACGGGGACGAGCCCCCGCTGCGCCAGCACGCCGCCCAGGACCTCCGCGAAGGCGGGGAAGATCGGGTTCTGCAATTCGGGGAGCACGAGACCGACCAGCCGGCCGCGCTCGCCCCGCAGTTGGGTCGGCCGCTCGTACCCCAGCACGTCGAGCGCGGTGAGCACCGCCTGCCGGGTGGCCTCCGAGACGCCGGGCTTGCCGTTCAGGACCCGGCTGACGGTGGCCTCGCTGACCCCCACCTTTTGCGCTACTTGGGCAAGTCGTCGTGTCATGACTGCAACTCTAACGCAATTAACGCAAGTGAATTGCGTGAGTCGTCCAGGAACGCCCCTGCCCCGCCGGGCCGTTCGAACGGTGCGGGCGGGCCGCGGAGACCGCCGGCCCGCCCTGCGTCCGGCCCGCCCTACGTCCGGGACCCCTGCGTCACGTGTCGATCCGCGAGCGGTCCAGCGTGGCCGCCGAGCTGGCGATGAACTCCCGGCGCGGCGCCACCTCGTTCCCCATCAGCAGGCTGAACGCCTCCTCGGCCGCCTCCAGGTCGCTGATGTTGATCCGGCGCAGGGTACGCCGGCGCGGGTCCATGGTGGTCTCCGCCAGCTGGTCGGCGTCCATCTCGCCGAGGCCCTTGTAACGCTGGATCGCGTCCTTGTACCGCACACCGCGCCGTTCGAGGTCGAGCAGCGTGTCCCGCAGCTCGGCGTCCGAGTAGGTGTAGACGTACTTGTCCTGCCCCTTCCGCGGGTTGCTCAGCTCGATCCGGTGCAGTGGCGGCACGGCCGAGAAGACCCGGCCCTGCTCGACCATGGGCCGCATGTAGCGCTGGAAGAGGGTCAGCAGCAGACAGCGGATGTGCGCGCCGTCCACGTCGGCGTCCGCCAGGAAGATGACCCGGCCGTACCGCGCCTGGTCGATGTCGAACGTCCGCCCCGACCCGGCCCCTATCACCTGGATGATGGCGCCGCACTCGGCGTTCTTCAGCATGTCGGAGACGGACGACTTCTGGACGTTGAGGATCTTGCCGCGGATGGGCAGCAGGGCCTGGAACTCGGAGTTCCGCGCGAGCTTGGCCGTGCCGAGCGCGCTGTCGCCCTCCACGATGAACAGCTCGCTGCGATCCACGTCGTCGCTGCGGCAGTCCGCCAGCTTCGCGGGCAGCGCGGACGACTCCAGGGCCGTCTTGCGGCGCTGCGCCTCCTTGTGCTGCCGCGCGGCGATGCGGGTGCGCGCCGAGGCCACCGCCTTCTCCAGCACGGCGCGCGCCTGCTGCTTCGCGTCGCGCCTGGTGGAGGTGAGGAACGCCTTCAGCTCCTTGGAGACGACCTGCGCGACGATCCGCGACGCGGCCGACGTCCCCAGGACCTCCTTCGTCTGCCCCTCGAACTGCGGCTCGGCCAGCCGGACGGTCACCACCGCCGTGAGGCCCTCCAGGGCGTCGTCCTTGACGATGTCGTCCTCGGCCACACGCAGCAGCTTGGCGGCGCGCAGCACCTCGTTCATGGTCCTGGTGACGGCGCGCTCGAAGCCCGTGACGTGGGTGCCGCCCTTGGGGGTGGCGATGATGTTGACGAAGGACTTGAGCGTCGTGTCGTAGCCGGTGCCCCAGCGCAGGGCGATGTCCACGTCGAGGTCGCGCCTCACCTCGGTCGGGATCATGTGGCCGCGGTCGTCGAGGACGGGGACGGTCTCCTTGAAGGTGCCCTGCCCGCTCAGCCGCAGCACGTCGCAGACCGGGCGGTCGGGCGCGAGGAACTCGCAGAACTCGCTGATGCCCCCGTCGTAGCGGAAGACCTCCTCGGTCGGCTCGGCGCCGTCCAGACCCCGTTCGTCACGCACGGTGAGGGTGAGGCCGGGGACGAGGAACGCCGTCTGCCGCGCGCGGGCGTACAGCGTGTCGAGCGAGAGCCGGGCGTCCCGCAGGAAGATCTGCCGGTCGGCCCAGTAGCGGACCCGGGTGCCGGTGCGCGTCTTCGGGAGCTTCCGGCCCGCGACGAGGCCGCCCTTCGGTTCGAACGGGGCGTCCGCGCCGATCCGCGCGAAGACGCCGGGGGTGCCGCGCCGGAAGCTGATCGCGTGCGTGCGCCCGGCGCGGTCCACCTCCACGTCCAGGCGGGCCGAGAGCGCGTTCACGACGGACGCGCCGACGCCGTGCAGGCCGCCGGAGGCCGCGTACGAGCCACCGCCGAACTTGCCGCCCGCGTGCAGCTTGGTCATGACGACCTCGACGCCGGACAGGCCGGTCTTCGGCTCGATGTCCACCGGGATGCCGCGCCCGTTGTCCCTGACCTCCACGGAGCCGTCGCCGTGGAGGAGGACGTCGATCGTGTCGCAGTGGCCGCCGAGTGCCTCGTCCACGGCGTTGTCGATGATCTCCCAGAGGCAGTGCATGAGCCCGCGGCTGTCGGTGGACCCGATGTACATACCGGGCCGCTTCCGCACCGCCTCCAGGCCCTCCAGGACGAGCAGGTGCCGCGCGGTGTAGTTACCGTCGGCGTCGGGCCCGTTCAGCAGTGCAGTGGATGGCACGGACGTGTCGGCGGTCACGCAGTTCGCTCCTCGCTGAATCCAAATCGGGTGGCAGTCGCCGCTCAGAGGGTACCGAGGCCTTGTAGAGCGGTTGTGCGGCTCCCCGGGAAGATCCAGGGTAGCCGAGCATCGCTCACGCGTTCGATAACTCGTCCGGGTGACGTGTACATCACGTTCCCAACGAGGCATGAACCCTTTAGGCTCCGGGCACGTCCTTCTGAACGAAGGAGCGGCCCCGGGACCCCGAGGCAGCTGGAACAACCACCACTCGACATGCGTTAACGAAGCACCATCCGCTACTACGGCTCATTCGCCGCCACCGGGCAGCGTCCGGCCCTCGGGGGAGAACTTTTTTCCTGGGAAAGCCGCGAGCGGGAACGTTCTCGGCCTGGTTGGATGTTGTCCCTGGTACGACAGCTCGTCGAGCTAGAGAAGAGGCGACGTGACTACTGTTCTGACCCCCGCGACCCCGCTGACGGCTGGGGACCGCTGCGATCGCTGTGGTGCCCAGGCGTACCTCCGCGTGGTCCTCACCACCGGCGGAGAGCTGCTCTTCTGCGCCCACCACGGGCGCAAGTTCGAGCCGGAGCTCAAGAAGATCGCCGCGGAAATACAGGACGAGACGGAGAAGCTCACCGCGACTCCCGCTACCGCGAACGACGACGAACGTTGATCCGCTGACGTCTCGCGTCACCCATCCGACGGGCTGTATCCGGTTGATCCGGACGGGGTCGGTCACTCGTGGCGCTGACCATGGGTGACCGATCACCGCGATCCCGTCACCGACTCCCGGGCTCCATGCCCCCCGACCGCATCACCGTCACGCACGGCAGCGTCGCGTGCGCCCCCGACCACGGGTGGCTCGGCTGATCCAGCCCGCCGTCCTCCGCCGGGAGCTTGCCCTCCCGTCCCGAGGCCCCGGCGCCCACGAGCGCTCCCCCGGTCCTCTCCGGACTCTTCGGGCCCCCGGGCCGCCCCAGACGCGCACACACGCGCTGAGGGCCCTCCACGAGCCACGCCCGGCCGCGCAGCCATCCCCTCGGCGCCCCCGCGTACGCGTGCTCCCGCCCGTCAGGCCGCCCACCGCCGGCCACCGTCACCCCCGGGCCACCCTCGATGACCCACCGCCATCGCGGCGCCCCACCGGACTCCGAGCAGTCATCACAGCGCAGACATCACACGAACGGCCGGTACCCCGTACGGGGTACCGGCCGTTTCGCCGTGCTGATCCGGGGGCAGTGCCGACCCGGCCCTCGTCAGTCGAGGTAGTCGCGCAGGACCTGCGAGCGGGACGGGTGACGCAGCTTGGACATGGTCTTCGACTCGATCTGCCGGATGCGCTCACGCGTCACGCCGTAGACCTTGCCGATCTCGTCCAGCGTCTTCGGCTGGCCGTCCGTGAGACCGAAGCGCATGGAGACCACACCGGCCTCGCGTTCGCTGAGGGTGTCCAGGACGGAGTGGAGCTGCTCCTGGAGGAGCGTGAAGCTGACCGCGTCGGCCGGGACCACGGCCTCGGAGTCCTCGATGAGGTCACCGAACTCACTGTCGCCGTCCTCGCCCAGCGGGGTGTGCAGGGAGATCGGCTCGCGACCGTACTTCTGGACCTCGACGACCTTCTCGGGCGTCATGTCCAGTTCCTTGGCCAGCTCCTCCGGGGTGGGCTCGCGGCCCAGGTCCTGGAGCATCTGGCGCTGGACGCGGGCGAGCTTGTTGATCACCTCGACCATGTGCACCGGGATGCGGATGGTGCGTGCCTGGTCGGCCATGGCGCGGGTGATCGCCTGCCGGATCCACCACGTGGCGTAGGTGGAGAACTTGTAGCCCTTGGTGTAGTCGAACTTCTCGACCGCGCGGATCAGACCGAGGTTGCCTTCCTGGATGAGGTCGAGGAAGAGCATGCCGCGGCCGGTGTAGCGCTTGGCCAGCGAGACGACGAGGCGGAGGTTCGCCTCCAGCAGGTGGTTCTTCGCCCGGCGGCCGTCCTCGGAGATGATCTCCAGCTCACGGCGGAGCTTGGGGGCGATCTTGTCGGAGCCCGCCAGCTTGTCCTCGGCGAACAGGCCCGCCTCGATGCGCTTGGCCAGCTCGACCTCCTGCTCGGCGTTGAGCAGCGGGACCTTGCCGATCTGCTTGAGGTAGTCCTTGACCGGGTCGGCCGTGGCGCCGGCGGCCGCGACCTGCTGCGCGGGGGCGTCGTCCTCGTCGTCGTCGGACAGGACGAAGCCCTCGTTCTCGGTCTTCACCCCCGCGCCCTCGCCCGGGGCGCCAGCGGGTACCGCGCCTTCGGCCGGCTCCTCCAGGGTCTCCTCATCACCCTCAAGGAACTCGTCGACGATCTCCTTCTTGCCCGCGTCGTCCTTGCCCGCGGCCGCCTTCTTGGCCGGGGCGGCCTTCTTCGCGGCGGTCTTGCGCGCCGCGGTCTTCTTGGCGGGGGCCGCCTTCTTCGCGGCGGTCTTCTTCGCGGTTCCGGTCTTCTGCGAGACGGAGCCGCCCTCGATCACGGCGCCCCCGTCCGCGGTGGCGGGTGCCTCGGGCCTGGCCACGGCGGTGGCCTTCTTCGCCGGGGCGGTCTTGGCCGCGACGGTCTTTGTCGCGGTGCGCTTGGCCGTCGTCTTCGCGGCGACACTCTTCCGGGTGCGCTTGGGCGCCTCGGCGGCACTCACCATCAGCGTCACGCCCTCCTCGTCGAGGATCTGGTTGAGGCTGCGCAGAACGTTCTTCCACTGGGTTGACGGGATCTGGTCAGCTTCGAAGGCCCGGCGCACGTCGTCGCCGGCGATCTGCCCCTCAGCCTTTCCCCGTTCGATGAGCGCCATCACAGAATTGGACTCGGCGATCTCCGCGGGGAGAGTACGGGAAGTGCTGGCCGACACGAACAACCTCTCGGAAACTCTGGGAACGGCTTAAGGCCCGCTCGATGGAAGCGGAACCGTGACCGCCGGCGTGGGTGCGCCGACGGCTTCGGCAGGCGTGGGGCCGGATCGCTCCGGCCGCCGCGGCCACCTCTTGGGACATCGCACTGCTCCCCGAAGCGTTACGCAGCTCTCGCGTGGCGCGAGTCACACCGCCACACTCGACTGTAACGGGCCGGTGCAAACGCGCCGCCGGAGTCCGGTGAGGGCCGGCCCCGACGACGCACCGTGACGCCGAGTGCCGCGCTCCCCGGTCGGTGTCCGCGTCAGTGCTCGCGCGGGGCGGGCACGACGTGGTCGGCACCGGCGGCGGGCTGCCCCGGCGCCGTGGGCGCGGGCACCTCGTGGGACACGGTGAGCAGCTGGCGCATGGCGCTCTCGGCGGCGTTCGCCTCCCCGGCCGCGACGGCCTCCAGGATGCGCTGGTGCGTGGTGACGGAGGTCTCGGACGGCTGCTCACAGCCGGATGCGATGCCGCCGGAGACCTGGAGGGCGGCGGCGACGATGCCCGACAGGTGTTCGAGCATCCGGTTGCCCGCGGCCTGGAGCAGCAGCGCGTGGAACTCGGCGTCGGCCCGGGAGAAGGTGAGGGCGTCGCCCTGGCCGAGGGCGTGCGTCATGATCTCGACCATGTCGCCGAGGCGCTGTCGCACCTCGTCCCGCGCGTCACCGGCGGCGAGGCGGGCGGCGAGCGGCTCGATGGTGAGGCGCAGCTCGCTCAGCTCGCGGCGCTGGTCCTCACGCTGGGGGCCGAAGGCGCGCCACTCGATGATGTCGGGGTCGAGCAGGTTCCAGTCGCCGACCGGGCGGACGCGGGTGCCGACGTTGGGGCGGGCGCTGACGAGGCCCTTGGCCTCCAGGACGCGGAGGGACTCCCGGACGACGGTGCGGGAGACCTCGAACCGCTGGCCGATCTCCTCGGGGACGAGGGGCCGGTCGGCGCCCAGGTCGCCGGAGACGATCATCTGGCCGAGCTGCTGGACGAGTTGGCCGTGCAGGCCGCGGCCGCGGCTGCCGGCGGCGCGGCGGCCGATGCGGCCCATGTCGGGGTCGGCGCCGTCCCAGGCGAGGGCGTTGGTGGTGCGGGCGGCGCCGCTTGACTCGGCGTAGGAGTAGCGGTCGAGGTCTCCCGAGCCGGTGGCGCCGGAGTCGGCGGAGCGGGAGGCGGTCATCATCGAGTGCGCAAGGGTAGTCACGCCTCCTTTGTCGGCGGCGTCCGTTGGCACCTTGAGGTCTTTGGTGAAAAGCACACGAAAGGGTGATCGGCGACTCCCGCATAATTGACGTCTAACCGGAAGAAAATGGACTTCGCGCGCGCATCGCGGGCAATCAGCGGGAAGTTGGGGGCTGTGGCCCGATCACGGCCTGTCCGCGTGCGGCGCCGACCGGGCGGTCAGCGCAGGCTGTTGCGCAGGCTGATCAGGGCGTATCCGCCGAGCATGACGGTGAGGGAGAGGGCGAGTGCCCAGCCGATCGGCTGAGATGCGAGATGCGCGGAAGCGGACAGCCAACGATCGACTCCGGACGGGATCGGAAGCGTGGTGAGGGCCTGGAAACGGCCGGGCAGCCCGCTGAGCGAGGCACCCGCCGGGCTGTCGAGCAGCGCGCGGAGCGCGGGGGCGGCCGCGAGCGGTACGGCGGCGACCGCTGCCAGGCCGGCGAAGGTGGAGCGGAAGATCCCGGCGGCCAGGACACCGGCCCATGCGCAGCCGACGGTGAGCAGGGCGATGCTTTCCACGGCGGCGATCCACGCGTCGGCGCCGGGCGCGCGGTGGGCGAGCGCGAGGTGGAGGGTCACGGAGTTGGCGGCGACCGTGGCGCAGCACAGCAGGAGGGCGGCGCAGCCCGCGACGGCGAGCTTGCCCGTGAGGAGTGAGATCCGCCGGGCGACGGGCACGCTGGCGGGCGCGAGCGCGGGGTAGCGGAATTCCTGGCCGAACGCCAGGGCGCCCAGCAGGCCCGCCGCCATCGCGACGGGGGGCAGCGGGAGGGGTTCGGCCCAGCCGGTGAGGGCGCGTTCCACGGGCCGGGTCCCGGACATCGTGAGGTAGAGCGCGGTGACGAGTCCGGCGACGAGGGCGGCGGCCATGATCCACCAGCCGGAGTGGACACCTGCCCAGCGGCGCAGTTCATAGCGGAGCGGCCAAGTGGGGCCGGGGGGCGAGAGCGTGAGGAGCCGGGGCAGCGGGGCGACCGTGACGGCGCCGTCGTGACCGGCGTTGTCGGAGCCGGACTCGGAGCCGGACTCGGGGCCGGACTCGGGGGCGGCGCCGGGCGTGGGGTCGAGCGGCGGGGCGACGGGGAGGGCCAGGGTCTGCGCCGGGGACGGCTCGTCCGTGGGCGGGGCGGAGGGGAGCGCGCGGCGGAGCACGGCTTGTCTCCGGGCGGCCTCGGGGGTCCGGCCGTCGGCGCGGTCCAGGGGGGCGGCCGCCCCGCGGTCGCCGGAGTCGCCGATCTCGTCGGCGAGTTGGTGCATCACGATGTGGTGGCGGTAGGCGACCTCGCCGACGACCGCGCGGCTGCTGCCGTACACCGAGATGCGGGTTCCGGACTCGCGCACGACCTCGGGCGGGCCCTCGGGCCCCGGGTCCGCGGTCCTGAACTCCTGGGCGAGCGCGGCGGCGAGGCGCTCGGCGTGCGGGGTGTGGACGGCGACGCGGGGGCGGAGCCGGGTGCGCGCGAAGTCCTGGACGGCCTGGTCGGCCACGAGGCGGCCCGAGTCGAGGGTGACCACGCGGTCCGCGAACCGCGCGGTCTCCGCCGCGTCGCGCGCGGTGACCAGGACGGCGCCGCCCTGGTCGGCGTATCCGCGCAGGAGTCCGCGCATCCAGGCGGTCTCGCGGGGCGAGAGGCCATGGGACGGTTCGTCCAGGATCAGGGTGTGGGGGTCGCCGAGCAGGGCGGCCGCGAGTCCGAGGCGGCGGTCCATGCCCCGCGAGAAGCGGCCGAGGCGCTGCCCCGCGAGCCCACTGAGTCCGACGACGTCGAGGACCTCCTCGGCGCGGGCGGCCGGTACTCCGGCGGCGGCCGCCAGCATGCGGAGGTGGCCGAGCGCGGTGCGGCGGGGGTGGCCGGGGACGTCGCCGAGGAGCGTGCCGATCTCCCGTGCGGGGTGCGGGATCTGGACGAGGCCGCGCCCCCTGAAGAGGGCGACCCCGCGCCCCGGCGTCAGATGGAGCATGAGCCGCAGGGCGGTGGACTTGCCGGAATCCGGCGGCCCGAGCAGCGCCGTGACGTCGCCGGGACGCGCCTCGAACGTGAGGTCGTCGACGGCGGGTGGCCTACCGCGCCGGGACACACTGGTGAGTCCGATGGCCTGGATCATCGATTCTCCCGTTGAGCGCGCACGTGAGGCACCTTAACGGGACGAAAGGTATTTTCCGGGCGACGCGCGGAGGTCAGCGCTTCGCGCCTCCGGGCCTCACACCTCGGGCCTGAGCATGGGAGGGTTGAGCACCGTGGCACCGCCCGCCCTGAACAGCTGGGCGGGGCGGCCCCCCTGCCGGGTCGTCGTCCCGCCGACCGGCACGAGGAAGCCGGGCGTGCCGGTCACCTTGCGGTGGAAGTTGCGCGGATCGAGCACGACGCCCCACACCGCCTCGTACACACGGCGCAGCTCCCCGACGGTGAACTCGGGCGGGCAGAACGCGGCGGCGAGGGACGAGTATTCGATCTTCGAACGCGCGCGCTCCACCCCGTCGGCGAGGATGCGCCCGTGGTCGAAGGCCAGCCTCCGCGGCCCGCCCGGACCGTCCTCGTCCTGTCCGCCACCCATGTCACCGGCCTCGGGCGCCACGGAGGCGGCGGAGTCGGAAGTGGTGTCCGCGGACGAGCCGGTCCCGGCGCCGCCCCCGGCGCCGCGTGCGCCGCCCTCGTCCAGCAAGGCGCCGACAGGTGTCCACTGCGCCCCGCCCGCGTCGCCTCCGGGGGTGGGCGCGGGCAGGTCGGGGGCCAGCACCAGGTGGGCGACGCTGACCACGCGCATCCTCGGGTCCCGGCCGGGATCGCCGTAGGTGGCGAGCTGTTCGAGGTGGGCCGCCGCGTGGCGGCTGCCCGGCTCGTTCGTCCGCAGGCCCGTCTCCTCTGCCAGTTCGCGTGCCGCGGCCGTGGCCAGGTCCTCGTTCGTGCGGACGAATCCGCCCGGCAGTGCCCACTGGCCCCGGTAGGGCTCCTCCCCACGGCGCACGGTGAGCGCGCACAAGGCGTGCCTGCGGACGGTGAGCACGACCAGATCGACGGTGACGGCGAACGGCGGGAAGTCCGACGGGTCGTAGGGCATGCCGTGATCATAGGGCGCCCGAACCCCCTCCCCGCCGCCTGCGATCGGCCCGCTGCTGCCTCATCGAGCGGCGCAACGGCTCGGGATCGACGCCCTCGTTGCACGCCTGGTGAAGCAGCCGGGCGAAGACGTAGTCGGGGTCGGCCCGGAGGGCGCGGCCGAGCGCGACGCGGGCGCCGATCCCGTCCCCGGTGGACCAGGCGACCCACCCGGCCAGGGTCAGCGGCGCCGCGGCGTGGCCCGCGTACGCGGCGACGCACCGCCTGGCGAGCGCGGACCACAGACGCAGCGCGGGCGGGCCGTCGCCGCCTTCCATCCACTCCGCCGCCCGGTCCCGGGCGATCCGGTCCTGGAGGCCGATCACCAGGCGGGCCGCCTCGGCGGAGGTGATCAGCGCGTCGTCGCCCTTGTCGGCGGCCGACGGACCGCCCTCGCCCCGGACGGCCGCCCGCCGGAACCGGAGGAGCAGCCGCTCCGCGAGGCCGAGCGTCTCGTCGCGCACCGCCTCGACATCCGCCGGGGCGCCGAGCATCCGGGGGAGGAGCACGCGGGCCGCGTCGTCGAAGGCGCGCAGCTGGGGCGGGACGGCACGGCCCTCGGCCGGCAGGAGACGCTGCTCGATCTCGCGGAGCGAGCCGCGCCGGGGAACTCCGGCGTACGCCGAGGCCGCCGCCATCGGTGAAGTGCCCTCGGCGGGCAGTTCACCGCCGTCCTCGGGGCAGCAGCGGTCGGTCCCGGTGCAGCAGTAGGACCAGAAGCGGCCGGCCGCCATGTAGAGCGCCTCGTGCACGGGGATGTCGAGGGAGCCGCAGGCGGTCCGGAGACGCTGGGCGAGCGGCCGGAGCCGTTCCATGAAGGCACGGGCGTCGGTGCCGGGTGGCGGTTCCTGGCACAGGTAGGCGACGGCGGCGTCGGGGCGGGTTCCGCGTCGCGCGCTGTTCTCGGCCAGGGAGGCCGCCATCTGGTCGGCGGCCTCCGACCAGCAGGCCGGGTCGTCGGGGATGCCCGTCCTGACCCTCCCGCCCACGCGGCCGCGCGGCCCGTGGAGCCCGATGAGCACGATGGAGTCGTCCGGACGGAAACCGAGGAGGTGGGGCAGGGCATCGGCGAGGTCGGCCGGTCCGCGGAGCGTGACGCCGCTTTCGCCGGTGACGGTCGCCCTGGGTGTCGCGTCGCTGTGTCGAGTCATGCCGAGGAGCTTGCGGCAGACACGGGGTCCGGCGTCGCCCGTTGTCCACAAGCACCGCTAGCCGATCGGACCATCGGATCGACCGATCGGTTTTCCCCAGGGTGATTGGCGGCCGGGGGCCCGCGTCGGCTTGCATGGGTCCATGCGGCACTCACCCGCGGGCTCCCCCGCACAGCAGGATTCCACCGGTCCCGGCCTCCGCGAGGCAGCGGACGCCGTGCTCGCGCGCCTCGTCGGCGTGGAGGGCGCGCGGCTGCGGACCGACCAGTGGCGCGCCATCGAGGCGCTGGTGGCGGAGCGGCGCCGGGCCCTGGTCGTCCAGCGGACCGGCTGGGGCAAGTCGGCCGTGTACTTCGTCGCGACGGCCCTGCTGCGGACCGCGGGGAGCGGACCGACGGTCATCATCTCCCCGCTGCTGGCGCTCATGCGCAACCAGATCGACGCCGCCGGCAAGGCCGGCATCCGCGCCAGGAGCATCAACTCGGCGAACGCGGAGGAGTGGGAGACGGTGCGCGCCGAGGTGGCCGCCGGGGACGTGGACGTCCTGCTCGTCTCCCCCGAGCGCCTCAACAACCCGGAGTTCCGGGACACGGTGCTGCCGAGTCTCGCCGCCACGACGGGCCTGCTCGTCGTGGACGAGGCGCACTGCATCTCCGACTGGGGGCACGACTTCAGGCCCGACTACCGTCGGCTGCGGACCGTGCTCGCCGAACTGCCCGCGGGCGTCCCCGTGCTGGCCACGACGGCGACGGCCAACGCCCGCGTCACCGCCGACGTCGCCGAACAGCTCGGCACCGGCACCGACTCGGCGGAAGCCCTCGTGCTGCGCGGGACGCTGGACCGCCAGAGCCTGCGCCTTGCGGCGCTGCGCCTGCCGGACGCGGCCCACCGGCTCGCCTGGCTCGACGACCACCTGGACGAGCTGCCGGGGTCGGGGATCATCTACACCCTGACCGTCGCCATGGCCGAGGAGGTGGCAGCCCACCTGTCGGCACGCGGGCACCGCGTCACCGCCTACACCGGGCGAACCGAGGGCGCGGACCGGCAGGCGGCGGAGGCCGACCTCCTCGCGAACCGCGTCAAGGCGCTGGTCGCCACCTCGGCGCTCGGCATGGGATTCGACAAACCCGATCTCGGCTTCGTCGTCCACCTGGGCTCGCCCTCCTCGCCCATCGCCTACTACCAGCAGGTGGGCCGCGCGGGGCGCGGCGTGGAGCACGCGGAGGTGCTCCTGTTGCCCGGCGCCGAGGACGAGGCGATCTGGCGGTACTTCGCCTCCCTGGCATTCCCCCCGGAGGCACAGGTGCGGCAGACGCTCGACATCTTGGCGGCGGCGGGCCGCCCCCTGTCCCTGCCCGCCCTCGAACCCCAGGTGGAACTGCGCCGGTCGCGCCTGGAGACCATGCTGAAGGTGCTCGACGTGGACGGCGCCGTACGCCGCGAACGCGGGGGCTGGACCGCCACCGGCCGCCCCTGGTCCTACGACACCGAGCGGTACGCGTGGGTGGCACGGCAGCGGGAGGCCGAGCAGCAGGCCATGCGCGCCTATGTCACGCTCACCGGCTGCCGCATGGAGTACCTGCGCGGGCAACTGGACGACGAACAGGCCGTGCCCTGCGGCCGCTGCGACAACTGCACGGGCCACCGCTTCCCGGCCGACGTGTCCCAGGCCGCGCTCGATGCCGCGCGGGGCGAACTCGTCAGGACGGGCACCGCCGTGGAGCCGCGCAGGATGTGGCCCACGGGTCTGCCCGCCACCGGCATCGAACTCAAGGGCCGCATCCCGGCGGGCGAACAGGCCGGGCCCGGCCGGGCGCTCGGACGCCTGTCCGACATCGGCTGGGGCAACCGGCTCCGTCCCCTCTTCGCCCCGGGCACGCCGGACGCCCCGCTGCCGGCGGACGTGCTGGACGCCGTCGTCACCCTGCTCGCCGACTGGTCACGTGGACCGGGCGGCTGGGCGACGGGCGCTCCCGACGCGGCTCGGCGCCCGGTGGGCGTGGTGACCGTCGCCTCCCGGTCGCGGCCCCAGCTGGTCCACTCCCTCGGCGAACACATCGCCCGCGTCGGACGCATGCCCCTGCTCGGAGCGGTCGCGTCGGCGGAACCTGCGCCTTCCCGGAGCAACGGCGCCCGCCGCGTGCGCGCGCTGTACGAGTCACTGGGCCTGCCGGAGGAGACCGCCGCCCTCGTCCGGGCGAACCCGGGCGGGGTCCTCCTCGTGGACGACTTCACCGAGACGGGCTGGACACTGGCCCTCGCGGCCCGCGCCCTGCGGCGCGCCGGGGCGGACGTCGTGCTGCCGCTCGTCCTGGCGGTGCAGGGATGAGGCGGCGGCCTGGCGCGGCACCACCGCCGGACGCCCCTGGGACGGGAAAGGGGTCAGAAGATGCCGAGCTGTCCCGCGTCCTCCAGGGACTCGGCCGCGAGCGCGTCGCGGTGCGACGGCAGCCTGAGGTGCCGCCAGCGCGGCAGGGCGTCGAGGTACGACCAGGACAGGCGGTGGTGCGGCGTCGGCCCGTACGTCTCCAGGGCGGCACGGTGCACGGGAGAGGGGTAGCCCGCGTTGCTGTCGAAGCCGAAGTGCGGGTGCTCCGGCGCCAGTTCGGCGATCATCGCATCACGGTGCACCTTGGCGATGACCGAGGCCGCGGCGACCGCCACGCACGACTGGTCGCCCTTGACGACCGTCCGCACGCGCCAGGGCGCGCCGAGGTAGTCGTGCTTGCCGTCGAGGATCACCGCGTCCGGCCGTTCCGGGAGCCCGTCCAGGGCGCGGCACGCGGCCAGCCGGAGCGCCGCCGTCATGCCGAGGGCGTCGATCTCCCGCGGCGACGCGTGCCCCAGCGCGTACGAGGTCACCCAGCCGGTGAGGACACCGGCGAGCGCGGTGCGGCGCAGGGGGGTCAGCAGCTTCGAGTCGGTCAGCCCCTCCGGGGGCCTGCGCAGCCCCGTGACCGCGGCGCACACCGTGACCGGGCCGGCCCAGGCACCGCGGCCCACCTCGTCCACACCGGCGACGACCCGGGCCCCGGTGGTGGCACGGAGGGACCGTTCGACGCGGTGGGTGGGAGGTTCGTACGCCATGGCGGCGACCACTCTATGCGCACCAGCCCTGGAAGGGCCGCTCGGGTGTGTACCAGTGCTCGAAGGGCCGGTCGAGGTGGTAGCGCCCGTCCCGGCCGAGCACCAGCTCACGCGTCTCGCCGTTCCCCGGGTTGGACAGCGACTCGAACTCGGCGACCGTCCAGTGCAGCCAGCGCATGCAGAACAGGCGCATCGTCAGGCCGTGCGTCACCAGCAGTACGTTGGGCGGGTGGTCCCGCTCCTCGAAGCTGCGCCACAGGCTCTCCAGGAACGCCCCGACCCGGTCGTACACGTCGGCGCCCGACTCCCCCTGGGCGAACCGGTAGAAGAAGTGGCCGTACGCGTCCCGCGACCGCTTCTGCCGCAGCACGTCCTCGCGGTCCTGCCAGTTGCCCCAGTCCTGTTCCCGAAGCCGCGGCTCCTCCCGCGCCCGCACCCGGGTGGGGTCCAGACCGAGCAGCTGGAACGTCTGATGCGTGCGCCGGTAGGGCGACACGTACGCGGACACCCGCTCGTCGCCGAAGACCTCGCGCAGCCGCTCCCCCGCCGTCCCGGCCTGCTGCCGCCCCTTCGC
Source organism: Streptomyces sp. MS19 (assembly GCF_047200595.1). Classification (NCBI taxonomy): domain Bacteria; kingdom Bacillati; phylum Actinomycetota; class Actinomycetes; order Kitasatosporales; family Streptomycetaceae; genus Streptomyces; species Streptomyces sp. MS19. The sequence goes on along the minus strand of NZ_JBJZOH010000012.1, from coordinate 33,639 downwards.
CGTCAGTTCCAGCGCGTGGTCGGGGACATGGGCGTACACGGAATCGTCGTGGTTCCCCTGCGACTCTCCGTGCCGCAGGAGGACGATACGCCGGGGCTGTGCCATGGGATGCAGCCTATGCGAACCGGCCGCAGGCGACACATCGCCGCTCAGACGGTCCAGGACGGCTCCATGTCGATGACGTCCCCGGCTATGGCCGCGACATCGGCGCCGGTCTGGGCGCGCAGCGCGAGCCGCTCGACGCGCTCGGTCCGGTACTTGGCGCGCTCGGCCGCCGAGTTCCACATCGACAGGACCAGGAACTCACTGTCCGGCTCCGCCTCGGCGAACAGCCCACGCAGCATGCCGGGCGATCCGGCCATCGCCGGATTCCACACCTTCTCCTGCATCAGCGCGAAATGCTCGGCACGCTCGCGGTGCACCTGGCAGTGCGCCACCCGCAGCAGGTCCGCCTCGCCGAAACGCGGCTCGAAGCCCGTCTTCACGTCGAAGCGGTACTGGAACAGCCGCACCCGCATGTCCTGGTACGTACCGGACTGCGCCTGCGCCAGCCGGTCGTGCGAGCGCGCCATGAACGAGTCGTAGAACGCGCGGCTCTCCCAGAAGCCGAAGAGGTGCACGACCCCCTCACGCGTCCTGCTCCAGCCACCGCCCTGCGCCCGGAACCCCGGCTCACCGAGCAACCCCGCCCACTTCCGCTGCCCCCGCTCGAACCCGACCCGGTCGGTCACGGTGCACCGCATCCACTTGACCAGCACCGCGCCATCGTACGGCCATCGCCTCCGGGCGGGCCTACGGGCGTCCGGAGACCCCTCCGGCACGCGCACCGGCGAGGTAGTCCTCGAACGTCACCCGCCCCACCGCCCGGCCCGGCGCGAGCAGCGCACCGCCCCGCAGCGCCCGGAACGCCTTCCCCGGCAGCCGCAGCGGCAGCACCGGCCGCCGCTCGCCGTCGGCCGCCAGGACCTCGCGCGTCAGCTCCAGCATCGTGCGGATCTCGGGCCCCCCGACGTCCGGCGCCTGCCCGGCGGGCGCGCCCAGGGCCAGCTCCGCGAGCCGCTCCGCCACCTCGCCCGCGTCGACCGGCTGGAGCCGCACGCCCCCGCCCGCCGTGACCACCACGGGCGAACGGCGCTGCGCCCGCACGGCGCGGGCCACCAGGCTGTGGAACTGCGTGGCCCGCAGCACCGTCCACGGCAGCCCACTGCCGCGCACGGCCCGCTCGCACGCCAGCTTGGCCCGGTAGTAGGGGATGGAGGGCGTCCGCTGGACACCGACGATCGAGACGTACAGGAAGTGCGGCGTACGGGCGCGCCGGGCCGCCGCCACCAGCCGCTCCGTCGCGACGACGTCACGCCGCCCGCCGGAAGTGGCGCAGTGCACCACGGCGGCGGCGTCCGCCAGCGCCTCGTCCAGCCCCGCACCCGTCACGAGGTCGCCGACGCGCCACTCCACCGCCGCGTCCGTCCCCGCCGGCCGGGGGCGGCGGCTGAGCAGGCGGACGGCGCTCCCGCCGTGGCCCAGCCTGCGCACCACCTCGCGGCCGAGCACCCCGGTGCCACCGGTGACCAGGATCATGTCGCTCACACGGACCAGCCTGCGCCCGTTCCGGCAGGTCAGCAGCCCGGGACCGCCCACCGGGGTGACACACGCACGCCGAGGGCGGCGGAGCCGGAACCGGCCCCACCGCCCTCGTCACGCGTTCACGCCCTGACGGCGCACGCCGTCAGCTGCACCCGCTGGTGGAGCCGCAGCCCTCGCAGAGGTAGCAGCTGCCCGCGCGGCGCATCTTGGTGCCGCAGGAGAGGCACAGCGGCGCGTCGGCGTTCAGGCCGAGCTGCATCTCCAGCAGCTCCGTCGAGCTGTGCGCCTCACGCGGGGCGGGGCGCTCGACGGCGGGCTGCGGCGCCGTGGGCTCGGCGGACGCCGCCGGGCGCACCGGCTCGCTCTGCACGGGCGCCGACTGGGACAGCCCCTCCACGTCCACGTCCTCGTCCATGCCGGACGGCTCGTACGACCCCGTGTCCAGGTGCCGCTGCCGCTCGGCCGCCGTGTGGATGCCGAGCGCCGACCGCGTCTCGAACGGCAGGAAGTCGAGCGCCAGCCGCCGGAAGATGTAGTCGACGATCGACTGCGCCATCCGCACGTCCGGGTCGTCCGTCATACCGGCCGGCTCGAAGCGCATGTTGGTGAACTTCGAGACGTACGTCTCCAGCGGCACGCCGTACTGGAGGCCGACCGAGACCGCGATCGAGAACGCGTCCATCATGCCCGCGAGGGTCGAGCCCTGCTTGGACATCTTCAGGAAGACCTCGCCGAGGCCGTCGTCCGGGTACGAGTTGGCCGTCATGTAGCCCTCGGCGCCGCCGACCTCGAACGAGGTGGTGATGCCGGGCCGCCCCTTCGGGAGCCGCTTGCGCACCGGGCGGTACTCCACGACCCGCTCCGGCTCGGCGGCCACGGCGGCGGGCTCCTCCGCCTTCGCCTCGTCCTTCTTCTTGGCGGACAGCGGCTGGCCGACCTTGCTGTTCTCGACGTAGACGGCCAGCGCCTTGACGCCGAGCTTCCAGCCCTCCAGGTAGATCTGGGCGACATCGTCCGCCGTGCTGGTGCTCGGCATGTTGACCGTCTTGGAGATCGCGCCGCTGAGGAACGGCTGGGCCGCCGCCATCATGCGGACGTGGCCCATCGGGGCGATGGACCGCTCCCCCATCGCGCAGTCGAAGACCTCGTAGTGCTCCTGCTTGAGGCCGGGGGCGTCGACCACGTTGCCGTGCTCGGCGATGTGCGCCACGATCGCCTCGACCTGCTCCGGCTGGTAGCCGAGCCGCTTGAGCGCCTTGGGGACGGTGTTGTTCACGATCTGCATGGAGCCGCCGCCCACGAGCTTCTTGAACTTCACCAGGGCCAGGTCAGGCTCCACGCCGGTCGTGTCGCAGTCCATCATCAGGCCGATCGTGCCGGTCGGGGCCAGCACGGACGCCTGCGCGTTGCGGTAACCGTTCTTCTTGCCCAGCCGCAGGACGTCCTGCCACGCCTCCGTGGCGGCGGCCCACACCGGCGTGTCCAGGTCGTCCATGCGGGCGGCCGCGGTGTTGGCGTCCGCGTGCTGGCGCATGACGCGGTTGTGGGCGTCGGCGTTGCGGGCGTAGCCGTCGTACGGGCCGACGACCGCCGCCAGTTCGGCGGACCTGCGGTAGGACGTACCCGTCATCAGCGAGGTGATCGCGCCGGCGAGCGCGCGCCCGCCGTCCGAGTCGTACGCGTGGCCGGTCGCCATCAGCAGGGCGCCGAGGTTGGCGTAGCCGATGCCGAGCTGGCGGAACGCGCGGGTCGTCTCGCCGATCTTCTGCGTCGGGAAGTCGGCGAAGCAGATGGAGATGTCCATCGCCGTGATGACCAGCTCGACGACCTTGGCGAAGCGCACCGCGTCGAACGACTGGTTGCCCTCGCCGTCGTCCCGGAGGAACTTCATCAGGTTGAGGGAGGCGAGGTTGCACGAGGAGTTGTCCAGGTGCATGTACTCGCTGCACGGGTTGGAGGCCGAGATCCGGCCGCTCTCCGGCGACGTGTGCCAGTGGTTGATCACGTCGTCGTACTGGATGCCCGGGTCGGCGCACGCGTGGGCGGCCTCCGCCATCCTGCGGAACAGCGCCCGCGCATCGACCTCCTCGATGATCTCGCCGGTGGTGCGCGCCCGCAGCCCGAACCGGCTGCCGGACTCCACGGCCCGCATGAACTCGTCGTTGACACGGACCGAGTTGTTGGCGTTCTGGTACTGGACGGACGTGATGTCGTCGCCGCCCAGGTCCATGTCGAAGCCCGCGTCGCGCAGGGCGCGGATCTTCTCCTCCTCCTTGACCTTCGTCTCGATGAACGCCTCGATGTCGGGGTGGTCGACGTCGAGGACGACCATCTTGGCCGCGCGGCGGGTGGCGCCGCCCGACTTGATGGTCCCGGCCGAGGCGTCCGCGCCGCGCATGAACGACACGGGTCCCGAGGCGTTGCCGCCCGAGGTGAGCAGCTCCTTCGAGGAGCGGATGCGGGAGAGGTTCAGGCCGGCTCCGGAGCCGCCCTTGAAGATCATGCCCTCTTCCTTGTACCAGTCGAGGATCGACTCCATCGAGTCGTCGACGGACAGGATGAAACAGGCGCTGACCTGCTGGGGCTGCGTCGTCCCGACGTTGAACCACACCGGCGAGTTGAAGCTGAAGATCTGGTGCAGCAGGGCGTACGCCAGCTCGTGCTCGAAGATCTCCGCGTCGCCCGGCTCCGCGAAGTAGCCGTGCTCCTCACCGGCCGCCCGGTACGTGCGCACGACGCGGTCGATCAGCTGCTTGAGGCCGGTCTCGCGCTGCGGGGTGCCCAGGGCGCCGCGGAAGTACTTGCTCGTGACGATGTTGACCGCGTTCACCGACCAGAAGTCGGGGAACTCCACGCCGCGCTGCTCGAAGTTGATCGAGCCGTCGCGCCAGTTGGTCATGACGACGTCCCGACGCTCCCAGACCACCTCGTCGTACGGGTGCACCCCCGGGGTGGTGTGGACGCGTTCGATCCGCAGACCCTTGACTCCCTTGCCGCCCCTGGCACGGGAACCTCGTGCCGGGCCGCTCGCCGTCTCAGTCATTCCGCCTCCCTGTGAGGGCATGACGCCCTGTTGCGCACCGGCTCGGACCGGTCCGCGCGTCTGTGATGGTGGCGGCCGGCGCGCGCGGGAGCGCCCCGGCCGAGTTTGTGGGTGGTGAAGGGCATGCCCCGCTCCTTGCCACCGGTGCGGGCGGCGGGACGGACGGGGAACCGGAACTCAGCCGGGCGGGGCCGGGCGTCCGGCGGGCACGGGCGCCTCGCCCGCGCCGGCGGGTGGTCGCTCGCGTCCGCGCAGTTCGACGATGGCCGCCTCGAAGTCCTCAAGCGTGTCGAACGCGCGGTAGACCGACGCGAAGCGCAGGTAGGCGACGACGTCGAGTTCCCGGAGCGGGCCGAGTATGGCGAGTCCGACGTCGTGCGTGGACAGCTCCGCGCTGCCCGTGGCACGCACGGCCTCCTCGACGCGCTGGCCGAGCTGGGCGAGGGCGTCCTCGGTGACGGGCCTGCCCTGGCACGCCTTCCGGACGCCGGCGATGACCTTGTTCCTGCTGAAGGGCTCGGTGACACCGCTGCGCTTGATCACCATGAGCGACGCCGTCTCGACCGTGGTGAAGCGCCGCGAGCAGGTCGGGCACTGGCGGCGGCGGCGGATCGTGGTGCCGTCGTCGGCCGTCCTGCTGTCCACGACACGGCTGTCGGGATGGCGGCAGAAGGGGCAGTGCACGGTTTCCGTCCCTTCTCGCGACTGACGCGACATCGGTTACCCAGCGTGTCCGGCGCGGTGTGCGGGTACGCGTCCGCGCCGTCCCCGGCGGGCGTTCGGCACGCCCGTCGAGTGGTTCCCAGCATAGGCGATCCGTGGCGCGGGTGGCGCAGGGGGACCACAATTTGTGGGGAGCCGCGAGACATCAAACCACTAGATCTAGGGTTAGGCTGCCATCAGCCGGTCGCGCGTGTCGCAGTCACCGCGGGACGGTGCGGCGTGCCGGGGGCCCGCTCTGGAGGGCGTCGCACGGGAGGCTATCGCACGGGGGGTGGTCACCGTTCGCACCCGGCCCCCCGTTACTGTGTGATCGCAATACACCCAGATCCTTGATCACGTGTACTGATCAGCGATTTTTCACTCGAACGTGTGTTTGGCGCAACCTTTCGATACCAACTACCGTTGTGTGACTAGGGAGTACCAGCCTGAGAAGGGGCCGACAGTGACCACCGCAGCAGACGACGCCATCACCGCCGCCGAGCGCCGCCAGGACAGGCCCGCCGGTCCCGTGGCCGCGCCGCTCACCGCGCCCCCCCGCGCGATGCCCGGCCGCCCCCCCGGCATCAGGGCAGACAGCTCCGGCCTCACCGACCGGCAGCGCCGGGTCATCGAGGTGATCCGCGACTCCGTGCAGCGCCGCGGCTACCCCCCGTCCATGCGGGAGATCGGCCAGGCCGTCGGCCTGTCGAGCACCTCCTCCGTCGCCCACCAGCTGATGGCCCTGGAGCGCAAGGGCTTCCTGCGCCGCGACCCCCACCGCCCCCGCGCCTACGAGGTGCGCGGCGCCGAGACGCCCGCGCCGCAGGCCGCCGACACCGCGGGCAAGCCCGCCGCCTCCTACGTGCCGCTCGTCGGCCGGATCGCCGCCGGTGGCCCGATCCTGGCCGAGGAGTCCGTCGAGGACGTCTTCCCGCTGCCCCGCCAGCTCGTGGGCGACGGCGAGCTGTTCGTCCTCAAGGTCGTCGGCGACTCGATGATCGAGGCCGCGATCTGCGACGGCGACTGGGTGACCGTCCGCCGCCAGCCCGTCGCCGAGAACGGCGACATCGTCGCCGCCATGCTGGACGGCGAGGCGACCGTGAAGCGCTTCAAGCGCGAGGACGGGCAGATCTGGCTGCTCCCGCACAACGCCGCCTACCAGCCGATCCCCGGCGACGAGGCGACGATCCTCGGCAAGGTCGTCGCCGTGATGCGCCGCGTCTGACCACCCCCGCACGCCGTCCCTCACGACGCGGCGGTGCCCCGGGCTGCCGCGTCGATCGCCGCCAGGGAGCGCCGGACCTGATTGCGGTCCGTCGTGTACCAGAAGTCCGGCATCGAGGCCCGCAGGAAGCTGCCGTACCTCGCCTTGGCGAGCCGCGGGTCCAGGACCGCGACCACCCCGCGGTCCCCCGTCGCCCGCACCAGCCGCCCGGCGCCCTGGGCCATCAGCAGCGCCGCGTGCGTGGCCGCGACGGCCATGAAGCCATTGCCCCCCGCCTCCTCCACGGCCCTCTGCCGCGCGGTGACCAGCGGATCGTCCGGCCGGGGGAACGGGATGCGGTCCATCACCACCAGCTGGCAGCTCGGGCCCGGCACGTCCACGCCCTGCCACAGGGACAGCGTGCCGAACAGGCAGGTCCGCTCGTCCTCGGCGAAGTTCCTGATCAGCTCGCCCAGCGTCTCCTCGCCCTGGAGCAGCACGGGCACGTCCAGCCGCCCCCGGATCTCCTCGGCGGCGGCCTGCGCGCCCCGCATCGAGGAGAACAGGCCCAGCGTCCGCCCGCCGGCCGCCTCGACCAGCTCCGCCAGCTCGTCCAGCATGTCAGGGCGTCCGGCGTCCCGGCCGGGCGGCGACAGGTGCCCCGCGACATAGAGGATGCCCTGCCTGCGGTAGTCGAACGGCGACCCGACGTCCAGGCCCTTCCACTCCGGCGCCTCGTCCCCGTGCTGCCCCTCGGGGGCGAGGCCGAGCGACGCCCCGACGCCGTTGAAGTCGCCGCCCAGCTTGAGGGTCGCCGAGGTGAGGACCACCGAGCGCTCGGTGAAGAGCTTGTCCCGCAGCAGCCCCGAGACGGACAGCGGCGCGACGCGCAGAGACGCGCCGTACCGGTCGTGCCGCTCGCACCACACGACGTCGTACTCCGACTGCTGGACGATCCGCTCCGCCACGTCCTGCACGGTCTCGATCGAGGCGAGCGCCTGCTTGCGCACCGCGTCCTCGTCGGCCACGGAGGTGTCCCGCGTGTTCCCGAGGGCCGAGATGACCGCGCGGGACGCGTCGCGCAGGGCGGCCAGCGCGTACCCCAGGTCCTCGGGAAGCTTCTCCAGGCGGCCGGGCAGCGCCAGTTCCATCAGCCGCTCGAACGTCTCGGACGCGGTCTGGAGCTGGTCCGCGACCTTCTCGTCCACGAGCTTCGCGGCGCGGCGCACCGCGCGGTTGACCGAGCCGGGCGTCAGCTCCCCCGTCGCCACTCCCGTGACACGGGACACCAGCTCGTGCGCCTCGTCCACGACCAGCACGTCGTGCCCCGGCAGGACAGGGGCGCCCTCGATCGCGTCGATGGCGAGCAGCGCGTGGTTCGTGACGATGACCTCGGCCAGCTTCGCCTGCTCGCGCGCGGCCTCGGCGAAGCACTCCGCGCCGTACGCACAGCGGCTCGCCCCGAGGCATTCGCGGGACGAGACGGACACCTGCGCCCAGGCGCGGTCGGAGACGCCGGGGCTCAGCTCGTCGCGGTCGCCGCTCTCCGTCTCGTCCGCCCAGTCGCGCAGTCGCAGCAGGTCCTTGCCGAGCCTGCTGCTGGGCGGCCCCGCGGCCTGGACGGCCTCGAACTGGTCGAAGAGCCCGTCCTGTTCGTCCTGCGGGACGCCCTCGTGGAGGCGGTGGAGGCAGAGGTAGTTCGAGCGGCCCTTGAGCGTGGCGAACTCGGGGCGGCGGCGCAGGACCGGGTGCAGCGCCTCGACGGTGCGGGGCAGGTCCCGTTCGACCAGCTGCCGCTGGAGGGCGAGCGTCGCCGTGGCGATCACGACGCGGTCGCCCTGGGCGATGGCCGGCACCAGGTAGCCGAGGGACTTGCCGGTGCCCGTCCCGGCCTGGACCAGCAGGTGTGTGCCGCCTTCGATCGCCTCGGCGACGGCCTCGGCCATGGCGACCTGACCTGGGCGTTCCGTGCCGCCGACGGCGGTCACGGCGGCGTGCAGCAGGTCGCGGAGGGCGGGCTTCCCCGATGTCGCAGTCATAGGGCAGTCACCTTACGCGGCGGCACTGACAGCCGCCGACGCCCGAGCACTTCCGGCCATCCGGGTGGCACGGGCGCGGCGGCCCTGTCAGAGGGCGTGCAGCGGGTTGGCGACGGTGCCGTGCACGGCGGCGTGCGGCCGTTCGGCGCGGTCACGGTAGCCGTCGAGGTGGAGCCGGTTGCGGTTCAGGCAGAGCCGGTCGATGCGCGGCGTCAGCAGGTCGAACGTCTCGAAGCGGTTCTTCAACTCGGGGAACCGCGCCTGGTAGGCAAGGATTTCCGCCCGGACGAGTGACCAGAACTCCCCCTCGGGGACGCCCAGCTGCTCCTCGCAGAGCGGCGCCAGATAGCGGAAGACCCCCACGAAGAGCCCGGAGTGGATGAACTGCGTGAGGAACGCGGGCGGCTCCGTCAGCAGCACCTCACGCACCGGCTCCGGCACGCCCTCCAGCTCCGGCAGCGGGACGGCGCTCAGGTTCACGTCGTCCACGAAGTCCTTGACCGCCAGCCGCACGGGCACCTCCCCCTCGTCGAAGACCACCAGGGCGTTCTCCCCGTGGGGCGAGAAGACCGTGCCGTAGCGGTACAGGAAGTGCAGCAGCGGCGGCAGCAGGGCGTGGCAGAGGTGGCGCAGCCAGTCGCGCGCGGGCAGTCCGGAGCGGGCGACGAGTTCGGTGGTGAGCGCCCGCCCCGCGGGGTCGGTCCACAGCAGCGCGGCGAGCGTGCGCGGCCGTTCCCCCGGGGTGAGGAACGGGCCGATCGGCTCGCGCCAGATGCAGCCGAGCAGTTCCCGGTACTGGTACGGCACGGTCGGCAGCCGGTCGTACAGCGGGTGCTCGACGGAGACGGAGGCGGTCTCCCCCAGCAGGACGGGGCGCGTCTCCTCGGCGAGGTACGGGTCGGCGTCGCGCAGCCCGTGCACCCAGGCCGTGACGGCGGGCGCGGCGACGGTGCGCCGGGTCGGCAGGCCGCGGTAGACGAGGGTGTTGAGGATGGACAGCGGGAGCTTGACCGTACGGGCGTGCGGGCGGCTGACGTTGAGGAACGTGCGGATCGACTGCTGCGGCAGCCGCAGGTCGCCGTCGGTGGGCAGGGGTATCAGCCCGTCGTCGGCGATCTGCGGGGCGTAGAGCGGCGCGATGGTCTCGTCCCACTGCCAGGGGTGCACGGGCAGCCACAGGTAGCGGTCCGGGTCGCGTCCGCGGTCGGCGACGGTGGCGGCGAAGGCGGCGCGGGTGGCGTCGGACAGTTCGTCGGCGTAGAGCAGTTCGGGGGTGTCCAGGCCCGGCACGCCCCGGTAACGGGCCAGGTCGCGGTGGACGGCGAGCCACGGCAGGGGGCCGGGCACGCGGGCCTCGGGCGCCCAGCGGGCGGCGTCGGACGCGGAGAAGCCGACGCGGCCCTTGCTGGCGACGAGCCAGGGGTGGCCGGTCTGGTGGCCTTCGAGCGCGGTGTGGTCGAGGTCGGCGAGGGCGGCGGCGGTCGGCGCGTCGGCGGCCAGCCGGACGTCGGCGCTGAGCGTGGCGGTCAGTTCGCGCAGGAGGTGGCCGGTGGTGTCGCCCTGCATGCCGAGGAGGGTGTCGTGCGCCTGGGCGACGAACTCCAGGGGGTCGGCGGACGGTTCGATGGAGTCCGGGTCGATGCGCCAGTGCCCGTACGCGCCGCGGCGGGCGCGGAAGCGGTACGTGGGCCCTGCCGGGACGGGCAGCCGGTACGTTTCTGCGCCTGGGGCGTCGGGCCGCGGCTCGATGATCCCCTCGTACGCGAACTCGCCGAGCGTCTTCGCGAGCAGCGCGCGGGCGGCGCGGCGCCACCGGGCGCCGGGCTCGGGGTGGGTCGGTGACGGTGGCATTCCGCTGGTCCTCCTCGGTCAGGGACGGGTGAACGGTCACCGGGAACGACGGTCCCGGATCATGAGCGCGGCGCGTTTGTCCGGCAGTTCGATCTCGCCCGCCCGGCGGAACCCGGCGGCGCGGAAGGCGGCGACGGAGGCGGCGTTGCGCACGTCGGGTTCGGCGACGACCCGGGGACAACGCGGCCGGTGCGCGAGGACCAGCCCGGCGGTGGCGCGCAGCAGAGCAGTGCCGAGACCGCGCCCGCGGTACCGCGCGGGGCCGATCAGCAGGTGCAGCCCGATGTCGTGGGGGCGGGCGGCGTAGTGCGCGGCGAGCGGGTCGAGGTCGGCGCGGTAGACCTCCCAGTAGCTCATGGGCGTGCCGTCCAGCAGCCCGAGGCAGGGGACGCTGTCGCCGTCACCGCCGAGCTGGGCGGCGATGTGCGTGGCGGTGCGGTCCTCGGGTCCGGCGAGCTGCCAGAACGCGTCCACCACCGGGTCGTTCATCCATGCCGCGATCAGGGGCAGGTCGGCCGCCGGCCTGACAGGCACCAGGCGGAAGTCCCCGGCCGGCGTACCGGCCGGGGCCCAGCGGGCGATGTCCTCCGCCGAAGCGCGGCCGGGGACACCGCCGGGGCGTATGGCGGGGTGGGACACGGCGGCTCCTTCAGAGGACGGCCAGGGGGTTGTCCAGCGTCACGTAATGGGACTGTCCGTCCACCGGCCCGACCAGCTCGTCCAGACCGTGCAGTCGCGTCAGGAGGTTGGCCTTGCAGCGGAGCGTGCGGGACGTGAGGAGGTGCGTGACCAGCGGCGAGACCGCCCCGCCCCGTGCCTCCTCGGTGAGGAAGCCGCGCAGGGCGGCCAGCAGCAGCGCCTCGTCCGCCAGGCGTTCGGCGCCCAGCGCGCCGACAAGGCCGAGGACGTTGTTGACGCCGAGGTAGTACGCGAACCGCTCGTCGGTGACCTGGTCGGTGACGAACGTGTCGGAACGCGCGCCGATGCCGGGCAGCCGCCGCTGGAGCGCCTCGCGGTGGGACTCGCGGAAGTAGTAGCCCTGGTTGTCGCGGAACCGGCCGCCCACGGGCCAGCCGTCCGCGTCGAGCACGACCAGGGTGTTCTGCTGGTGCGCCTCCAGGGCGATCCCGGCATGCGCGTCCAGCCACAGCAGCGGGCGGACGACGGCCCGCAGGTAGCGCAGCAGCCACTCCGCCGCGACGGCGCGGCGCCCCCGCCCGGTACGCGCGGCCAGGGCGTCGACGATCCGCGCGAGCCGGGAGCGCAGCTGCGTCTCGGGCCGGCCGGGCCAGGGCCGCGCCGCCGTCAGGGCCGCCAGGCACGTCACGTCGTCCCGCGCCCCGAAGGGGTTGTGGCGCAGCAGCGTGTCCAGCCCGGGAACGGGCCTGCCGTCCGTGTCGTCCACGGCGAGCCACGCCGGGTCGCGCACGATGTCGAAGCCCGCGCCGTCGGGGAAGGCGGCGTGCCACTCCTGCGCGAGACCGGAGCGGAGCAGCCGGTGCACCTCGACGCCGCGGTGCATCTCCTTGCGCAGGTTCTCGCGGCGGGAGTTGGTGATGCGCAGGGCGAGCGACAGCTTGAGCATCGCGGGCCCGCCGGGCCGGTGGACGGTGCGCACGGACGACGTGGGGTACCAGTGCGGGCCGCCCTCGCCGAGGTCGTGGAGCAGCCCGGCGGACAGCAGGGCGGCGACGGGCGGGCGGTGCGCGATCTCGCGCGCCTGCCAGGGGTGCAGCGGCAGCGGGACGGTGTCGGCGGGCGGCGCCGTGCTGAAGGCGTCGGCGGCGAGCCGCGCGGCCAGGACCTCGGCACGGACGGCCGCGCCCCGTTCGGTCCACGCCGAGTCGGCGGCGAGCACCGACCGGTGCACGGCGAACCAGTGCAGCCGGAACGAGCCCCGCAGCTCCGGCGAGCAGCGACGCGCGTCGTCCCCGGCCAGGCCCTCGCGGCTCTTGGGCGTCGGGTGGAGCGCGTGCCCGAGGAGCATGGACTGCTCGGCCTCAAGGAACGGGTCGCCGTGCGCGGCCGGTCCGGGTGCGGCGCGCCGGTCGGCGAGGAAGACGGCGGTGCGGGCGGCGGAGTCGGCGACGCGGCCGACCAGGTCCGTCGTCTCGGCCGCCCGCGCGCCGCCGAGCGCGTACGCGGCCTCGCGGCCGAGGAGGGCGGCGACGGTGACGGCGTCGGCGGACGCGGCGCCCGGCGGCGCGGTGTCGAGGACGGCCGGGCCGAAGCGGTGCATCCCGGTCGCCGACCAGTAGCGGACCGGTACGCGCAGGACGGCCCCGGATGCGGTGAGCGGCAGCCGCAGGACGTCGTCGGCCGGGCGTTCCACGGCGGTCTCGCGCACCCAGCAGCGCAGCAGGCTCTCGACGGCGGCGGCGTCGGCGGCGAGCGCCGGGTCGGGGTGCTCCAGCGGGTCGGCGCCGGTGGGCCACGGCCGGGGGGCGCCCGCGGCGGCGGGCTGGGCGCCGCCGGGCCCGGACTGGCGCGGCACGGCGGCTTCCCTGGGCCGGGACGACCGGGGATGGAGCGCCCGGCGCTCACGGCCCGGGACGCTGTCGGGACGGGAGCGTGGGTTCATCCTTGTCACCTTGTCTGTCATACCGGTGGTATCAGCGGGGGTCCTCCATCCGTACCAACGACCGTCCGCCCGCCTGATCACGGCCGGAACGAAGATCGTTCAGGCTTCCCCACCAGCCATCCGCCCCGGCCCGCCGGCGCGCGGGGGAACCGGGGACCCGGCTGCGGCCGTCCACATGGTCAACGGCATAGTGGGGGCGTCCCGGCCCGCGGACGTCACCGTGCCGGACGACGGACGACGGACGAGCACCAGCTGCCCGAGCAACACAGGGGGATACCACCCATGTCATCCATACGCAGACGGTCGCGCCGCCGCGCCGCTCTCGCGGCCACCTCCCTGGCCGCATGTCTCGCGCTGACCGCCACGGCCTGCGGCGGTGACGACGAGGGCAACGGGCTGGCGCAGCCGTCCGGGGAGACGTCGGCGGCCGACGACCCGGAGCAGGGCGCGGACGGCGGGTCGGGCGACGAATTGCAGGACCTGATCGACAACCTGCCGTTCGACTTCGACCTCCAGGCCTGGCTCGACGGCGGCTGGGAGAACTGGGACAGCGACAACTGGCTGCGCGACATCGGCGAGTTCGTCAACCCGATCATCGAGGGCCTCTGGGACACCGAGCGCATGGGCGAGGCCGAGGACCCGGGCCAGTCCATCGACGAGGGCGAGATCGAGGAGGACCCGAACCCCGAGACGCCCGCCGAGAACGACCCGATGGGCGACCGCGGCGTCACCGACCCCGAGCCCGCCGCGATCGACGCCGAGGCCGTGCCGATGCCGTACACGGAGAACGGCGCGCCGGTCGGCAAGGTGTTCTTCGACAGCCCCGACGGGCCGATGGTCTGCTCCGGCACGGTGATCCAGGACCCGGCGCACCCGGGGCAGTCCAACCTCGTCGCCACCGCGGGCCACTGCGTGCACGCGGGCGCGGGCGGCGGCTGGTACCGGAACATCCAGTTCATCCCGGCGTTCAACAACGGCGGCCTCCCGGCCGACCAGGTCTACTCGGAGTCGGTGGCCTACGAGCAGGTCGCCCCGTACGGCGCCTTCTGGGCCGACTACGTCTCGACCACCCAGTACTGGATCGACAACGGCACCGAGACCGGCGGCGACGGCGCGCACGGCGACTTCGCCGTCATGTCCGTCCAGCCCATGGAGGACACGGGCCTGTCGCTGGAGGAGACGGTCGGCGCCGCGGTGCCCGTCAACTTCGACGCCCCCGCCGTCTCCGGCCTGGGCACGGTCACCCTCTACGGCTTCCCCGAGGCCGCCCCGTACGACGGCGTGGCCATGTACCGCTGCACCGCCCAGCCCGGCCGCCTGTCGCTGGACTCCTCGATGCCCGTCATGTACTGGGCCGGCTGCACGATGACCAGCGGCGCCTCCGGCGGCCCCTGGCTGCGGACCAACGGGGACGGCCAGGCGGAACTGGTCTCGGTCAACTCGATCGGCCCGATGGAGAGCACCTGGCTCGCCGGGCCGCGGCTCGACGACGAGGCGCAGGGCGTCCTGGAGCACGTCAGCGCGCAGGTCGGCTGAGCCCACCCGCGCACACGCCGGAGGCCCGGTGCCCGTCCTTCCCTTCCGGGGAACGGGTACCGGGCCTCCGGCGTACGGTCAGGCGCGCGGGACGGCGTACGGGCTGCGCTCCGTCCGGCCACCGGGCACCGGCTCGGAGGGGTCGTCGCCGAGGCGGACGACGCGGTTGGCCGCATCGACGTGGACGACCGCCGGCCGCAGGGCGCGCGCCTCGGCGTCCTCGACCTGGGCATAGCTGATCAGGATGACCAGGTCGCCGGGCGACACGAGGTGGGCGGCGGCGCCGTTGATGCCGATGACGCCCGACCCGCGCGCGCCCTCGATGACGTACGTCTCCAGCCGGTTGCCGTTGTCGATGTCAACGATGTGGACCTGCTCGCCCGGCAGCAGGTCGGCGGCGTCCATCAGGTCGGCGTCCACGGTGACCGACCCGACATAGTGCAGGTCCGACTCGGTCACCGTGGCGCGGTGGATCTTGGACTTGAACATGGTGCGCATCATTGGAATGCTCCCGGATCTCGGCTCCCTGCCTGGTCAACGCAGGTCAAGGGCGGTTTCTCCAGCGTACATCGACGGCCGGCCCAGCCGAGGGCCAGGGCGCCCGCCAGCAGGTACAGCGCCGCCTGGACGTCGAGGAGGCCGGTCAAGGGCACCGTCCCGGCCAGCGCGCCCGCCACCTGCGTACCCGCGGCCCGGCGCGCCGCGCCGAGCACCCGGCCCATCGACTCGCCGCCACTCCCGGTCCGGAGCAGGGAGAGCAGACACCGGCACCGCTGAGCCGAGCCGGTGCGCCGAGGACGGCGAAGAACTCGGCGCAGACGGACATCGCCCCGATCAGCCCGGGGCCGTTCCAGACCAGGGCGGACAGTCCGCCGAGGGACCGGCCGAGCGCGTCAGACGGGGTCCACCCAGCCGTGGGCCTCGGCCAGGCGGAGCAGGCGCTGCCGTACGTGCCGGAGCTGCCCGGCGGTGAGCGTCGGGTCCGACTCGATCAGGGCCTCGGTCACCTCGTTCCTGAACTCGGCGGCGGTGAGGACGTCGTATTCCGCGTCGATGTCCGGTACGGGGCGCTGCGCCGGGGCGCTCCGGTGGCCGGTGGCCACCTCCGGGGGCGGCGACGGGCGGAGCAGCCGGACCTTCCCCGCCTTCGGACCCTTGTCGCCCTCTTCGAGGAAGTACTCGACGCGCCGCCCGGCCTGGTAGAGGTGCTCCTCCTCCACCAGGTCGTTGGCGTGCATGAACACGTCCTCGTCGCCCTCGTCCGGGACGATGAACCCGTAACCGCGGGTCTCGTCGAACCGCAGGATCTTTCCTGTCGCCAACACGGCGAACCTCCACCTCTACCGCAGACATCTCGGTGCGCAGGGCCGCCCGGGAAGTTCTCCCGGCGCGGTCGCCACACCCTGCCGGATGGTACGCGGGGGCTCGCGACAGGGCGAACGGGAAGGCCCCGGCCCCCGCCGGGAGGCGGGCGCCGGGGCCTTCGGGTGCGGAGTGGTCAGCCGCGTGACGCGGGGGCGTACGGTTCGAGCAGTGCCGCCAGTTCCTCGTGCACCTGGGCGCTGAGCAGCGTGCCCTCGTCCGTGTGCTCCTGGGAGAGGATCTCGCCCTCGGCGTGCACCCGGGCGACGAGCGCGCCCTCCGTGTACGGGACGAGCGCCGTCAGCTCCACCGCGGGACGCGGCAGCCGCTCGTCGATGAGGGCGAGCAGCTCGTCGATCCCCGCGCCGGAGTGCGCGGAGACGGCGATGGCGTCCTTCTCGGCGCGCATGAGCCGCTGGAGCACCAACTCGTCGGCGATGTCCGTCTTGTTGACGACGACGATCTCCGGGATGTCGTGCGCCCCGACCTCGCTGATGACCGAGCGGACCGCCGCGAGCTGCTCCTCTGGCACCGGGTGCGAGCCGTCCACGACATGGAGGATCAGGTCGGCGTCGCCGACCTCCTCCATCGTGGAGCGGAAGGCCTCGACCAGGTCGTGCGGCAGGTGCCGTACGAATCCGACGGTGTCGGTCAGGGTGTACGCGCGCCCGCCGGGCGTCTCGGCCCTGCGGACCGTCGGGTCCAGGGTGGCGAACAGGGCGTTCTCCACCAGGACACCGGCGCCCGTGAGCTGGTTGAGCAGCGAGGACTTGCCCGCGTTGGTGTAGCCCGCGATGGCGACGGAGGGCACCTTGTTGCGCTTGCGCTCCTGCCGCTTCACCTCACGGCCGGTCCGCATCTCGGCGATCTCCCGGCGCATCTTCGCCATCTTCTCGCGGATACGGCGCCGGTCGGTCTCGATCTTGGTCTCACCGGGACCGCGGGTGGCCATGCCGCCGCCACCGCTGCTCGACCCGCCGCCGCCCATCTGGCGCGACAGCGACTGGCCCCAGCCGCGCAGCCTCGGCAGCATGTACTGCATCTGCGCCAGCGACACCTGCGCCTTGCCCTCACGGGACTTGGCGTGCTGGGCGAAGATGTCGAGGATCAGGGCGGTCCTGTCCACCACCTTGACCTTGACGACGTCCTCCAGGTGGATCAGCTGGCCGGGGCTCAGCTCACCGTCGCACACGACGGTGTCGGCGCCGGTCTCCAGGACGAGGTCCCGTAGCTCGATGGCCTTGCCCGAGCCAATGTAGGTCGCCGGGTCGGGCTTGTCCCGGCGCTGGATGACGCCGTCGAGCACGAGCGCGCCCGCCGTCTCGGCGAGTGCGGCCAGCTCGGCCAGCGAGTTCTCCGCGTCGCGCATGGTGCCGGAGGTCCAGACGCCGACGAGCACGACGCGCTCAAGGCGCAGCTGCCGGTACTCGACCTCGGTGACGTCCTGCAATTCGGTGGACAGACCGGCGACGCGGCGGAGCGCGGCACGCTCCTCGCGGTCGAACTGCTCACCGTCCCGCGCCTCGTTGTCGTTCCAGGCGACGTCCTCATCCATCAGGGCGTCGGCCCGGCGCTCGCCCGTGCGGCGCTGGTTGTCCTGTGGAAGGGAAGAGAAGGTCAATGCGATCCTTAGGTCGGGTGATGCCGGTGGAGCTGGCTGCCGCCGCCGGCGGGTGTTCGGTCGGGAGAACGCCCGGGAGGCTCGGAAGATTCCCCGCGGGACGGCGCCCGCGGACCGGCTTCCATCGTCGCACGGGCCTCCCGGAGGCGTCATCCGGATAAGGCGCGCCACGCCACGCCAGGCGGTGGACGTCAGCGCGCGTGCGCGGCGCGCGACACGTCGTACACGCCGGGTACGCGGCGCATCGCCCGCATCAGCCCCGGCAGGCCTGAGGCGTCGGGCAGACGCAGGGTGTAGGTGTGCCGTACGCGCTGCTGGCGCGGCGGTTCGACCTCGGCCTGGAGGACGGCGGCGCCGTGGGACGCGAGGGCCTCGGTGAGGTCGGCGAGCAGTTCGGGCCGTCCCAGGGCCTCTGCGCGGAGGGTGACGCGGCAGCCGATCGACGCGGACCGCCAGGTCACCGGCAGGGGCGGCCGCCCGTCGCCGGTCATCCGGGCGGCCTCGGGACAGTCGTCCCGGTGCACGGTCACCGCGCCGCCGCGCACCTGGAAGCCGATCGCGCGGTCCGGCGGCACGGGCGTGCAGCAGCGGGCGAGGCGTACTGCGGCGCCCGGTGCCCCCTGGACCTCGGCGACGGGCTCCTCCGCCGCCTCCGCGGGCTCGGGCGGGCCCGGGGCGGGCAGCGGCGGGTGGTCCGGGACGGCTGCGGGCGGCGGCGGGGCCTGCTCGGCGCCGCCGGGCCGCCCCGCCAGCCAGCGCTGGATGGCGATGCGGGCGGCGGGGGTGACGGCGTGGTCGAGCCAGTCGGCGGACGGGCCGGAGGTGCCCTCCGGGGCCAGCAGGAGCCGTACGGTGTCGCCGTCCGCGAGGACGGTCCGCAGCCGGACGAGCCGCCCGTTGACGCGGGCGCCGACGCACGCGTGCGCGTCCTGGCCGTGCCGGGCGTAGGCGGCGTCGAGGCAGGTGGCGCCGGCGGGCAGCTGGAGCGGTCCCTCCGGCCCCGGCGAGGGCCCCGGCGACTCGGCGAAGACGGTGATCTCGCGGTCGCGGGCGAGTTCGTCGCGCAGCGCGGTCCAGAACGTGTCGGAGTCGGGCGCCTGGCGCTGCCACTCCAGCAGCCGTGAGAGCCAGCCGGGCCTGGTCGGGTCGGCGCGCTCGCCGTCCTCGGCGGCGCCGGGCTCCCCCTCGGCGGCGCGGTGCGGGTCACCGAGGGCGACGACGCCCGCCTCGGCGACGCGGTGCATGCGGTGGGTGCGGACCAGGACCTCGGCGGCGTGCCCGGACGCGTCGGCGACCGCCGTGTGCAGCGACTGGTACAGGTTGAACTTCGGCGCGGCGATGAAGTCCTTGAACTCGGAGACGAACGGCGTGAAGCACGTGTGCAGTTCGCCCAGCACCGCGTAGCAGTCGGCGTCCTCGGCGACCAGGATCAGCAGCCGCGCGAAGTCGCTCGGCCCCGGCTCGCCGCCCCGCTTGAGCCGCGCGCGGTGGAGGGAGAAGAGGTGCCGCGGCCGGATGTGGACCTCGGCGGCGATCCCCGCCTCGCGCAGCACGCCGCGCACGGCCTCGGCGACGTCGGCCAGCGGGTCGGGGCGCCCGGCGTGGGCGCGCAGCAGGTCGCGGGCGCGGGCGTGGTCCTCGGGGTGGAGGACGGCGAAGACCAGGTCCTCCAGCTCGGTCTTGACGGTCTGCACGCCGAGCCGTTCGGCGAGGGGGATGAGGACGTCGCGGGTGACGCGGGCGATCCGCGCCTGCTTCTCCGGGCGCATCACGCCGAGGGTGCGCATGTTGTGCAGCCGGTCGGCGAGCTTGATGGACATCACGCGGACGTCGCTGCCGGTGGCGACGAGCATCTTGCGGAACGTCTCGGACTCGGCCGCCGCCCCGTAGTCGACCTTCTCCAGCTTGGTGACGCCGTCGACCAGGTGGCCCACCTCGTCGCCGAAGGCGGCGCGGACCTGGTCGAGCGTCACGTCCGTGTCCTCGACGGTGTCGTGGAGCAGCGAGGCCGTCAGCGTCGTGGTCTCGGCGCCCAGTTCGGCAAGGATCAGCGTGACGGCCAGGGGGTGCGTGATGTACGGGTCGCCGCTCTTGCGGTACTGCCCGCGGTGCGCGGACTCGGCGAGCAGGTAGGCGCGGCAGAGCGTGGCCAGGTCGGCGCCCGGATGGTGGCGGCGGTGGGCCTGGGCGACGTGCTCGATGGCGTCGGGGAGGCGGTGCGGGCGGTCCGCGGGGCCGAACACGGCGGCGCGGCCGAGGCGGCGGAGCCCGAGGACGTTCCGGCGCTGGCCTCGTTCGCGGGCCATGCCGCCGGGTGTGGTGGCCTCTGCGCTCATCGGGTGGGCACCTCCGCGGTCTGTTGACCGGACCGCGGCTCGTTCCTTGTGATCCCCGTGACCCTTGATCCCGCAGCGGCGCCGGTGCTTGATGCTACCGAGCCCACCACGTGACACGGTTCCCCACCGCCCCGGATCACCCGTCCGAGTGACTTATGTCCGGCGAAAGCTGGCCGAAAGCAGTGGGTTTGCGGCCGAGACGGGTGAGGTCGCGTCAGCGTCGGCGTACGGAACGTCAGCGCCGCCCGGCCGCGGGTCCGCCGAGGAGCGCCGCGTCGAGCGTCCCCTCGGCGACGATGACGGCCGGTCCGGCGAGGGTCACCCCGCCGTCCGGCGCCTCGGTGACACGCAGGGTACCGCCCGGGACGTCCACCACGTACGTGACGGCCCGTCCGGTCGCGGCGGGATCGACGCCGTCGCGGCGGGCGGCCGCGACGGCCACGGCGCAGGCACCGGTGCCGCAGGAACGGGTCTCCCCCGAGCCGCGCTCGTGCACGCGCAGCGCGACGTGGCCCGGCGCCCGGTCCACGACGAACTCGACGTTCGTCCCCCGCGGGTACGCGGCGGCGGGCGCGACGCCCGGCGCCTCGTACAGCTCTCCTGCCTCGTCGAGCCGGTCCACGAACGCGACGGCGTGCGGATTGCCCATGTCCACGTGGCGCGCGGGCCACTCGCGCCCGCCGACGGAGACGGTGACGGACGGGTCGGACCCCGACGGCAGGACCGCCCGGCCCATGTCCACCTCGATCTCCCCGTCCCGGGTGTCGTCGGCGAACCTGACCCGCTTGATCCCGCCACGCGTCGCGACGGCCAGTCCGTCCGCCTTGACGAGCCCGGCGCGCCGCAGGTGGCGGGCGAAGACACGCACCCCGTTGCCGCACATCTCGGCGACGCTGCCGTCCGCGTTCCGGTAGTCCATGAACCACTCGGCGCGGTCGGCCATGCCACGCGCCTCGGGATCGGCGGCGGACCGCACGACCCGCAGCAGCCCGTCGCCGCCCACGCCGGCGCGGCGGTCGCAGATCCGGGCGACCGCCTCGGGGGTCAGGGTGAGCCGGCCGTCCGGGTCGGGGACGATCACGAAGTCGTTCTCGGTGCCGTGGCCCTTGAAGAAGGGGACTGCCGGGGGCGGTGCGGTGCTCACGCGTCGATCGTAACGGGGCCGCGCGCGGTCAGCGCAGCCCGGCCACCCGCCAGACGGCCAGCACGGCGAAGACGCCGAGGCCCGCGACGTACAGCGCGAGGAGCCGCCAGTCCGGGCGGCGGCCCGAGCCGCGCGGCGGCAGCCCCGGCCAGGTGTACCCGGCGCGCCGGGCGGCCATCATGCCCCAGCCCGCCGCGCTGCAACCGATGAGCAGGCCGAGCATCGCGACCACGGCGCCCGCGTCGTCGAAGGCGAAGGCGAGCGGGAACGCGAACATCAGCGAGCCGAGCAGGCTCAGCAGCACGATGGGCGCGAAGAGCGCGAGCCGCAGCCGCCGGGGCGGGCGGAGGTCGGCGTAGGAGACGTCCGTGCCGTCCGGCCCGTCCGCGGGGTCGGTGCCGTCCGGCGCGTCGGCGCCGGCGTCGGGCGGGACCTCGTCGTAGCCGTCGGCGAGGTCGGGCTCGGGGTCGTCCGGGAGCGGGGGCGGCATCGCCGGGAGGTCCGGCAGGGGCGGGGGTCCGCCGACGGCTGGCGGTGCCGTCTCTCCGGTGTGCTCGCGAGGGCCGGCCTCCATCACCACGTGCCCTCCCTGCTCCACGGTCCACGCTGTATCAGCCTGGGTCGATGATGGCACGCGGGTCGGCCGCGACCGGGCCCTCGGAGCGTCCCGATGCCATCACGTGATCAGGATGTGACCGCCCGTTCGACCAGCTCCCATGCCCTGTCCGCCAGCGCCCCGCGCGCCTCGCGCGCCCCGCTCAGCCAGCGCACGCGCGTGTCGCGCCGGAACCAGCTCTCCTGCCGGCGCGCGAAGCGCCGGGTGGCGCGTACGGTCTCCTCCCGCGCCTCCTCCTCGGTGCACTCCCCGGCCAGGGCGGCGAGCACCTGCTGGTAGCCGAGCGCGCGCGACGCCGTACGGCCCTCCCGCAGACCGGCGCCCGCCAGGGAGCGGACCTCGGCGACGAGGCCCGCCTTCCACATGCGGTCCACGCGGGTGGCGATCCGCGCGTCCAGCTCGGGGCGGTCGACGGCGAGGCCGATCTGGAGTGTCCGGTAGACGCCGGGGTCGTCGTCCGGTCCGGGGAGCTGGGCGGTGAAGGGGCGTCCGGTGATCTCGATGACCTCCAGAGCGCGGACGACGCGGCGGCCGTTGCTCGCCAGGATGGCGTGGGCGGCGGCGGGGTCGGCCGCGGCGAGCCGCTCGTGGAGGGCGCCGGGGCCGAGGCGGGACAGCTCGTCCTCCAGGCGGGCGCGGACGCCGGGGTCCGTGCCGGGGAAGTGGAACGCGTCGAGCGCGCCCCGGACGTACAGCCCGGAGCCGCCGACCAGCACCGGCGTACGGCCCGCCGCGAGGAGGCGGTCGATCTCGGCGCGGGCGAGCCGCTGGTACTCGGCGACGCTCGCGGTGACGGTCACGTCCCACACGTCGAGCAGGTGGTGGGGGACGCCGCGGCGTTCGGCGGGGGTGAGCTTGGCGGTGCCGATGTCCATGCCCCGGTAGAGCTGCATCGAGTCCGCGTTGACCACCTCGCCGCCGAGCCGCAGCGCGAGGTCGGTGCCGAGGTCCGACTTCCCGGCTGCGGTGGGGCCGACGACGGCGATGACCTGCGGGGCGCGGGCTGCGGTGTTCACGGCGGAAGTCTCGCAGACCGGGCGCGCGGTGCTCGAACGAGCGACGTTACGCGGCAGGGCGCGGGTCGTTTGCGGTGCAGGGCCGAGCCCTCCGCGCGCGAGGCGCGCGGGACGAGAAGCACCGACGAACACCGAGAAAACAGAGAAGAACCGAGAAAGAGGAGTGGGTCATGAGGATCTTCGGCTGGTTCCGGCGGCGGGACGCGGACGCCGGGCAGGTGGCCGGGCCGGGCGCGGCGGCTGACGGCGCGGCGGACGAGCCGGGCGAGGGCGTCGGCATCCCCCGGCAGACGGTGGCGGCGGAGGCCGCGGACAGTCAGGACCAGGAGGCGACGAAGTAGCCCACGCCGTACGGCGCCTCGTCGTACAGCAGCCGCCCCCCGAGGCCCGCGCCCGCCGCGGCACCGGCCAGCAGCTGCCAGCAGGCGCGGCCCGAGGCGCGCAGGGCGGCCGCCGCGGCGGGGTCGACGGCGGCGAGTGCGTCGGTGTCGGCCGCGCCGAGGGCGCGTGCGACCCCGGCGTCGAATCCGGCGGCGCGCTCGTCGTACGCGCCGGGCGCCTTGGCGGAACGGCAGGCGCTCCCGTCGCCCATCACGAGGAGCGCGATCCGCTCGTCCCCGGCCACCAGGTCGCGCCCGGCGGTGGCGCAGTGGCCGGGGTCGAGGGTCTCGTCGAGGCCGAGGGCGGTGACGTCCCCGGCGTAGCCGGTGCGGGCGAGGAGCCAGGCGCCGAGGGTGAGGGACGGCGGGAGGGCCCGTTCGCCGTCCGCGCCGGGGGCGTTCCCGAGCGTCACGTCGATGTCGACGCCGAAGCCGCGCAGCGAGCCGCGCG
This sequence comes from Streptomyces sp. MS19, assembly GCF_047200595.1. NCBI lineage: Bacteria > Bacillati > Actinomycetota > Actinomycetes > Kitasatosporales > Streptomycetaceae > Streptomyces > Streptomyces sp. MS19. Next base: position 10,173 of record NZ_JBJZOH010000012.1, on the reverse strand, counting down.
CACCGGCCGGGAACGCGCCCCGCTGCCGCTCCCCCGCCGGTCCGACGACGACGAGCCGGTCGGGCCGGGCGGCGGCGAGGACGCCGATGGCGTCGGCGCAGGCGGCGCGGGCGGGGTCCATCTCGTGGGCCGCGCCGCCCGCCACCTCGGGGACGAGCAGCGGCGGGCAGGGGCAGACGGCGGCGGCGGCAAGCATGGGCGCAGCCTACTCAGCAGACGGTGCAGCCGCCCGCGGGCTCGGCGGCGGGCGCGGGGGCGCCGACGCGCGGCAGGCCGAGCATGACGCCCTTGCCCTCCGCCTCGGCGGGGGCGGCCGAGCGCAGTTCCCAGGCGTCGCCCGCGCGGGTGCGGCGTACGGCCTTGACGGGGCCCTCGGCGAGCAGGTGGTGGGGGGCGGCGTAGGTGATCTCGACGGTCGCCGTGTCGCCCGGCCTGACGGGCTCGGCGGGGCGGGTGAAGTGGACGAGCCGGTTGTCGGGGGCGCGGCCCGACAGGCGGCGCGTGGCGTCGTCCTTGCGCCCCTCGCCCTCGGCGACGAGGACCTCGACGGTGCGGCCGAGCTGCTTCTTGTTCTCGGCCCAGGAGATCTCCTCCTGGAGCGCGACGAGCCGCTCGTACCGCTCCTGCACGACCTCCTTCGGCACCTGCCCGTCCATCTCGGCGGCCGGGGTGCCGGGGCGCTTGGAGTACTGGAAGGTGAACGCCTGGGCGAACCTGGCCTCCCGCACCACGTGCAGCGTCTCCTGGAAGTCCTCCTCGGTCTCGCCGGGGAAGCCCACGATGATGTCGGTCGTGATGGCGGCGTCGGGGATGGCGGCGCGGACGCTGTCGATGATGCCGAGGTACCGCTCCTGCCGGTACGAGCGGCGCATCGCCCGCAGGACGCGCGAGGAGCCGGACTGGAGCGGCATGTGGAGCTGCGGCATGACGTTCGGCGTCTCGGCCATGGCCTCGATGACGTCGTCGGTGAAGTCGCGCGGGTGGGGCGAGGTGAAGCGGACGCGCTCCAGGCCCTCGACGCCGCCGCAGGCCCGCAGGAGCTTGGCGAACGCGCCGCGGTCGCCGATGTCGGAGCCGTACGCGTTGACGTTCTGGCCGAGCAGGGTGATCTCGCTGACGCCCTCGGCGACCAGGGCCTCGATCTCGGCGAGGATGTCGCCCGGCCTGCGGTCCTTCTCCTTGCCGCGCAGGGCGGGGACGATGCAGAAGGTGCACGTGTTGTTGCAGCCGACGGAGATGGCGACCCAGGCCGCGTACGCGCTCTCGCGGCGCGTGGGCAGGGTGGAGGGGAACGCCTCCAGGGCCTCGGCGATCTCCACCTGCGCCTCGCGCTGGACGCGGGCGCGCTCCAGCAGGACGGGGAGGCGGCCGACGTTGTGCGTGCCGAAGACGACGTCCACCCAGGGCGCGCGGCGGACGATGGTGTCGCGGTCCTTCTGCGCCAGGCAGCCGCCGACGGCGATCTGCATGCCGGGGGTGGTGGCCTTGCGGGGGGCGAGCTGGCCGAGGTTGCCGTAGAGGCGGTTGTCGGCGTTCTCGCGGACGGCGCACGTGTTGAAGACGACGACGTCGGCGGCGTCGGCGCCGGGGTCGGCCGGTACGTAGCCGGCCTCCTCCAGCAGGCCGGCCATCCGCTCGGAGTCGTGGACGTTCATCTGGCAGCCGAAGGTCCTGACTTCGTACGTGCGCGTGACTTCCGGCATGCGAGAACCCGATCCCTGTCCCTGCGGTGACCACAAAACTGGCAGTCCCCAAGTCTACGTTCCGCTGGTAGCTTGCTCGGGTGGCTCCCAGCACCCCTGAACGCGGCCCGCGTCCCTCCCGTTCCCCGGCGCTCCCGGCGTTCCTCCGCCGCGGTCCGCTCCCCGCCGTGATCGGGGCCGTGGTGACGCTGGTGCTGGCGGCGGGGCTGCTGTGGGGGCCGCTGTTCGGCGGGGAGACCAGGCCGCACGGCCAGGTGCGCATCAGCACGGGCGTCGCCAGCGGCGTCTACGCCCGGTACGGACAGCTGCTGAGCGGCCAGCTCGAACGGGACTCGCCCGGCCTCGAACTCGTGCCGCGCCCGAGCCAGGGATCGGTGGAGAACATCGAACGGCTCGTCGCGGGCGAGGCGGACTTCGCCATCGCCACGGCGGACGCGATCGCCGCGTACATCGCCGCGCACGGCGAGGGCGCCGAGCGGCTGCGTGCGTGCGCCCGCCTTTACGACGACTACATCCAGCTCGTCGTGCCCGCCGACTCCCCGGTGGAGTCGGTCGCCGACCTGCGCGGTCTGCGCGTCGGCGTGGGCCAGGACGCGTCGGGTGTGCAGCCGGCGGCCCGTGAGCTGCTGGCGGCCGGCGGGCTCGACATGGCGGAGGACGTCGAGGCGGTCAGGGAGGGCATCGACACGATGCCGCGCATGCTGGAGGCCGGGCGGCTCGACGCGTTCTTCTGGTCGGGCGGGCTGCCGACCTCGGCGATCGAGCGGCTGGCGGACTACTCCGACATCCGGCTCGTCCCGCTCGGCAATCTGATGGACCCGCTGGTCGCGGGCGGCAGGCAGAACGCGTACTACCGCTCCGCCGTGCTGCCGCCCGACGCCTATCCGGAGATGGGGAGCGACAGCGTCGTGGACACCGTCGCGGTGGCCAACCTGCTGGTGACGACCGACGCCGTGGACGACGCGGTGGTCGAGCAGATGACGCGCTCGGTGATCAACGGCCGCGACCGCATCGGCCTTGAGGTCCACGCCGCGCAGCGCGTCGACCTGCGGACGGCGATCTACACGCAGCCGCTCGACCTCGCCGACGGAGCGCGCGCCTACTACCGGTCGGCCAAGTCCTGAGCTCCCGCACCTCGGAACGCCCGGCCCGCCACGGCGGGCGCGGCGGGCCGGCGCATGCCCGGCCGCGTACGCCGGTCCCTCACGCCAGCACCCCTTTACCTCTTGTCTCCTCTGTCCCCCCTGTCCCCTCTCTCCTGTCCGTCCGCGCGCCCGCCGCGCCCGTCCCCGCCGTCATCCCTGTTCCAAAGGATCTTCCGATGGAGTCCAGCCATGCACGATGACCGCCACCTCGTCGAACAGCGCCTGCGCCGCGTCCTCGACGAGCGCGTCAGACCTGCCGTCCACGGCACCCCCGTGCCCCTCGCCGTCGAACGCTGGGACGCGCCCGGCGAACCGGTGCCGGTCGCCGAGGGCCTCGCCGCCGGCTACCGCCCCGCCTCGGTCGGGGAGCCGTGGGGCCCGGCATGGGGAACGACCTGGTTCCGGCTGACGGGCCAGGTACCCGCCGAGTGGGCGGGGCGGACGGTGGAGGCCGTGCTCGACCTCGGCTTCGACCGCGTGCAGGCGGGCTTCCAGTGCGAGGGGCTCGTCTACCGGGAGGACGGCGAGGCGGTCAAGGGCATCCACCCGCGCAACGACTGGGTGCGCGTGGCCGACAGCGCCGCGGGCGGCGAGGACGTCCTGCTGTACGTGGAGGCCGCCGCGAACCCCGTGCTGAACGCGGGCCCGCCCACCCCCCTCGGCGACCGCCTCACCGCGGGGGACGCCCCGCTCTACCGGACGGCGCGCCTCGACCTGGCCGTCTTCCACGCCGAGGTGTGGGAGCTGGTGCGCGACTTCGAGGTGCTCGGCGGGCTGATGGCCGAGCTGCCCGGGGACGACGCGCGCCGCTGGACGCTGCTGCGGGCGATCGGCCGCGCGCTGGACGCCGTGGACCTGGAGGACGTGCCGGGCAGCGCCGCGGCGGCGCGTGCCGAGCTGGCGGGTGTGCTCGCCGCCCCGGCGCACGCCTCCGCGCACCGGCTGAGCGCCGTGGGCCACGCGCACATCGACTCGGCGTGGCTGTGGCCGCTGCGGGAGACCGTGCGGAAGGTCGCCAGGACGACGGCGAACGTCGTGGCGCTGATGGACGACGACCCCGGCTTCGTCTTCGCGATGTCGCAGGCGCAGCAGCTCGCCTGGCTGAAGGAGCACCGGCCGGAGATCTTCCGGCGGGTGAAGGAGAAGGTGGCGGAGGGAACGTTCGTCCCGGTCGGCGGCATGTGGGTCGAGTCGGACACCAACATGGTGGGCGGCGAGGCGATGGCGCGGCAGTTCGTGCACGGCAAGCGGTTCTTCCTGGACGAGTTCGGCGTCGAGACGCGCGAGGTGTGGCTGCCCGACTCGTTCGGCTACACCGGGGCGCTGCCGCAGCTGGTCAAGCTGTCGGGCTCGCGGTGGTTCCTCACGCAGAAGATCTCCTGGAGCCAGGTCAACGCGTTCCCGCACCACACGTTCTGGTGGGAGGGCATCGACGGCACGCGGATCTTCACGCACTTCCCGCCGATCGACACGTACAACGCGGAGGTGACCGGCGACGAGCTGGCGCACGCCGCGCGCAACTACCGCGAGAAGGGCCGGGGCACGCGTTCGCTGGTGCCCTTCGGCTTCGGTGACGGCGGGGGCGGCCCGACCCGCGAGATGCTCGGGCGCGCGCGGCGGGTGCGGGACCTGGAGGGCTCGCCGCGGCTGGAGATCGAACCGCCCGAGGCGTTCTTCCGGGCGGCGCACGAGGAGTACGGCGAGGACGCGCCCGTGTGGGTCGGCGAGCTGTACCTGGAGCTGCACCGGGGCACGTACACGTCGCAGGCCAAGACCAAGCAGGGCAACCGGCGGAGCGAGTCGCTGCTGCGCGAGGCCGAGCTGTGGGCGGCCACGGCGGCGGTGCGGGTGCCGGGCTACGCGTACCCGTACGAGGACCTGGACCGGCTGTGGAAGACGGTGCTGCTGCACCAGTTCCACGACATCCTGCCCGGCTCGTCGATCGCCTGGGTGCACCGCGAGGCGCGGGAGACGTACGCGCGGGTGCGGGACGAGCTGCTGGCGATCGTCGGCGCGGCGCAGCGCGCGCTGGCGGGCGAGGGCGCGGACACCGTGGTGTTCAACGCGGCGCCGCACGCGCGGGACGGCGTCGAGGGCGGCGGCGCGGCGGTCCGCGGTGCGGCGCCCGGCGCGCCCGTGACGTCCACGCGGCGCGAGGACGGCGGCTTCACGCTGGACAACGGGCTGCTGCGGGTCGCGGTCGACGGGCGCGGGCTCGTCGTCTCGGCGGTGGACCTGGCGGCGGGTCGCGACGCGATCGCCCCGGGCGGGGCGGGCAACCTGCTCCAGCTCCACCCCGACCTGCCGAACCTGTGGGACGCCTGGGACGTGGACGAGTTCTACCGGAACCGGGTGACGGACCTCGTCGCCGTCGAGTCGCTGACGCTCGCGGCGCCGGACACGGTCGAGGTGACGCGCGCGTTCGGCTCGTCCCGGGTCACGCAGCGGCTGACGCTGCGGCCGGGGGCGCGGGCGCTGGAGATCGACACCGAGATCGACTGGCACGAGCGGGAGAAGATCCTCAAGGCGGCGTTCCCGCTGGACGTGAAGGCGGACGTGTCGGCGGCGGAGACGCAGTTCGGGCACGTGGAGCGGGCCACGCACACCAACACGACGTGGGAGTCGGCCAAGTTCGAGATCTGCGCGCACCGCTGGCTGCGCGTGGGCGAGCCCGGCTGGGGCGCGGCGGTGGTCAACGACTCGACGTACGGGCACGACGTCACGCGCGACGTGCGGGCGGACGGCGGGCAGACGACCACCGTACGGCTGTCGCTGCTGCGCGCGCCACGCTACCCGGACCCGGAGACCGACCAGGGCACCCACCGCCTGCGGTACGCGCTGGTGCCGGGCGCGACCGTCGCGGACGCCGTGCGCGAGGGCCACTGGATCAACCTGCCGGAGCGTTCCGTCACGGGCTCGCAGGCCGTCGCACCGCTGGCCGCGGTGGAGACGGCGGCGGGGGACATCGTGATCGAGGCGGTGAAGCTGGCGGACGACCGCAGCGGCGACGTCGTGCTGCGGCTCTACGAGGCGTCGGGCGGCCGGGCCGCGGGGACGCTCCGCGCGGGCCTGCCCCTGGCGTCGGTCATGGCGACGGACCTGCTGGAGCGCCCGCTGGAGGACGCCCCTGCGTACGAGGTGGGCGCGGACGGCGGCGTGACGCTGGCGCTGCGGCCGTTCGAGATCCTCACCTTGCGTCTGTCATCTGCCGCCGGCCGCTGACGGTGCCGGCGGGACCGGCCCCCGCTCGGGCCGGTCCCGCGGCACGTCCACGGTGACCTTGAGGCCGCGGGGCTCGGCGTGCCCGTAGTGGATGCGCGCGCCGCCCGCGGCCAGCAGGGCGGCGACGATGGACAGGCCGAGCCCGGAGCCGCCGACGTTCTGGTGCCGTCCGCTGCGCCAGAAGCGGCGGCCTATGCGGTCCAGCTCGGATTCGTCGAGGCCGGGTCCCGTGTCGGTGGTCTCTATGCGCACGTACTCGGCGAACTCGCCGGGCGAGGAGACCGTCACGGTGACCTGGCCGCCCGCCGGCGTGAACTTCAGCGCGTTGTCCACCACCGCGTCGAGCGCGCTCGACAGCCCGACGGGGTCGGCCCAGCCGGTGACGGCGACCGGGCCGGCGAGCATCAGGTCCACGTCCTTCTGGTCGGCGACCGGCCGCCAGGACGCGACCCGTTCCGCGACCAGCGCGGCCACGTCGGTCACGCGCACGTCGGCCGGGGTGTGCTCGGCGAGGGCGAGGTCGAGCAGCCCGTCGAGTACCTTCGCCAGGCGCTTGCCCTCGGCCTTGACGGACGCGATCTCCTCGTTGCCCTCGGGCAGCTCAAGGCCCAGCAGGTCGATCCGCAGGAGGAGGGCGGCGAGCGGGTTGCGCAGCTGGTGGGAGGCGTCGGCGACGAAGGCGCGCTGCTGTTCGAGGACCTCCTCGACGTTGTCGGCCATCTCGTTGAACGAGTCGGCGAGCCGCCGCAGCTCGGGCGGCCCGCCCGCCGCGGCGACGCGGGCGGTGAGGCGGCCGGTGGCGATCTCGTGGGTGGCCTTGTCCAGGACGCGGACGGGCCGCAGGACCCAGCCGGTCAGGCGGACGGCGGCCAGCACGGCGAGCAGCATCGCCGCCGCCTCGCCGAGCGCGATGGGCAGCCAGCCCGCGAGGATGCGGGAGCGCAGCGGCCCGGTGGGCGACTCGGTGACGACGACCGCGATCACGTCGCCGTCCCTGATCACCGGGGAGGCGACGACGAGGGTGCGGTCGAGATCCCAGGGCCAGACCTGGCTCGGGCCCTCGCTGCGGCGGCCGGCCAGGGCCTCGGAGAACTCCGCGCCGGTGCCGCCGCCGGGCGGCTCCCAGTCGCCGGGCGCGGTGGCCAGCGGCTTCCCGTCGCGCTGGAAGACCCCGGCCCTGATCCCGTAGACGTCGTGGTAGATCGCCAGCTCCTCCGCCAGCGTGGACCGCGGCGACGGGTCCTCGGGGTCGGGGTCCGTCACGGACTGGGCCAGCGAGGCGAAGCGGGCGGTGTCGTCGATCCGGTCGACGACGACGCGCTGCTGCTCGTCGCGTGCCTGGCTGGCGGCCAGCGGGATGCCGAGGGCGAGCATGACACCGGCCAGCAGGACGATGAGCAGCGGGAGGAGGCGTGAGCGCATGGAGTGAGGGCCCGGGGTCAGGCGGCGGGAACGGCCAGGCGGTAGCCGACGCCGCGTACGGTCTCGACGAGCTCGGGCCGCCGCAGCTTCGACCGCAGTGAGGCGACGTGCACCTCCAGGGTACGGCCGGTGCCCTTCCAGTTCGTCTGCCACACGTCGCTGATGATCTGCTCACGGCGGAAGACGACCCCGGGGCGCTGGGCGAGCAGGGCGAGCAGGTCGAACTCCTTGCGTGTGAGCGCGACCTGCCGGCCGTCCACGGACACCTGGCGGGTGGCCAGCTCGACGGTGATCGGTCCGAGTGAGAGTACGCCCTCCCGCGCCTCGGGAGCCGCCGGCTCCTCCTCGGGGCCGGTGCGGCGGGCGACGGCGTGGATGCGCGCGAGCAGTTCGCCGGTGTCGTAGGGCTTCACGACGTAGTCGTCCGCGCCGAGGTTGAGGCCGTGGATGCGGGAGCGGATGTCGGCACGCGCGGTGACCATGATGATGGGGACGGCCGCGATGCGCCTGATGCGTCCGCACACCTCGAAGCCGTCCAGATCGGGCAGGCCGAGGTCGAGCAGGACGACGCCGAACGTACGGGTGCGCAGGTGGGTGATGGCCTCCTCGCCGCCCCTGGCCCGGGTCACGTCGAAACCGTGCCGCGTCAGTACCGCGACCAGGGCGGCTGCGACGTGCTCGTCGTCCTCGACCAGTAGCAGTCTCATCTCCCCCGTGCCCTCCTCTTCCTGGTACACGGCTCCCGTAAGACGCATCCACGCGGATGTTCATGGTCCGCGTCAAGGGGGGTAGGAGGAGGGGAACGCTTCCGTTATGCGGTGCTCACCCGAGGGCCCTTCTTGATCACGCGGAGCTACGAGACCGCGATCACATCGTGATGCTCAAGTTCCGCTCAGATCTGCTGACGCTGTGTCGGCGCGCTGGCTAGTGTCCCGTCCCAACCGACGAGGACGGAGCAACGCACGATGAGCGACGCGGCGCTGATCAAGAAACCGCAGGATGTCGCACCCCTGGCGGAAGACCTGGTCGTCCTGAGCGATGTGAACAAGCACTACGGTGCGCTGCACGTCCTCCAGGACATCAACCTGACCATCAAGCGCGGCGAGGTCGTCGTCGTGATCGGTCCTTCCGGTTCTGGCAAGTCGACGCTGTGCAGGACCATCAACCGCCTGGAGACGATCGACTCCGGCACCATCACGATCGACAAGCAGCCCCTCCCGGAGGAGGGCCGCGGTCTGGCGCGGCTGCGCGCCGAGGTCGGCATGGTGTTCCAGTCGTTCAACCTCTTCGCGCACAAGACGGTTCTTGAGAACGTCATGCTGGGCCCGATCAAGGTCCGCAGGGAGAACAAGGCCGAGGTCGAGAAGCGGGCGCGCGACCTGCTCGCGCGGGTCGGCGTCGGCAACCAGTGCGAGAAGTACCCCGCACAGCTCTCCGGCGGGCAGCAGCAGCGTGTGGCCATCGCCCGCGCGCTGGCGATGAAGCCGAAGGTGATGCTCTTCGACGAGCCCACCTCCGCGCTGGACCCGGAGATGATCAACGAGGTCCTTGAGGTCATGAAGCAGCTGGCCGAAGAGGGCATGACCATGGTTGTCGTCACCCATGAGATGGGCTTCGCCCGGTCCGCGGCCAACCGCGTGGTCTTCATGGCTGACGGGCGGATCGTCGAAGAGGCCGACCCCCACCAGTTCTTCGACAACCCGCAGAGCGACCGGGCCCGGGACTTCCTCTCGAAGATCCTCGCTCACTGAGCCGGCACCCGCTCGCACTTTCTTATGCACGACCTTTCAGACACAAAAAGGACACATCACTCATGAACTTCCGCAAGGCAAGCGCGCTGGCCGCTTCCATCCTCGCCATCTCCCTGACCGCCACGGCGTGCGGCTCCGATGACGACGAGGGCGGCAGCAGCGGTGGGGGCAGTGGCAGCGGCGGTGGCGACACCATCACCGTCGGCATCAAGTTCGACCAGCCGGGCCTGGGCCTGAAGACCCCGGACGGCGACTTCACCGGCTTCGACGTGGACGTGGCCACGTATGTCGCCGGTGTGCTGGGCTACGAGCCCGAGAACATCGAGTTCGTCGAGTCCCCCAGCGCCGAGCGCGAGAACATGCTCTCCCGCGGTGACGTGGACTTCATCGTCGCCAGCTACTCGATCACCCCCGAGCGCGAGGAGAGCGTCTCCTTCGCCGGCCCGTACTTCCTGGCGCACCAGGACCTGCTGATGCGCGCCGGTGAGGCCGTCTCCACCCCGGAGGAGATCAACGACCTCACCCTGTGTTCGGTCACCGGCTCGACCTCGGCCCAGCGGGTCAAGGACGAACTGGCTCCCGACGCCCAGCTGCTGGAGCGCGGCACCTACTCCGAGTGCCTGACCGGCCTGGAGAACGAGCAGGTGGACGCCCTGACCACGGACGACTCCATCCTGGCCGGTTACGCCGCGCAGGACCAGAACGTGGGCAAGTTCGAGCTGGCCGGCCTTGAGCTGAGCGACGAGAACTACGGCATCGGTGTCGCGAAGGACGACACCGAGCTGCAGTCGCAGATCAACGACGCGCTCCAGCAGATGGTGGAGGACGGCTCCTGGGACCAGGCCGTGGAGGACAACTTCGGCCCGGCCAACTACGACGCCGAGCCGGCGCCGGAGATCGCCGCGGCCAGCTGACCCATCCAGGTCCCCC